>NZ_JBVJCT010000021.1:0-149130 GCF_055588305.1 Streptomyces sp. NPDC042002 | reverse complement strand
TGGACGACGGTGTGCTGGACTCCCTGACCGCCGAGCGGTTCGCGTCGGTGCTGCGGGCCAAGGCGGACTCCGCCCGCAACCTGCACGAGCTCACCATCGAACTCGGTATCGAGCTCGATGCGTTCGTGCTGTTCTCCTCCATGAGTGGCACGCTCGGTGCGGCGGGTCAGGCCAACTACGCCGCCGCCAACGCCTACTTGGACGCCCTGGCCGAGCAACGCCATGCCGACGGGCTGGCCGCGACCTCGCTCGCCTGGGGCCCCTGGGCCGAGGGCGGCATGGCCGCCGACGCCGTCCTGGAAGCGCGCTTGCGGCGCGACGGTGTGCCACCGATGGACGCCGATCTCGCCATCACGGCTCTCCACCGGGCCGTCGGCGGCGGCGAGGCAGCGCTGACGCTGGCGCACATCGCGTGGGACCGGTTCCTTCCGGGCTTCGTCGCCGGGCGTCGCAGTGAGTTGTTCGCCGAGCTGCCCGACGTACGCGCGGCGCAGGAACAGGCGCGTACCGCTTCCGGGGCAGACCCTTCCGGCACCCTCGCCGCGCGACTGTCCGCCCTGTCGGCGACTGAGCAGGAGCGAGAGCTGCTGGAGCTGGTCCGTACGCACGTGGCCTCGGTGCTCGGGCACGCCGCCACCGACGCGGTGGGTGCGGAACGCGCGTTCAAGGAGCTGGGCTTCGACTCGCTGACGGCCGTCGAGCTGCGCAACCGGCTCGGTGCCGCCACCGGTCTGAAGCTCGCGGCCACCCTGGTCTACGACTACCCGAGCGCGGCATCGCTCGCCGCGTACCTGCGGGCCGAACTGGTGGGCGGAGTCGAGGTGTCCGGCGCGGTGCTGCCGGCCGTGGCCGTCTCCACCGACGATCCGATCGCGATCGTCGCGATGAGCTGCCGCTTCCCCGGCGGCGTGGCCACGCCCGAGGACCTGTGGCGGCTCCTGGCCGAGGGCCGGGACGCCGTCTCCGGCTTCCCCACCGACCGAGGCTGGGACCTCGACCGGATCTACAGCCCGGACCCGGACCGGTCCGGTACCTCGTACACGTGTGAGGGCGGTTTTCTCGACGGCGCCGCGGACTTCGACGCCGAGTTCTTCGGCATCTCGCCGCGTGAGGCCCTGGCCATGGACCCGCAGCAGCGGCTGCTCCTTGAGACCTCGTGGGAGGTGTTCGAGCGGGCCGGTATCGACGTGGCCGCGCTACGCGGCAGCCGTACCGGTGTGTTCGTCGGCACCAACGGCGGCGACTACCTCTCCCTGGTCGCCCGCGAAGCCGACGGCCTGGAAGGACACTTGGGCACCGGCAACGCCGGCAGCGTGATGTCCGGCCGCATCTCCTACGCACTGGGCCTTGAGGGTCCGGCGGTCACGGTCGACACGGCCTGCTCCTCCTCGTTGGTCGCGTTGCACTGGGCGATCCAGGCGCTGCGCAACGGCGAGTGCGAGATGGCGCTGGCCGGCGGTGTGACCGTGATGTCCACCCCGGAGAACTTCATCGACTTCAGCAGGCAGCGTGGGCTGGCGGCGGACGGCCGGATCAAGGCGTTCGCGGCTTCCGCGGACGGTACGGGCTGGGGTGAGGGGGTCGGCATGCTGCTTGTGGAGCGGCTGTCCGACGCTCGGCGTAATGGCCATCCCGTGCTTGCCCTTGTCCGTGGCTCGGCGGTGAACCAGGACGGCGCGTCCAACGGGCTCACGGCGCCGAACGGGCCGTCCCAACAGCGGGTCATCCGGGCCGCGTTGGCCAGTGGCGGTCTCGCTCCGGCTGACGTGGACGTGGTCGAGGCGCATGGTACGGGGACGCGGTTGGGTGACCCGATCGAGGCGCAGGCGCTGCTGGCGACGTACGGCCAGGACCGTCCCGAGGGCCGGCCGCTGTTGCTCGGTTCGGTGAAGTCGAACATCGGGCACACCCAGGCCGCCGCCGGAGTCGCCGGCGTGATGAAGATGGTCCTCGCCATGCAGCACGGGGTGCTGCCGCCTACCTTGCACGTGGATGAGCCGACGGCGCAGGTTGATTGGTCGGCCGGTGCTGTCTCGTTGCTGACGGAGTCGGTGGTGTGGCCGGAGACGGGTCGGCCTCGTCGTGCGGGTGTCTCTTCGTTCGGTATCAGTGGGACGAACGCGCACACGATCGTGGAGCAGGCTCCGGAGCTGGTGGCCGAGGCGGGGGCGCAGGTGTCGGGGCAGCCGGTACTGCCGATGCGTTCGGTGCCGTTCCTGCTGTCGGCGAGGAGTGCGGAGGCGTTGTGTGGTCAGGCGGCCGCGTTGCATGCCCATCTCGGTGAGCGGGCGGACGCCGGCCTGGCCGACGTTGGCTTCTCTCTGGCGGCCGGGCGTTCGGTTTTTGAGCGTCGTGCGGTTGTGGTGGCCGGTGATCGGGAGGGGTTGCTGGCCGGGTTGGCCGGTCTGGCGCAGGGCTCGGGTGGGCCGGGGGTGGTGTCAGGCACACCGCTGTCGGGGAAGACCGCGTTCCTGTTTACGGGGCAGGGGAGTCAGCGGCTGGGGATGGGCCGGGAGTTGTATGCCGGGTACCCGGTGTTCGCCGATGCCTTCGACGCGGTGTGCGCGCACCTGGACGTTGATGTGCCGCTCAAGGACGTGGTGTTCGGCGACGACGCGCAGACGTTGAACCGTACGGAGTTCGCGCAGCCTGCGTTGTTCGCGGTGGAGGTTGCGTTGTTCCGGTTGTTCGAGTCGTGGGGTGTGAAGCCGGAGTTCGTGTCCGGGCACTCGATCGGTGAGATCGCGGCTGCGCATGTGGCGGGGGTGTTCTCGCTGGGGGACGCGTGCCGGTTGGTGTCGGCGCGTGGTCGGTTGATGCAGGCGCTGCCGGAGGGCGGGGTGATGATCGCGCTTCAGGCGACGGAGGCGGAGGTCGCTCCGCTGCTCAACGAGTGCGTCAGCATCGCCGCCGTCAACGGCCCGCGGTCGGTGGTGATCGCGGGTGATGCGGATGAGGCCGAGAGGATCGCGGGGTCGTTCGGCGACCGCAAGTCGAAGCGGCTCACGGTCAGTCACGCGTTTCATTCGCCGCACATGGACGGGATGCTGGACGACTTCCGTGCCGTGGCGGAGGGCTTGACGTACGGGCTGCCGAAGATATCGGTGATCTCGAATGTGAGCGGTGCTCTCGTTTCGGAGCAGTTGACGCGGCCGGAGTTCTGGGTCCGGCATGTCCGGGAGGCGGTCCGCTTCGCCGACGGCATCCGCACCCTGGAAGCCGCAGGCGTGACCACGTACCTCGAACTCGGCCCGGACGGGGTTCTCTCCGCCATGGCCCAGGACTGCGTGGAGAATGCCGACGCCGTCTTCGTCCCAGTCCTCCGCGCCGGGCGCGACGAGGCGGACACCCTCACCACCGCTCTCGCCCGAGTTCACACCCACGGCACGCGCGTCGACTGGGCCGCGTACTTCGCCGGTATCGGGGCACACCGCGTGGACCTCCCCACGTACGCCTTCCAGCGCTCGCGCTACTGGCCCGCCGTGACGGCGTACCACCTGGGCGACGTCGAGGCGATCGGCCTGGACGACACCGGGCATCCGCTGCTGAGCGCGGGCGTGGCCCTGCCCGAGTCCGACGGCATGGTCTTCGCCGGACGCCTCTCGCTCGACTCGCATCCCTGGATCGGCGACCACGTGATCCACGGCGGCGTGCTGCTGCCGGGAACGGCGTTCGTGGACCTGGCGGTCCGGGCGGGTGACCAGGTCGGGTGCGACATGGTCGAGGAGTTGACGCTGGAGGCTCCGCTGGTGCTGCCTGCGCGCGGTGGCGTGCAACTTCAGCTTGTCGTGGAGGCCCCGGACGGTGCGGGCCGGCGTTCGTTCAGTGTGCACTCGCGTCGGCAGGACGCGTTGGCGGAGGAGCCGTGGACCCGGCACGCCTCCGGCGCGCTCCTCGCAGGCGGGGTCGGCACTGAGACCTCGGAATTCGCCGAGCTCGCCGTCTGGCCCCCGGCCGGTGCCGTACCCGTGGACGTACGCGACCTGTACGCGGAGCTGGTGGCCGACGGTCTCGGGTACGGTCCGCTGTTCCAGGGGCTGACGGCTGCGTGGCGGCGTGGTGGGGAGTTGTTCACGGAGGTGACGCTGCCTGAGGCCGGGCGGCGTGAGGCGGCTCGGTTCGGGGTGCATCCCGCGCTGCTGGACGCCGGTCTGCACGCCATCGGGTACGGCGATGCCGCGGAGGCCGCGCTGCTGCCGTTCGCCTGGTCGGGCGTCACGCTGCACGCGGCGGGCGCCACCGGGCTGCGCATGCGACTCACCCCGCTTTCCGCGGACGACCCGTACACCCTCGCCCTGCACGTCGCGGATGAGACCGGGCGCCCCGTTGCGACCGTCGACGCGCTCACCCTGCGCGTGGCCTCGGCCGAGCAGGTCCGGGCGGCTGATGGTGGTCATCTGGAATCGTTGTTCCGGGTGGAGTGGGTGCCGGTCGCCGCTGGTGCGGCGGGTGTCGACGGGCAGCGTTGGGCCGTTCTGGGTCGCGATGTGCACGGGCTGGCGGCCTGCGGGGCTCGGGTGACCGAGTACCCGGACGTCGTCGCGCTCTCCGCCGCGGTCAGCGCGGGCGAGCCGCTGCCGGACGTCGTCTTCGCCTCCTCGCCTGTCCCGGAGGGCCACGATGTGCCGGCTGCTGTGCATGCGGCGGTGACTGACGCGCTGGCCACTCTCCAGGCGTGGTTCGCCGACGAACTCCTCACCGGAGTAAGGCTGGTATGGCTAACGGCTGGTGCCGTGGCGAACGGGTCCGATACGAGCGCCGTTGACCCTGTCGGTGGTGCGGTGCGTGGGTTGTTGCGTTCGGCGCAGTCTGAGAATCCGGGTCAGTTGGTGATGGTCGATCTGGATGGTCGGGTCGGGTCGTTGTCGGTGTTTTCTGCTGCTCTGGCTGTCGGTGAGCCTGAACTCGCTGTGCGGGGTGGGGTGGTGAGTGTTCCGAGGCTGGCCCGTGTTCCGGTGGGTGAGCGTGTGGGTGAGGTGTCGGGGCTGTTGGGTGAGTCTCCCGGGACGGTTCTTGTGACGGGTGCGACGGGTGTGCTCGGTCGGCTTTTCGCCCGTCACCTGGTTGTGGAGCATGGTGCTCGCAGGCTGTTGTTGCTCAGCCGTCGTGGTGCGGATGCTGCTGGTGCTGCGGAACTGCTTGCCGAGTTGGGTGGGTTGGGTGCCGAGGCGGAGCTGGTCGCCTGTGATGTGGCGGACCGTGATGCGCTTGCCGCCGTGTTGGGTTCAGTGTCCGCCGAGTGGCCGCTCACTGCGGTGGTGCATGCGGCTGGTGTCCTGGACGACGGTGTGATCGCTTCGCTCACGCCGGAGCGGGTTGCGGGGGTGTTGCGGCCGAAGGTTGATGCTGCTTGGTATTTGCATGAGTTGACGCGGGGTCTTGATCTGTCCGCGTTCGTGTTGTTCTCGGGTGCGGCTGCTGCTTTTGGTGCGGCTGGTCAGGGCAGTTATGCGGCGGCCAACGCGTTTTTGGAGGTGCTTGCCGAGCGGCGTCGTGGTGAGGGGCTGTGTGCGACTGCGCTTGCGTGGGGTTTGTGGGCTCCGCAGGAGGGCGGGATGGCGGGGCGGCTCGACGAGGTGGATCTGCGGCGTATGGCCCGTGACGGGATGGGTGCGCTGTCCGGGGTGGAGGGTGTGGCGCTGTTCGACACGGCGATGGCGGTGGATGCGCCGGTGTTGTTGCCGATGCGGTTGGACGTGGGGGTGCTGCGCACTCAGGCGGTGTCCACCGGTGTCACGGTGGCGTTGTTGCGTGATCTGGTGCGGGTCCCCGTCCGGCGCCGCGCCGAGCAGCGGTCCGTGGTGGAGGGCGGGTCTCCGTTGGCGGTCCGGCTGGCCGGTCTGTCGGCGGGTGAACGTGCTGCGCTGGTGCTGGAGTTGGTGCGTGGTCGTGTCGCGTCGGTGCTCGGTCATGCGGGTGCTGGGGTGGTCGAGGCCGACCGTGCTTTCAAGGAGTTGGGTTTCGACTCGTTGACGGCGGTGGAGCTGCGCAACGTGCTGAAGCAGGAGACGGGGCTTCGGCTGTCGCCGACCCTGGTCTTCGATTATCCGACCCCGAGCGCCCTCGCCCGGCACCTGCTCACCGAGATCGGCGGCGTCGAAACCGCTGGCATCGACTCTGCCGGCGTGGGCCACCGGTCCGGCCGCGCAGTAGGCCGCACCGCGCCGGTCGCGCTGGACGATGATCCGGTCGTGATCGTGGGCATGGGCTGTCGTTTTCCGGGTGGTGTCCGCTCGCCCGAGGACCTGTGGCGGCTTGTCGCCACTGGCGGCGACGGCATCACCGCCTTCCCCGTCGACCGCGGCTGGGACATCGACTCGCTCTACCACCCGGATCCGGACCACACCGGTACCTCGTACACACGTGAGGGCGGTTTCCTGCACGATGCCGCCGAGTTCGACGCGGAGTTCTTCGGGATCTCGCCGCGTGAGGCGCTGGCGATGGACCCGCAGCAGCGGTTGCTGCTGGAGACGTCGTGGGAGGCGTTCGAGCGGGCCGGTATCGACCCGGCCTCGATGCGCGGCAGTCGCACCGGCGTCTTCGCCGGTGTGATGTATCACGACTACGCCATCGGTGACGGCGGCGAACTGCCCGAGGGCGTCGAGGGCTACCTCGGCACCGGCACCTCCGGCAGCATCGCCTCCGGCCGGCTCTCGTACGTGTTCGGCCTGGAAGGCCCGGCCGTCACCGTCGACACGGCCTGCTCGTCGTCGCTGGTCGCGCTGCACCTCGCCGCGCAGGCGCTGCGTAACGGTGAGTGCGACATGGCGCTCGCCGGTGGTGTCGCGGTCATGGCGACGCCGGAGACTTTCGTGGACTTCAGCCGGCAGCGCGGTCTGTCGGTGGATGGCCGTTGCAAGTCGTTCGCGGCGGCTGCCGACGGCACGGGCTGGGGCGAGGGCGTGGGCATGCTGCTCGTGGAGCGTCTGTCCGACGCGCGCCGCAACGGGCATCCCGTCCTGGCCGTGGTGCGTGGTTCGGCCGTCAACCAGGACGGCGCGTCCAACGGTCTGACCGCTCCGAACGGTCCCTCGCAGCAGCGTGTCATCCGTGAAGCGCTCGCCAGTGCCGGTCTGTCGACGTCCGAGGTGGACGCGGTGGAGGCGCACGGGACGGGGACGCGGTTGGGTGATCCGATCGAGGCGCAGGCGCTGTTGGCGACGTACGGGCAGGACCGTCCGGCGGGGCTGCCGCTGCACCTGGGGTCGGTCAAGTCGAACATCGGGCACACGCAGGCCGCGGCCGGTGTCGCGGGCATCATCAAGATGGTCATGGCCATGCGCCACGGCGTGCTGCCCCAAACGCTGCACGTCGACGAGCCGACTCCACAGGTGGACTGGGACGCGGGTGCCGTCTCGCTGCTGGCAGCGGAGGTGGCGTGGCCGGAGACGGGCCGCCCGCGTCGGGCGGGCGTGTCGTCGTTCGGCATCAGCGGCACCAACGCTCACACGATCATCGAGCAGGCCCCAGAACCGGAGGCTTCTCCGGTGGCGGAGGTCGGTGTGGTGCCGTGGGCGCTGTCCGGGAAGAGTTCGGAGGCCCTGCGGGACCAGGCGCGAGCACTGCTCGCGTATGCGACGGGTGCTCCGGAAGTGGCTGCGAGCGAGATCGGGCGTGCCCTGGCGCTGGGCCGTGTCTCGTTCGAGGAGCGGGCCGCTGTCGTGGCGGGTGACCGCGAGGGGTTGCTGGCCGGGCTGGCCGCCCTCGTCGAGGGGCGCGTCGTCCCGGGTGTCGTCAGCGGTTCCGCTGTCGGTGGCAGGCTCGCCTTCCTGTTTACGGGGCAGGGGAGTCAGCGGCTGGGTATGGGGCGGGAGTTGTACGGGGCGTACCCGGTGTTCGCGGCGGCGCTGGACGCGGTGGCGGAGCAGTTGGAGCTTGCGCGTCCGCTGAAGGACGTGCTTTTCGGGGACGATGTTGAGCTGTTGAACCGTACGGAGTTCGCGCAGCCTGCGTTGTTCGCGGTGGAGGTTGCCCTCTTCCGACTGTTCGAGTCGTGGGGTGTGCGGCCGGAGTTCGTGTCCGGTCACTCGGTCGGTGAGATCGCGGCTGCGCATGTGGCCGGGGTGTTCTCGTTGGAGGACGCCTGCAAGCTGGTGTCGGCGCGTGGCCGGTTGATGCAGGCGCTGCCTGAGGGCGGGGTGATGATCGCCCTTCAGGCCACCGAGGACGAGGTCGCGCCGCTCCTGGGCGAGCGGGTGAGTATCGCGGCGATCAACGGGCCGCAGTCCGTCGTCATCGCGGGTGACGCTGGCGAGGCCGAGAGGATCGCCAGATCGTTCTCCGACCGCAAGTCGAAGCGGCTCACGGTCAGTCACGCCTTCCACTCGCCGCACATGGACGGGATGCTGGACGACTTCCGCGCCGTGGCGGAGTCCCTGACGTACGGGCTGCCGAAGATATCGGTGATCTCGAATGTGAGCGGTGCTCTCGTTTCGGAGCAGTTGACGCAGCCCGAGTTCTGGGTCCGTCACGTCCGTGAGACGGTCCGCTTCGCCGACGGCATCCGCGCGCTGGAGGCCGCGAGCGTCACCATGTACCTCGAACTCGGCCCCGACGGCGTCCTCTCCGCCATGGCACAGGACTGCGTCGAGAACTCCGACGCCGCTGTCTTCGCCCCCGCCCTGCGCGGCGGCCGCGACGAGGCCGAGACGGCCGCTGCGGCCCTCGCCCAGTCATACGTACGGGGCACCAGGATCGACTGGGGCGCCTTCTTCGGCGCCGGCGCCGGCGGCTCATCGCTGACGGCCGACTTGCCGACGTACGCCTTCCAGCGCAAGCGCTACTGGCTGGACCTGTCGGGTGTCGCCCGCGTGGCGGGCGACGGGGCGGACGACGGCTTCTGGGACGCGGTCGAGGAGGCGGACTGGGATTCCCTGACCGCCGAACTGGACGTGGCCGGTGACGCCACTGTCACCGAGTTGTTGCCGGCCCTGTCGGCCTGGCGTAAGCGGCGCAAGGCCGAGTCGGAGGTGGATGGTTGGCGTTACCGGGTCAGCTGGAAGCCGCTGACCGGTAGTTCTGTCGGCGGGCTGAGTGGTAGGTGGCTGGTCGTGTCGACCGACCCGGCCGACGAGACCGACGTGGTGGCCGCGCTGTCGGGTGCGGGTGCCGAGGTGCGTACGCTCGCCGTCGCGGCCGGTGTCGACCGCGCCACGCTGGCCGGGTTGCTCGCAGACCCGGCCGACCTCGCGGGTGTCGTCTCCCTCCTGGATGTGGTGGAGAGCGCCGCTCTCGTGCAGGCGTTGGGTGACGCCGGCGTGGCGGCTCCGCTGTGGGCGGTGACGCGGGGCGCTGTGTCCGTCGGCCGTTCCGACCGGCTCGTCGCCCCGGTTGCCACCGAGGTGTGGGGCCTTGGTCGGGTGGCGGCGCTGGAGCATCCGGACCGTTGGGGTGGTCTGGTCGACGTTCCTGCCGAGTTGGACGAGCGGGCCGGGGCGCGTCTGGTGGGCGTGTTCGCCGGTGCGAATCCGGGCGAGGACCAGGTCGCGGTGCGGGGCTCGGGTGTCTTCGGCCGTCGCCTCGTCCGTGCGCCTCGCGGTCAGGGCTCGTGGACCCCGTCCGGCACCGTCCTGGTCACCGGCGGCACGGGCGCCCTGGGCGGCAAGGTCGCCCGGAGGTTGGCCGCCGAGGGTGCCGAACGCCTGGTGCTGACCAGCCGTCGAGGCATGGATGCCCCGGGTGCGGCCGAACTGGCGCACGAGCTGGCCGACTCGGGTGTGGACGTGTCCGTCGTCGCGTGTGATGCCGCCGACCGGGACGCGCTGCGCGAGCTGCTGGCGGCCGAGGCGGACGGCCTGACGGCCGTGGTCCACACCGCAGGCGTCCTCGACGACGGCATGCTCGACACGCTCACCCCGGTCCGATTCGCCACAGTCCTGCGGGCCAAGGCGGACTCGGCCCGCAACCTGCACGAGCTCACCGTCGAACTCGGCATCGGGCTCGATGCGTTCGTGCTGTTCTCCTCCATGAGCGGCACCATCGGCACGGCGGGTCAGGCCAACTACGCCGCCGCCAATGCCTACTTGGACGCCCTGGCCGAGCAGCGTCGCGCCGACGGGTTGGCCGCGACCTCGCTGGCCTGGGGCCCGTGGGCCGACGGCGGCATGGCCGCCGACCAGGCGCTGGAGGCCCGCATGCGCCAGGGCGGCGTGCCGCCGATGGCGCCCGATGCGGCGCTTACGGCGATGGTTCGCAGCGTCGGCTCCACCGAGGCGGCCCTGCTGGTGGGCGACCTGGACTGGCGGCGCTACGCCCCGACCCTCACCGCCGTACGGCCGTCCGGTCTGCTGGCCGAGCTGCCCGAGGCGCGGGCCGAGGCGGCGGCGTCGGCCGGTTCCTCCGGAGGGGCCGTACCGCTGGCGGCGCGTCTGGCCGGCCTCGCGCGGGCCGAGCAGGAGAAGGAGCTGCTGGCGCTGGTCCGTACACAGGTGGCGGCCGTGCTCGGGCACGGCGGATCGGAGTCCGTGGGGGCCGAACGCGCCTTCAAGGAGCTGGGCTTCGACTCGCTCACCGCCGTCGAGCTGCGCAACCGGCTCGGTGCCGCCACCGGTGTGCGCCTGTCCGCGACGCTCGTCTTCGACTATCCGACGGCGGCGTCCCTGGCGCAGCACCTGCGGCACGAACTGCTGGGCAGTCAACCGGTGTTGGAGGCAGTGCCGACGACCACGCCCGCGGTGGACGACGACCCGATCGCGATCGTGGCGATGAGCTGCCGCTTCCCCGGCGGCGTACGGACCCCCGAGGATCTCTGGAAGCTCCTGCTCGAAGGCGGCGACGCCATAGGGGAGTTCCCGACCGACCGCGGGTGGGACCTCGACAAGCTCTACAGCCCCGACCCCGACAAGCAGGGCACCTTCTACGCCCGTGAGGGCGGGTTCCTGTACGAAGCGGCCGAGTTCGACGCGGATTTCTTCGGGATCTCGCCGCGCGAGGCGCTGGCGATGGATCCGCAGCAGCGACTGCTCCTCGAAACCTCGTGGGAGGCCTTCGAACGGGCGGGCATCGACCCGAACTCGCTGCGCGGCAGCCAGGCCGGTGTGTTCGTCGGTACCAACGGCCAGGACTACGGGGCGACATTGCGTGCGGTGCCGGACGGCATCGAGGGCTTCCTCGGCACGGGCAGCGCGGCGAGCGTCGTCTCCGGCCGCCTTTCCTACGCCTTCGGTCTTGAGGGTCCGGCGGTGACCGTCGACACGGCCTGCTCGGCGTCGCTGGTCGCACTGCACTGGGCGGCCCAGGCGCTGCGCAACGGCGAGTGCGACCTGGCCCTCGCGGGCGGTGCGACCGTGATGTCGTCCCCGGGCGCGTACATCGACTTCAGCCGCCAGCGCGGCCTGGCGGCGGACGGTCGGGTCAAGGCGTTCGCCGCCACGGCCGACGGCACGGGCTGGGGTGAGGGCGTGGGCATGCTCCTGGTGGAGCGGCTGTCCGACGCCCGCCGCAACGGTCACCCCGTCCTCGCGGTGGTGCGTGGCTCGGCGATCAATCAGGACGGTGCGTCCAACGGTCTTACCGCGCCGAACGGTCCGTCCCAACAGCGAGTCATACGTGCCGCGTTGGCGAATGCCGGGCTGTCCACCGGCGAGGTGGACGCGGTGGAGGCGCACGGCACCGGCACCCGGCTGGGCGACCCCATCGAGGCGCAGGCCCTGTTGGCGACGTACGGGAAGGACCGTCCGGAGGGGCTGCCGCTGCACCTGGGGTCGATCAAGTCGAACATCGGGCACACACAGGCCGCGGCCGGTGTCGCGGGCGTGATCAAGATGGTGCTCGCGATGCGCCACGGCGTGCTCCCGCCCACGCTGCACGTGGACGAGCCGACGCCGCACGTCGACTGGGAGGCGGGCGACATCTCGCTGCTCACCGAGGCGACGGCGTGGCCGGAGACCGGCCGTCCGCGCCGGGCCGGCATCTCCTCGTTCGGCTTCAGCGGGACGAACGCGCACACCGTCCTTGAGCAGGCCCCCGCCTCCCCGGAGGAGGATCTGCCCGTCCCGACGTCCCCCGACGAAGTCGTGCCGTGGCTCCTGTCGGCCAAGTCCGACGCGGCCCTGCGGTCCCAGGCCCGTGCGTTGCGCACCCGGGTCGCCTCCGACGGCTCGCTGGCCCCGACCGACATCGCCCACACCCTCGCCACCTCCCGGGCCGCCCTGGACCACCGCGCGGTGGTCGTCGGCGCAGACCGGGACGCCTTCCTCGCGGCGCTCGACGCGCTGGCGGCGGGCGACCAGACGCCGGGAACGGTGCGCGGCACCGCCACCGACGGCGCACTCGCCTTCCTGTTCACGGGGCAGGGGAGTCAGCGGCTGGGTATGGGGCGGGAGTTGTATGTGTCCCAGTCGGCGTTCGCCGTGGCGTTGGACGCGGTGGCGAGCCGGATGGACCTCGAACTCCCGCTGAAGGACGTGCTGTTCGGCGAGGACGTCGAACTGTTGAACCGTACGGAGTTCGCGCAGCCCGCGTTGTTCGCGGTCGAGGTGGCGTTGTTCCGGCTGGTGGAGTCGTGGGGTGTGCGGCCGGACTTTGTTGCCGGGCATTCGGTCGGTGAGATCGCGGCGGCGCATGTGGCCGGTGTGTTGTCTCTGGATGACGCGTGCAGGCTGGTGTCGGCGCGTGGCCGGTTGATGCAGGCCCTTCCCGAGGGTGGGGTGATGATCGCGTTGGAGGCGACCGAGGCCGAGGTCGTGCCGCTGCTGTCGGAGCGGATGAGCGTCGCGGCGATCAACGGGCCCCGGTCCGTGGTGATCGCGGGCGACCTGGACGAGGTCGAGAGGGTTGTCCGCTCGTTCAGGGACCGTAAGTCCAAGCGGCTGGCGGTCAGTCACGCGTTCCACTCGCCCCACATGGACGGCATGTTGGCCGACTTCCGCAAGGTGGCGGAGGGCTTGGCCTACGAGAACCCGCAGATCGCGGTGGTGTCGAACCTGACCGGCACGGTGGTCACCGACGACATGGCCGACCCCGACTTCTGGGTCCGCCACGTTCGCGAGGCGGTCCGCTTCGCCGACGGCATCCGCACCCTGGAGACCCAGGGCGTCACCACCTACATGGAGTTGGGCCCCGACGGGATCCTCTCGACCATGGCCCAGGACTGCGTCGAGAACGAGAACGCCGTCTTCACCCCCGCCCTTCGAGGCGGCCGTGACGAAATCCGGACCGCTCTGGCGGCCCTCGCCACGGCATACGCCCACGGGGCGCGCGTCGACTGGGCGACGTACTTCGCCGGTAAGGGCGCCGGGCGCGTGGACCTGCCCACGTACGCCTTCCAGCGCAAGCGCTACTGGCTGGAGGAGGCGGTGGTCACCGGTGCGACGACCGGGGGAACGGACGCCCGTGGCGCGACGGACGCCGAGTTCTGGGCGGCCGTGGACACGGCGGACCCGGCCGCGCTGTCCGGCGCGCTGGGCGTGGACGCCGACCAGCCGCTCAGCGCCCTGCTGCCCGCACTGTCCGCCTGGCGGCGCAAGCGCGCCGAGCGAACCGTCGCGGACGGGTGGCGGTACGCCGTCACCTGGCGCCCGGCGGGCCTGCCGGTCGGCGCCCGGCCCACCGGGACCTGGCTGCTGGTGACACCCGAGGGCGGGCACCCGGTCGCCGACGCGGTGCGGACGGCCCTGGCCGGGGCCGGTACGGACGTACGCGAAGTGACCCCCGCGGCGCCCGCCGCCGACCGTGCGGCGCTGGCCGACCGGCTGCGCGCTGCGCTCGCCGGCGACACGGCCGACGGCGTGCTGTCCCTGTTGGCGCTCGCGGAGGCCCCGCGCCCCGCCCACCCGGCGGTGCCGCATTCCGCCCACCCGGCGGTGCCGACCGGCCTGATCCAGACGGGGGTTCTCGTCCAGGCCCTCGGCGACGCAGGGATCGACGCCCCACTGTGGTGCGCCACCCTCGGTGCCGTGGCCGCCACCCCGGCCGAGAAGGTCGAGAGCGTGGCCCAGGCGCAGGTCTGGGGCCTGGGCAGGGTCGTCGCACTGGAGCATCCGGAGCGCTGGGGCGGGCTCGTGGACCTGCCGGTCGTGCGGGACGAGCGGACCGGCGACCGGCTGCTCGCCGCGCTCGCCGGAGCGGGCGACGAAGACCAGCTTGCCGTACGTGCCTCAGGGCTGCTGGCCCGTCGCATGGGCCACGCCGCGACCGGCGGCGATCTCCCCGAGGGGCGCACCGCGTGGACCCCGCGCGGCACGGTCCTCGTCACCGGAGGCACCGGGGCACTCGGCGGGCACGTCGCCCGCTGGCTTGCGGACGCCGGGGCCGAGCACGTGGTACTGGCAGGCCGGCGCGGACCGGGCGCGCCGGGAGCAGACGAACTGACGCGGGAAATCGAGGAGTTGGGTGCACGTGCCACGGTCGTCGCCTGCGACGTGACCGACCGGGACGCGGTGTCCGGACTGCTCGCCGGGCTGACCGGCCTGACGGCGGTCTTCCACACCGCGGGTGCCGGCCAGTTCGCGCCGCTCGACGAGACCACGCCCGGCGAGCTCGCCGACGTGGTCGACGCCAAGGTCACCGGCGCCACACACCTGGACGAGTTGCTGGGCGACACGGAGTTGGACGCCTTCGTCCTCTTCTCCTCCATCGCCGGCGTCTGGGGCAGCGGCGGCCAGGCCGCCTACGCCGCCGCCAACGCCCACCTGGACGCCCTAGCGCAGCGGCGCCGAGCCGACGGCCGCGCGGCCACCTCCGTGGCCTGGGGCCCGTGGGACGGCGGCGGTCTGGTAGCCGACGAGGAAGCCGCCGGGCAGCTGCGTCGTCGCGGACTGGCCCCCATGGCACCGGAGTTCGCGATCGGTGCCCTCCAGCAGGCGCTGGACACGGACGACACCACAGTGACGGTCGTGGACGTCGACTGGGAGCGGTTCGTACCGGCCTTCGTCGCGGCCCGCCCCCGGCCGCTCATCGCCGATCTGCCCGAGGTGCGCCGCGCGCTCGCCGAGGAACAGCAGGCGGCAGCCGGCGCCCAAGTCGCCGATATGGCAGCCGCGTTGCGGGGCAAGTCGGCAGAGGAGGCGGAACGCGTCGCGCTGGACATGGTCCGTACGCATGTCGCGGCCGTGCTCGGCCACGACGGCGCGGCCGAGATAGCGGCCACGCACGCCTTCAAGGAACTGGGCTTCGACTCGCTGACGGCAGTCGAACTGCGCAACCGCCTCAACTCCGCCACCGGACTGAAGCTTTCGGCCGCGCTGGTCTTCGACCACCCGACCCCGACCGCACTGGCCGCCCACATCCGGGCGGAACTCCTGGGCGAGGACACCTCGGCACCGCTGCCTGCCCTCGCCGAGATCGACAAACTGGAATACCTCCTCTCCTCGGTCCCCGAGGACACCACCGAACGCGCCCGCGTCACCGCACGGCTCGAAGCGCTCCTGGCCGACTGGAACAGGGCGGAGCGAGCGGTCATCGGAGAGGGCGACGAGGAATCCCTCGACTCGGTATCCGCCGACGACCTCTTCGACATCATCAACAACGAATTCGGAAAATCCTGACCTGATGACCGATCCGATGACCGATCCGATGACCGATCCGATGACCGATCCGATGACCGATCCGATGATCGAGCCCCCTTTCCGCATCCATTCCGCAGTTTCCCAGGAGGTGACGTTCCGATGACCGGCGCGAACGAAGAAAAACTGCTCGAAAACCTGAAGTGGATGACCGCGGAGCTGCGCCGAGCCCGGCGCCGCCTCCAGGAGACCGAGGCGGATGCCCGGGAGCCGATCGCGATCGTGGCGATGAGCTGCCGTTTCCCCGGCGGCGTGCGATCGCCCGAGGACCTGTGGCACCTGGTGGCCGAGGGCGGCGACGCCATCTCCGGCTTTCCCGGCGACCGGGGCTGGGACGTCGCGTCCCTCGCCGACCCCGACCCGGACAAGAAGGGCACCTTCTACAACACCGGCGGCGGATTCCTCGACGGCGCGACGGAATTCGACCCCGGATTCTTCGGGATCTCCCCGCGCGAGGCCCTCGCCATGGACCCGCAGCAGCGGCTGCTGCTTGAGACCTCCTGGGAGGTCTTCGAACGCGCCGGCATCGACCCCACCGAGGTCCGCGGCAGCCGCACCGGCGTCTACGTCGGCGCGGGCGCCATGGGCTACGGCTCCGACCTCGTAGAGGTCCCGGAAGGACTGGAGGGCCTGCTGCTCACGGGCGCCGCCACCAGCGTCCTGTCCGGCCGGCTCGCGTACGTCTTCGGACTCGAGGGCCCGGCCGCCACCATCGACACCGCCTGCTCGTCCTCGCTGGTCGCCCTGCACCTGGCCGCCCAGGCACTGCGTCAGCGCGAGTGTTCGCTCGCCCTGGTCGGCGGCGTGTGCGTGATGCCCAACCCGGACGTCTTCGTCGAGTTCAGCCGGCAACGTGGGCTCGCCGCCGACGGGCGCTGCAAGTCCTTCGCCGCCTCCGCGGACGGCACCGGCTGGTCCGAGGGCGTCGGAGTGCTCCTCGTGGAGCGTCTGTCCGACGCCCGGCGCAACGGGCACCAGGTCCTCGCCGTCGTGCGTGGTTCCGCCGTCAACCAGGACGGCGCCAGCAACGGCCTCACCGCCCCCAACGGGCCCGCCCAGCAGCGCGTCATCCGCCAGGCCCTGGAGAACGCCCAGCTCTCCGCGGCCGAGGTCGACGTGGTCGAGGCGCACGGCACCGGCACCACCCTCGGCGACCCCATCGAGGCCCAGGCCCTGCTCAACACCTACGGCCAGGACCGGGCCGCCGACAGGCCACTGCGCCTGGGCTCGCTGAAGTCCAACCTCGGACACACCCAGGCCGCCGCGGGTGTCGCGGGCATCATCAAGATGGTCATGGCCATGCGGCACGGCGTATTGCCGAAGACCCTGCACGTGGACGAGCCCACTCCGGCCGTGGACTGGTCCGGCGGCGCCGTCACGCTGCTCACCGAGGCCGAGTCCTGGCCCAGCACCGACGCGCCCCGCCGCGCGGCCGTCTCGGCCTTCGGCGTCAGCGGCACCAACGCGCACACCGTCCTCGAACAGGCCCCCGAGCCTGAGGCCGAGGAGGAGACCACCGCGCCGGTCACCGCTCCCGCCGTGCTGCCCTGGACCCTCTCCGGCCACAGCGACGCCGCCCTGCGCGCCCAGGCCGCCCGGCTGCACACCGCGGCCGGTACCGACCTCGTCGACGCGCGCCCGCTCGACCTCGCCCACTCACTCGCCACCACCCGCGCCGCCCAGGAGCACCGCGCCGTGCTCATCGGCCGCACCGGCGACGATCTGACCCGCACCCTCGCGGCCCTCGCCGAGGGGGAGCCGGCCCCCGGACTGGTGCGGGGCACGGCCACCAAGGCCGGTCGCACGGCGGTCCTGTTCACGGGGCAGGGGAGCCAGCGGCTCGGCATGGGGCGCGAGTTGTACGGGGCGTACCCGGTCTTCGCGGCGGCGCTGGACGCGGTCGCGGAGCGGCTGGAGCTCGAAGTGCCGCTGAAGGACGTGTTGTTCGGCGAGGACGCCGAGTTGCTGAATCGCACGGAGTTCGCGCAGCCGGCGCTGTTCGCGGTGGAGGTCGCCCTCTTCCGGTTGTTCGAGTCGTGGGGTGTGAAGCCGGACTTCGTTGCCGGTCACTCGGTTGGTGAGATCGCGGCTGCACATGTGGCCGGGGTGCTGAGCCTGGAGGATGCCTGCAAGTTGGTGGCTGCCCGGGGTCGGCTGATGCAGGCGCTGCCGGAGGGTGGCGTGATGATCGCCCTCCAGGCCACGGAGGACGAGGTCGCTCCGCTGCTCAACGAGCGCGTGAGTGTCGCCGCGGTCAACGGGCCGCGGTCCGTGGTGATCGCGGGTGATGCGGATGACGCCGAGCGGATCGCCGGATCGTTCTCCGGTCGCAAGTCGAAGCGGCTCACAGTCAGCCACGCGTTCCACTCGCCGCACATGGACGGCATGCTCGACGACTTCCGCGCCGTTGCGGAGTCTCTGGCCTATGAGCTTCCGAAGATATCGGTGATCTCGAATGTGAGCGGTGCTCTCGTTTCGGAGCAGTTGACGCGGCCCGAGTTCTGGGTCCGCCATGTCCGTGAGACGGTCCGCTTCGCCGACGGCATCCGCACCCTCGAAGCCGCAGGCGTCACCATGTACCTCGAACTCGGCCCCGACGGCGTCCTCTCCGCCATGGCCCAGGACTGCGTCGAGAACACCGACGCCGACGTCGCTGTCTTCGTCCCCGCCTTGCGCGCAGGAGGCGACGAGGCCGAGACCGCCGTCAGCGCCCTCGCCCTCGCGCACGTCAACGGCACACGCGTCGACTGGGCCGCGTACTTCGCCGGTACGGGCGCGCGCCGGGTCGACCTGCCGACGTACGCCTTCCAGCGCGAGCGCTACTGGCTGGAGCCCGGCGTCGGCGGCACCGCGGACGTGAGCGGGGCCGGGCTGGACCCCGCCGGGCACCCGCTGCTCGGCGCGGCCGTCGCGCTGGCCGACACCGACGGTGTACTGCTCACCGGTCGGCTCACTCCGGGTGCGCGGCCATGGGCCGGGGCCGAGGGCGTGCTGCCCGGTGCCGCGCTCGTCGAGCTCGCCCTGCACGCGGCCGACCGGGCCGGCTGCGGGTACGTCGAGGAGCTGACGCCGGGCGCGCCGCTGACGCTGCCCGCCGAGGGCGCCGTACGGCTCCAGGTGTTCGTGACGGGCGCCGACGAGCGGGGCCGCCGTGCCCTGACCGTCTCCGCGCGCGCCGAGGACGCCCCAAAGGACGCGCCCTGGACCTGCCACGCCCGAGGGGTCGTCGCGCCCACGGCGCCGGCCGCGCGGTTCGAGCTGGCACAGTGGCCGCCGATCGGCGCCGAACCCGTGCCGGCCGACGCGCCGACCTGGACGGACCTGGTCGAGGCCGCCTGGCGGCGCGACGGGGACCTCTTCGTCGAGGTGCGACTGCCCGAGGACGACGCCGAGGCGGGCCGGTTCGGCCTTCACCCGGCGCTGCTCGACGCCGTCGCCCAGGCGGCCCGTGTTCTGGACGCCGAGCCGTCCGTCATCGGCCCGGTGGCGGGCGCCTGGACCGGCGTCGCCCTGCACGCCCACGGCGCCGGCGCGCTGCGCGCCCGTATCCGCTCCCTCGGCGACGGCGCCCTGGCGCTCGACCTCGCCGACGACCTCGGCGACCCGGTCGCCAGCGTGGGCACGCTCGTACCGAACCCCTACGCGCAGGTCGACGAGACCACGCCGGACGTCGTCCGCGACGCGCTGTTCCAGCTCGACTGGGTGCCCGTGAGCCCCGCCGCCGGAGCCTCAGAGGGCTGGGCGGTGCTCGGGACCGACGCGTTCGGTCCCGCCACCCCCGGCGCCACCCCCTACGCCGACCTGGCGGCGCTGACCGCCGCGATCGACGCCGGGGCACCCGTACCGGCTTACGTCGTCGCCCCGTTCGTGCCGGCCGGCCCGGAGGCGGAGGGCGACCGCACCGGAGCGCTGCACACGGCGACGCGCCGCGCGCTCGCGCTCGTCCAGGAGTGGACGGCCGACGAGCGGTTCGCCGACGCGCGCCTGGTCGTGGTGACCCGGGGCGCGGTCGCCGCCCCCGACGAGCCGGTGACCGACCTGGCGCACGCCGCCGTATGGGGCCTGGTGCGCTCCGCCGAGACGGAGAACCCCGGCCGGTTCGTCCTGGCCGACCTGGACGTGTCCGGCGCGGACGTCTCGGCCGGGGTCCTCGCGGCCCTGGCGTGCGGAGAGCCTGAACTCATGCTGCGCGCCGGTGAGTTCCGGGCGCCCCGCCTCACCCGCAGCCGCCCCGGCACCCGTACCGAGGCGTCCGTCCTCGACCCGGACGGCACCGTCCTGATCACCGGCGGCACCGGCACCCTCGCCGGGATCGTCGCCCGTCACTTGGCCGCCGAGCACGGCGTACGGCACCTGCTGCTGCTCAGCCGCCGAGGCGCCGAGGCGCAGGGTGCACCCGAACGTGCCGCCGAACTGGCCCAGTTGGGCGCCGACGTCACCTGGGCGGCCTGCGACGCCGCCGACCGGGAGGCGCTGGCGAGTGTCCTCGCCTCCGTGCCCGCCGAGCACCCGCTGACGGCGGTCGTGCACACCGCCGGTGTCCTCGACGACGGCGTGCTGGCCTCCCTCACGCCCGAGCGCCTGGACGACGTGCTGCGGCCGAAGGCGGACGCCGCGCTCCACCTGCACGAGCTGACCCGGGACCTGCCGCTCGCGGCGTTCGTCCTCTACTCCGCCGTCGCCGGCACCCTCGGTGCGGCCGGCCAGGCCAACTACGCCGCCGCCAACACCCTGTTGGACGCGCTCGCCCAGCACCGCAGCGCCCAAGGACTGCCCGGCACCTCGCTGGCCTGGGGCATGTGGGCCGACGCGAGCACCATGACCGGCGCACTCGACGCGGTCCAACTGCGCCGCATGGAGCGGCACGGTGTGGGCGCGCTGTCCGCCGCCGACGGCATGGCCCTGCTCGACGCGGCCCTCGCCGCCGACCGTGCGCTCCTGGTGCCTGCCCGGCTGAACCTCGCCGCGCTGCGTGCCGCCGCAGGGTCCGGCCCGGTCGCCCCGGTGTTCCGCACGCTCCTGGGCGCCGGCGGCCGACGAAGGGCCCACCTGCGCGCCGGGGGCGGCACGCCGCTCGCCGAGCGGCTGCGGCGGCTGCCCATCGCCGAACAGGACCGCGCCCTGCTCGACCTGGTCCGTAAGCAGGTCGCCGGAACCCTCGGGCACGCCTCGCCCGAACAGGTCGACACGGCAAAGGCGTTCAAGGACCTCGGCTTCGACTCGCTGACCGCCGTAGAACTGCGCAACCGCATGAACACCGCCACAGGGCTGAAGCTCTCCGCCACCCTCGTCTTCGACTACGCCTCGCCCGCCGCCCTCGCCCGCCATCTGCGCGACGAACTCCTCGGCGGACACGCGGACTTCGGGACGGCGGGCGGCGCGGGTGTGCCGCAGACCGCCGTGAGCCTCGCCGACGACCCGATCGCCGTCGTGGGCATGAGCTGCCGCTACCCCGGCGGTGTGCGCACCCCCGAGGACCTGTGGCGGCTCGTCGAATCAGGCGCCGACGCGATCTCCGGGCTGCCCGTGAACCGGGGCTGGGAGACCGCGGGTCGGCTCACCGACCAGAACGGCCGTCCCTTCACCGGCGGGTTCCTGCACGACGCCGACACCTTCGACGCCGACTTCTTCGGGATCTCCCCGCGCGAGGCCCTTGCCATGGACCCGCAGCAGCGGCTGCTGCTGGAAACCGCCTGGGAGGCCGTCGAGCGGGCCGGCATCGACCCGACCGCGCTGCGCGGCAGCCGCGCCGGCGTGTTCGTCGGCGCGGGCTACGGCGCCTACGACGCCCACCTGGAGGAGTCCGGCGCGGACGGCGTGAGCGGCCATGTGATGACCGGCAACGCGGGCAGCGTGCTGTCCGGCCGCGTCTCCTACGTCCTTGGACTCGAAGGCCCCGCGGTCACCGTCGACACCGCCTGCTCCTCCTCGCTCGTCGCCCTGCACTGGGCGGTCCAGGCGCTGCGCAACGGCGAGTGCGACATGGCGCTGGCCGGTGGTGTGACCGTGATGTCCACCCCGGGGACCTTCACCGAGTTCAGTCGGCAAGGCGGGCTGTCTCCCGACGGGCGGATCAAGGCGTTCGCGGCGGCTGCGGACGGTACGGGCTGGGGTGAGGGGGTCGGCATGCTGCTCGTGGAGCGCCTGTCGCAGGCCCGGGCCAAGGGTCACCTGGTTCTCGCGGTGGTCCGTGGCTCGGCCGTGAACCAGGACGGCGCCTCCAACGGGCTCACCGCGCCCAACGGTCCGTCCCAACAGCGTGTCATCCGCGCCGCGTTGGCGAGCGCGGACCTGTCCGCCAACGAGGTCGACGCCGTCGAGGCACACGGCACAGGCACGCGGCTGGGCGACCCGATCGAGGCCCAGGCACTGCTCGCCACGTACGGCCGAGAGCGCGACGCGGACCGGCCTCTGCTGCTCGGCTCCGTCAAGTCCAACCTCGGGCACACGCAGGCCGCGGCCGGTGTCGCGGGCGTCATCAAGATGGTCATGGCGATGCGGAACGGGAGGCTGCCCCGGACCCTGCACGTGGACGAGCCGACGCCGCACGTCGACTGGACGGCCGGGGACATCGCACTGCTCACCGAGGCGGTCGCCTGGCCGGAGACCGGCCGTCCGCGCCGCGTCGGCATCTCCTCCTTCGGTATCGGCGGCACCAACGCCCATACGATCGTGGAGCAGGCCCCGGAGCCGGTGGCCGCCGCGGCGGGGGAGACCCCGACAGAGCCTGCGCACCCGCTGCCGTTCCTGCTCTCGGCCCGTACCGAGGACGCCCTCCGCGCCCAGGCCGCCCGCCTGCTCGCGTCGGTGGAGGCCACCGAGGGGACTACCGAGGGGACGCGCCCGCTCGATCTCGCCCACTCGCTGGCGACCGGTCGCGCGCACCTCGACCGGCGCGCGGCGATCGTCGCCGGGGGCCGCACGGAGCTCACCGAGGCCTTGGCGCGCCTGGCCGCCGGCGAACCGGCGCCCGGCACCGTCACCGGCTCGACCGGCGGCGGCCGCACCGCCTTCCTGTTCACCGGGCAGGGGAGCCAGCGGCTGGGTATGGGGCGGGAGTTGTACGAGGCTCACCCGGTGTTCGCGGAGGCGCTGGACGCGGTGGCGAGCCGGATGGACCTCGAACTGCCGCTGAAGGACGTGCTGTTCGGAGGTGATGCGGAGCTGTTGAACCGTACGGAGTACGCGCAGCCGGCGCTGTTCGCCGTCGAGGTTGCGTTGTTCCGGTTGTTCGAGTCGTGGGGTGTGAAGCCGGGCTTTGTTGCCGGTCATTCGGTCGGTGAGATCGCGGCGGCGCATGTGGCGGGGGTGTTGTCTCTGGACGACGCGTGCAGGCTGGTGTCGGCGCGTGGGCGGTTGATGCAGGCCTTGCCGGAGGGTGGGGTGATGATCGCGCTGGAGGCGACCGACGCCGAGGTCGCGCCGCTCCTGAACGAGCGGGTGAGCATCGCCGCGATCAACGGGCCCCGGTCCGTGGTGATCGCGGGTGACGCGGACGAGGCGGAGCGGATCGCCGGATCGTTCAAGGGCCGTAAGTCCAAGCGCCTGACGGTCAGTCACGCCTTCCACTCGCCGCACATGGACGGCATGTTGGCCGACTTCCGCAAGGTGGCGGAGGGTCTGACCTACGAGTCCCCCCGTATCGCGGTGGTGTCGAACCTGACCGGCACGGTGGTCACCGACGACATGGCCGACCCCGATTTCTGGGTCCGCCACGTCCGTGAGGCCGTCCGCTTCGCCGACGGCATCCGCACCCTCGAAGCCGCCGGCGTGACGACGTACCTCGAACTCGGCCCCGACGGCGTCCTCTCCGCCATGGCCCAGGAGTCCGTCGACAACCCCGACACCACCGTCTTCACCCCCGTCCTGCGCGCAGGACGGGAGGAGACCCACACCCTCACCGCCGCCCTCGCCGTGGCCCACGCCCACGGCAGCCCCGTCGACTGGACCGCGTACTACTCCGGCACGGGTGCCGGGCGCGTCGACCTGCCGACGTACGCCTTCCAGGGGCGGCGCTTCTGGCCCGAGTCCGTCGGCGCGGGCGCCGCGCCCCCCGCCCCCGGTCTCGCGGAGCCGAACGACGTGGACGCCCGGTTCTGGGACGCGGTCGAGCGGGCGGACCTCGCCTCGCTCGTCGGCGCGGAACTTGACGCGGACCGCCCGCTGGCCGACGTACTGCCGGCGCTGTCGGCCTGGCGGCGCGGCGAGCAGGACCGGTCGCGGGTCGACGGCCTGCTCTACCGGGTCGCCTGGCAGCCGTGGTCCGGCGCGCGGACGGGCACGCCCTCGGGCACGTGGCTCGTGGCCGTACCGGCGCCGCACGCCGAGGACGCGTGGGTGCGCGCGCTGACGGACCGGATGGGCGCGGGCGGCGCGCGGGTCGTACCGCTCGTGCTCGACGCCGAGGACGCCGACCCGAGCGTGCTCGGCGGGCGCCTTGCCGCCGTGGACGGGCCGCTCGCCGGTGTGCTCTCCCTGCTGGCGCTGGACGAGCGCCCGCACCCGGACCACCCGGGCGTTCCCGTCGGGCTCGCGCTGACCTCCGCGATGGCCGGCGCGGTCGACGGGCTCGGCGCCCCGCTGTGGTGCGTCACCCGGGAGGCCGTCGCGGCCCTGCCCGACGACACCCTCGCGGGTGCCGCCCAGACGCAGGTCTGGGGCCTGGGCCGGGTCGTCGCCCTGGAGCACCCGGAGAACTGGGGCGGCCTCATGGACCTGCCCGCGATCTGCGACGACCGCGTCCTGGCCGCCGCGATGGCCGTGCTCGACACGGCGGGCGACGAGGACCAGGTGGCGGTCCGTGCCACCGGCACCGTCGTACGGCGCCTGGTGCGCGGTGCCGGGTCAGCCGCGCCCGACTCGGGCTGGACCCCGCGCGGCACCGTCCTCGTCACGGGCGGCACCGGCGCGCTCGGCCGCCACGTGGCGCGCCGGCTCGCCGAGCGCGGCGCCGAGCACCTCGTACTGGTCAGCCGGCGCGGCGCCGACGCCCCCGGGGCGGCCGGCATCGAGGCCGAACTGACCGCGCTCGGTGCCTCCGTGACCCTCGCGGCCTGCGACGTCGCCGACCGTGAGGCGCTGGCCGCACTGGTGGCCGGGCTCGCCCGGGCCGGTACGCCGGTACGGGCCGTGGTGCACGCGGCGGGCGTCTCGCAGCCGCCCGGCACCGCCGAGGACCTGCCCGGATTCGCCCGGGTGGTGGCCGCCAAGACGGCGGGCGCCGTTCACCTGGACGCGCTGTTCGACACGCCGGACTCGCTCGACGCGTTCGTGCTCTTCTCGTCGATCGCGGGCGTGTGGGGCAGCGGCGGCCAGGGCGCGTACGCGGCGGCCAACGCCTTCCTCGACGCGCTCGCCGAGCGGCGCGCGGCCCGCGGCCTGGCCGCCACCGCCGTGGCCTGGGGCCCGTGGGCGGAGGACGGCATGGCCACCGAGGGCGACGCCGAGGAGCAGCTCACCCGCCGCGGCCTGCCGCCCGTCGCCCCCGCCACCAACCTGCTCGCCCTGGAGCGGGCCGTGGCGGGCGGGGACGCGACCCTGACCGTCGCCGACGTGGACTGGGCGCGCTTCGCGCCCGTGTTCGCCGCGGCCCGGCCCCGCCCGCTCGTCGGCGACCTGCCCGAGGTGCGCGACGCGCTGCGCGGCACGGCCGCCGACACGCCGGAGCCCGCCGACGCCACGCCCGAGGCGCTGCGCCGACTGGCCGGGCTGACCGGGGACGAGCGAGCCGCCGCGCTGCTGGAGCTGGTGCGCGAACACACGGCGACGGCCCTCGGCCACGCCTCCGCCGCCGCCATCGCCCCCGAACGGGCCTTCAAGGAGCTCGGGTTCGACTCCCTCACCGCCGTCGAACTGCGCAACCGACTCGGCGCCGCGTGCGGGCTGCGCCTGCCGTCCAGCCTGGTCTTCGACCACCCCAACCCCCAGGCCCTGGCCCGGCACCTGCTGGCGTCCCTGTTCCCCGAGGGCGACGGCACAGCCGTCCCGGTCGTGGACACGGACCCGCGGGACGCCGAACTGCGCCGGACCCTCGCCACCGTGCCGCTGGCACGCGTCCGCGAGGCCGGACTCCTCGACACGCTGCTCCGACTCGCCGGACCTGACACCCCCGGCCCCCTGGACCCGGCCGACGAGGCCGAATCCCTCGAATCCATCGACTCGATGGACCTCCAGAGCCTCCTCGACCTGGCGCTCGACGGCGCCGACGGCTCCGGACACGACGACGACACCGACAGCAACCGATTCTGACGCGCCCGAAGTGCGGAGTGAGTGATGACAACCCCCGACGTAAAAGTCGTTGAAGCGCTGCGGGCCTCCCTCAAGGAAACCGAGCGGCTGCGCCGTCGGAACCAGGAGCTGACCGACGCCTCACGCGAACCCATCGCGATCGTCGGCATGAGCTGCCGCTTCCCCGGCGGCGTACGGTCCCCGGAGGACCTGTGGCACCTCGTCGAGAGCGGCGCCGACGCCATCTCCGGGTTCCCCGAGAACCGCGGCTGGGACACCGAGACCCTCTACGACCCCGACCCGGACCACGAGGGCACCACCTACGCCCGCGAGGGCGGATTCCTGCCCGACGCGGCCGACTTCGACCCCGCGTTCTTCGGGATCTCGCCGCGCGAGGCCCTCGCCATGGACCCGCAGCAGCGCCTGCTGCTTGAGACCACCTGGGAGGTCTTCGAGCACGCCGGCATCGATCCGGCCACGCTGCGCGGCAGCCGCGCCGGCGTCTTCGTCGGCGCCTCCGCCAACGCGTACGGCGCCGCCACCACCGACCTGCCCGACGGCGTCGAAGGCCATCTGCTCACCGGCACCGCCTCCAGCGTGGCCTCCGGCCGGCTCGCGTACGTCTTCGGTCTGGAGGGTCCCGCCGCCACCGTCGACACCGCCTGCTCCTCCTCATCAGTCGCACTGCACATGGCCGTCCAGGCGCTGCGCAACGGCGAGTGCTCGCTGGCACTCGCCGCGGGCGTCACCGTCCTCGCGGGCCCGGACGTCTTCGTCGAGTTCAGCCGGCAGCGCGGACTGTCGCCCGACGGGCGCTGCAAGTCCTTCGCCGAGTCCGCCGACGGCACCGGCTGGTCCGAGGGCGTAGGCGTGCTTCTGGTGGAGCGCCTTTCCGACGCGCGCCGCAACGGCCACCAGGTCCTCGCGGTCGTGCGCGGCTCGGCCGTGAACCAGGACGGCGCCTCCAACGGTCTGACCGCACCCAACGGCCCCGCCCAGCAGCGCGTCATCCACCAGGCCCTGGAAAGCGCCCGGCTGACCACCGCCGACGTGGACGCCGTCGAGGCGCACGGTACGGGTACGACGCTGGGCGACCCGATCGAGGCGCAGGCGCTGCTGGCCACGTACGGCCAGGGTCGCGAGGCCGAACGGCCGCTCTGGCTCGGTTCGCTGAAGTCCAACCTCGGCCACACCCAGAACGCGGCCGGTGTCGCGGGCATCATCAAGATGGTCATGGCCATGCGCCACGGAGTGCTGCCCAGGACCCTGCACGTGGACGAACCGACCTCGCACGTGGACTGGTCCGCCGGTGCCGTGCGGCTGCTCACCGAGCAGCACGCCTGGCCCGAGACCGGGCGTCCGCGCCGCTTCGGCGTCTCCGCCTTCGGCGTCAGCGGCACCAATGTCCACACGATCATCGAGCAGGCTCCCGAGTCCGAGTCCGTCGTCGAGCCCGTGTCCGAGAGCGCGCCCGCCGGGGAGGTCCGGCCGTCGGTCGTGCCGTGGCTGCTGTCCGCCAAGGGGCAGGACGCGCTGCTTGACCAGGTCCGTCGGCTGCTCGCGCACGTCGAGGCGCACCCTGAGCTGCGCCCGGCCGATATCGGAGGCTCGCTGGCACTGGGCCGTGCCGCCTTCGAGGAGCGGGCCGCTGTCGTGGCGGGTGACCGCGAGGGGTTGCTGGCCGGGCTGGCCGCCCTCGTCGAGGGGCGCGTCGTCCCGGGTGTCGTCAGCGGTTCCGCTGTCGGTGGCAGGCTCGCCTTCCTGTTTACGGGGCAGGGGAGTCAGCGGCTGGGTATGGGGCGGGAGTTGTACGGGGCGTACCCGGTGTTCGCGGCGGCGCTGGACGCGGTGGCGGAGCGGATGGATCTCGAACTGCCGTTGCGGGAGGTGTTGTTCGGCGAGGGTGCCGAGTTGTTGAACCGTACGGAGTTCGCGCAGCCGGCGTTGTTCGCGGTTGAGGTGGCGTTGTTCCGGTTGTTCGAGTCGTGGGGTGTGAAGCCGGACTTTGTTGCCGGGCATTCGATCGGTGAGATCGCTGCGGCGCATGTGGCCGGGGTGCTGTCGCTTGAGGACGCCTGCAAGCTGGTGTCCGCTCGTGGTCGGCTGATGCAGGCGCTGCCCGAGGGCGGGGTCATGATCGCCCTTCAGGCCGCCGAGGACGAGGTCACGCCGCTGCTGTCGGAGCGCGTGAGCATCGCGGCGATCAACGGGCCGCAGTCCGTCGTCATCGCGGGTGACGCGGAGGAGGCGGAGAGGATCGCCGGGTCGTTCGGCGATCGCAGGTCCAAGCGGCTCACGGTCAGTCACGCGTTCCACTCGCCGCACATGGACGGGATGTTGGACGACTTCCGCGCCGTGGCGGAGTCCCTGGCGTACGGGCTGCCGAAGATATCGGTGATCTCGAATGTGAGCGGTGCTCTCGTTTCGGAGCAGTTGACGCGGCCCGAGTTCTGGGTCCGTCACGTTCGTGAGGCGGTCCGTTTCGCCGACGGCATCCGCACCCTGGAGGCCGCGGGCGTCACCACGTTCGTCGAGCTCGGCCCCGACGGAGTCCTCTCCGCCATGGCCCAGGGGTGCGTCGAGAACGCCGACGCCGCTGTCTTCGTCCCCGCCCTGCGCGGCGGCCGTAACGAGGCCGAGACCGTCGTCACCGCCCTCGCCCAGGCTCACGCCCACGGCGCACGCATCGACTGGGCCGCGTACTTCACCAGTGCGGGCGCGCGCCGCGTCGACCTGCCCACGTACGCCTTCCAGCGACAGACGTACTGGCTGGCGCCCGGCGTGCGGGCCGGGGACGTGCGGGCGGCCGGTCTGGAGGAGGCCGGGCACCCGTTGCTCGGCGCCGCAGTGACGCTCGCCGACACCGAGGGGCTGCTGCTCACCGCCCGGCTCGGTCTCGACACCCACCCCTGGCTGGCCGACCACACGATCATGGACACGGTCCTGCTGCCCGGCACGGCCTTCGTCGAGCTCGCCGTGCACGCCGGTGACCAGGTCGGCTGCGACGTCCTGGAGGAGCTGACGCTGGAAGCGCCGCTGGTGCTGCCCGCGCGCGGTGGCGTCCAGGTGCAGATCCACCTCGGTGCGCCCGACGCGGACGGCTCCGGGCGCCGTACCTTCTCGCTCTCCTCCAGGCCGCAGGACGCCACCGAGGAACCGTGGACCCGACACGCCTCCGGCCTGCTCGGCCAGGGCCCGGCGCAGACCGGCGCCGACCTGACAGAGTGGCCGCCGCCCGGTGCCGAACCGCTCGCCGTCGACGGCCTGTACGCGGACCTCGCCGGGGTCGGCATGGGCTACGGCCCTGTGTTCCAGGGGCTGACCGCTGCCTGGCGGCACGGTGACGCGGTCTGCGTCGAGGTCGCCCTTCCCCAGGAACACGCCGCTGCCGCAAGGGACTTCGGACTGCACCCCGCGCTGCTGGACGCGGCCCTGCACGCCTTCGGGCTCGGCGTGCTGGGTGGTGCCGACGGCGAGGGCCGGCTGCCTTTCGCCTGGACCGGAGTGCGTCTGCACGCCGCGGGCGCCGACGCCCTGCGGGTGCGTCTGACCCCGGCCGGTGCCGACGGCGTGAGCCTGGAGATCGCGGACGCCGGCGGCGCACCGGTCGCCACCGTCGACTCGCTGGTGCTGCGCACGGTCTCCGCCGACCAGCTGCGGGTCGCCCGCGCCGCGCACCACGAGTCGGTGTTCCGCACCGAGTGGACCGCGCTGCCCACCCCCGCCGAAACGCCCGCGCGCACCCTGCGCTGGGCTGTGCTAGGCGATCCGGCCGACGTGCTCACCGGCCACGAGGCCGGAAATGAGGCCGGAAACGAGACCACGTCCGATGCCACGTTCGATGCCGCGCCCGATACGGCATTCGAGGCGCTGCCCACCGCGCTGGGCGGCGAAATCGCCGCGTACAGAGACCTGACCGCGCTGGCCGGAGCCGTCGCGGACGGCACGCCCGTCCCGGACGCCGTGTTCGTCGGCTACGGTCCGTACACCGTCGACGGTACGCCGGGGGTGGACGCCGAGGCCGTGCACGACGCCGCGCACCGCGCACTCGCGCTGGTCCAACAGTGGTGCGGAGACGGGCGGTTCGGAGACGCCCGGCTCGTCGTGGTCACGCGCGGCGCGGTCGGCGACACCGTCACCGACCCCGTCCACGCCGCCGTGTGGGGCCTGCTGCGCTCCGCGCAGTCCGAGTACCCCGACCGGCTCCTGCTGCTGGACACCGACGGTCTCGACTCCTCCGTACGCGCCCTGCCCGCAGCGCTCGACGCGGGCGAACCGCAACTCGTCCTGCGGGACGGCACCGCGCACGCCCCCCGCCTGGTCCGCGTGCCGGTGCGTGAGGAGGAGGACGACACCGAACCCGTCGTCACGTACGCCCCCGACGCGACCGTGCTCGTCACCGGCGCGGGCGGCATGCTCGGCGGCCTGGTCGCCCGCCGCCTGGTCACCGAACACGGCGTACGACACCTGCTGTTGGTCGGCCGACGCGGCGCGGACACACCAGGCGCCGCCGAACTCTCCGCGGAACTGGTCGAGTTGGGGGCCACCGCCACCTGGGCGGCCTGCGACGTGGCCGACCGGGACGCGCTCGCCGCCGTCCTGGCCGCCGTGCCCGCGGAGCACCCGCTCGGCGCGGTCGTACACACCGCCGGCGTCCTCGACGACGGCGTGATCGCCTCCCTCACCCCCGAGCGGCTCTCGGCCGTGCTGCGCCCCAAGGTGGACGCGGCCTGCAACCTGCACCAGCTGACCCGCGACCTCGACCTCACCGCCTTCGTCCTCTTCTCCTCCATCGGCGGTGTCTTCGGCGGCCCCGGCCAGGGCAACTACGCCGCCGCCAACGTCTTCCTCGACGCCCTCGCGGAGCACCGCCGGTACCTGGGGCTGCCCGCCACCTCAACCGCCTGGGCACTGTGGGCCGACGCCGACGGCATGGCCGGCACCCTCACCGAGGCCGACCTCGGCCGCATGCGCCGGAACGGCCTGCCGCCCCTGACCACCGCCGAGGGCCTGGACCTGTTCGACCTGGTGCACCGGCTCGACGAGCCCGCCCCGGTGCTCATGCGCATCGACACCGCCGCGCTGCGCACCCAGGCCCGCGCCGGCACTCTGGCGCCGCTGCTGCGGGGCCTGGTCCGTGTCGCCGCGCGCCGCACCGCCACCGGCGCGGCCTTCGCGGGCGGCGAGGACGGGCTGCGCCGCCGTCTGGCCGGCCTCCCGGCCGCCGAACAGGACCGGGTCCTGCTCGACCTCGTACGCAAGCAGGTCGCCTCCGCCCTCGGCCACCCCGGCCCCGCCTCCGTCGAGCCCGGCCGCTCGTTCAAGGAGCTCGGCTTCGACTCGCTGACCGCCGTCGAACTGCGCAACCTGCTCGGCGAGGCCACCGGGCGCAGACTGCCCGCCACGCTCGTCTTCGACTACCCGACCGCGACCGCGCTCGCCGCGTACCTGCGGGAGGAGATCGTCGGCGACGTGGCCGCCCAGGCCGGCACCGCCGCGGTCGCTCGGACCGCCGCCGACGAGTCCGACGACCCCATCGCCATCGTGGCCATGGGCTGCCGCTTCCCCGGCGGCATCGCCTCCCCCGAGGACCTGTGGCGCATGCTCGCCGAGGGCCGCGACGGCATCACCGCCTTCCCCGCCGACCGCGGCTGGGACCTCGACACCCTCTACAGCGACGACCCCGACCAAGAGGGCACCTCCTACGTGCGCGAAGGCGGCTTCCTGCACGACGCCGCGCTCTTCGACGCGGGCCTCTTCGGGATCTCGCCGCGCGAGGCGCTGGCGATGGACCCGCAGCAGCGGCTGCTGCTGGAGACCACCTGGGAGGTCTTCGAGCGGGCCGGCATCGACCCGGCGACCCTGCGCGGCAGCCGTACCGGCGTCTTCGTCGGCTCCAACGCGCAGGACTACCTCCAGCTCTGGCTCAACGACTCCGACGGACTGGAGGGCCACCTCGGCACCGGCAACGCCGCCAGCGTCGTCTCCGGCCGCATCTCCTACACCTTCGGCCTGGAGGGCCCGGCCGTCACCATCGACACGGCCTGCTCGTCGTCCCTGGTCACCCTGCACCTCGCGGCCCAGGCACTGCGGCGCGGCACCTGCACGATGGCACTCGCCGGCGCCGTGACGATCATGTCCACGCCCGGAGCGTTCACCGAGTTCAGCCGGCAGCGCGGCCTCGCCGCCGACGCCCGCATCAAGGCCTTCGCCGCCTCCGCTGACGGCACCAACTGGTCCGAGGGCGTCGGCCTGTTCCTGGTGGAGCGCCTGTCCGACGCACGCCGCAACGGCCACCCGGTCCTCGCGGTCATCAAGGGCACCGCCGTCAACCAGGACGGCGCCTCCAACGGTCTGACCGCTCCCAACGGCCCGTCCCAGCAGCGCGTCATCCGCGAGGCCCTCGCCGACGCCGGCCTGTCCGCCACGGACGTGGACGCCGTCGAGGCGCACGGTACGGGTACGGCACTCGGCGACCCGATCGAGGCGCAGGCGCTGCTCGCCACGTACGGCCAGGGGCGCTCCGCCGACCGGCCGCTGTGGCTCGGCTCGGTGAAGTCGAACATCGGCCACACCCAGGCCGTCGCCGGTGCCGCCGGCGTCATCAAGATGGTCATGGCCATGCGCCACGGGGTCCTGCCCAGGACCCTGAACGTGGACGAGCCGACTCCGCACGTCGACTGGTCCGCCGGGGACATCTCCCTGCTGACCGAGGCAGTGGCCTGGCCGGAGACGGGCCGCCCGCGCCGCGCGGGTGTCTCCTCCTTCGGCTACAGCGGCACCAACGCCCACGCCGTCGTCGAGCAGGCTCCTGAGGACATGCCGGCCTCGGTGCCTGAGGCGTCTCGCACGGTGCCGGTGTTGCCGTGGCTTGTCTCGGGTCGTACGGCCGAGGCGTTGCGGGGTCAGGCTGTTCGGTTGCGCGGTTTCGCGGAGGGCCCGGTCGGCGCCCTGGATGTCGGCTACTCGCTCGCCACCGGTCGCGCTGCTCTGGAGCATCGGGCGGTCGTGCTGGGGGTTCCGTCCGATGGGCACGTGGGTCTGACCGCCGGGCTTACGGCTCTCGCCGAGGGCGGGACCTCGGTGGGCTTGGTCCGGGGCGCGGTCGACAGTGGCGGGCTCGCCTTCGTGTTTACGGGGCAGGGGAGTCAGCGGCTGGGTATGGGGCGGGAGTTGTACGGGGCGTACCCGGTGTTCGCTGCGGCGTTGGACGCGGTGGCGGAGCGGATGGATCTCGAACTGCCGCTGAAGGAGGTGCTGTTGGGGGACGATGTTGAGCTGTTGAACCGTACGGAGTTCGCGCAGCCGGCGTTGTTCGCGGTGGAGGTTGCCCTCTTCCGGCTGTTCGAGTCGTGGGGTGTGCGGGCGGACTTCGTGTCCGGGCATTCGATCGGTGAGATCGCTGCTGCGCATGTGGCGGGGGTGTTCTCGTTGGAGGACGCGTGCAGGCTGGTGTCGGCGCGGGGTCGGCTGATGCAGGCGCTGCCGGAGGGCGGGGTGATGATCGCCCTTCAAGCCACCGAGGCGGAGGTCGCGCCGCTCCTGGGCGAGCGGGTGAGCATCGCGGCGATCAACGGGCCGCAGTCCGTCGTCATCGCGGGTGATGCTGGCGAGGCCGAGAGGATCGCCGGATCGTTCTCCGACCGCAAGTCGAAGCGGCTCACGGTCAGTCACGCGTTTCATTCGCCGCACATGGACGGGATGCTGGACGACTTCCGTGCCGTGGCGGAGGGCTTGACGTACGGGCTGCCGAAGATATCGGTGATCTCGAATGTGAGCGGTGCTCTTGCTTCGGAGCAGTTGACGCGGCCCGAGTTCTGGGTCCGTCACGTCCGTGAGGCGGTCCGTTTCAGCGACGGTATCCAGACCCTCGAAGCCGCTGGGGTGACCACGTTTGTCGAGTTGGGTCCGGACGGGGTTCTCTCCGCCATGGGCCAGGAGTGCGTCGAGAACGCCGACGCCGCTGTCTTCGTCCCCGCCCTGCGTGGTGGCCGTGACGAGGCCGAGACCGCCGTCGCGGCCCTCGCCCAGGCCTATGTTCGCGGCGCGGCCGTGGACTGGTCCGCCCTCTTCGCCGGTACGGGCGCCGGCCGCGTGGACCTGCCCCCGTACGCCTTCCAGCGCAAGCGCTACTGGCCGGACACCGTCCTGCCCACCGGTGCTCCCGTCATCGGCGGGACCGCTCCCGTCACGGACGACGGTTTCTGGGACGCGGTCGAGCAGCAGGATCTGGCCGCGTTGACTGCCGAGCTGGACGTGGCCGGTGACGCCACCGTCACCGAGTTGTTGCCGGCCCTGTCGGCCTGGCGTAAGCGGCGCAAGGCCGAGTCGGAGGTGGATGGTTGGCGTTACCGGGTCAGCTGGAAGCCGCTGACCGGTAGCCCTGCCGGCGGGCTGAGTGGTTCGTGGCTGGTGGTGTCGGCCGCCGAGGGCGCGGGCGACTCGGACGTGGTGGCCGCGCTGTCGGGTGCGGGTGCCACGGTGCCTACGCTCGCCGTCCCGGCGGGATCCGACCGCGCGGCGCTCGCCGCACTGCTCGCGGACTTCGCCGACGTGAGCGGTGTGGTTTCGCTGCTGGGTGTGGTGGAGACCGCTGTTCTGGTGCAGGTGTTGGGTGATGCCGGTGTGGTGGCTTCGTTGTGGGCGGTGACGCGGGGCGCGGTTTCGGTGGGCCGGTCCGACCGGCTGACGGACCCGGTCGCCGCCGGTGTCTGGGGCCTTGGTCGGGTGGCGGCGCTGGAGTACCCGGAGCGATGGGGTGGTCTGGTCGATGTTCCGGCCGAGTTGGACGAGCGGGCAGCGGCCCGGTTTGCCGGCGTGCTCGCGGGCTCCGGTTCTGACGAGGATCAGGTTGCGGTGCGGGAGGCGGGCGTCTTCGGCCGTCGCCTCGTCCGTGCGCCTCGCGGTCAGGGCTCGTGGACCCCGTCCGGCACTGTCCTGATCACGGGTGGTACGGGCGCCCTGGGCGGCAAGGTCGCCCGGAGGTTGGCCGCCGAGGGCGCCGAACGCCTGGTGCTGACCAGCCGCAGGGGCATGGACGCCCCGGGTGCGGCCGAACTCGCCGCCGAAATGCTCGATTTGGGTGTGGACGTGTCCGTGGTGGCGTGCGATGCCGCTGACCGGGACGCCTTGCGGGAGCTGCTGGCGGGCGAGGCGGAGGGTCTGACGGCCGTCGTGCATACGGCCGGTGTCCTGGACGACGGTGTGCTGGACTCCCTGACCGCCGAGCGGTTCGCGTCGGTGCTGCGGGCCAAGGCGGACTCCGCCCGCAACCTGCACGAGCTCACCGTCGAACTCGGCATCGAGCTCGATGCGTTCGTGCTGTTCTCCTCCATGAGTGGCACGCTCGGTGCGGCGGGTCAGGCCAACTACGCCGCCGCCAACGCCTACTTGGACGCCCTGGCCGAGCAGCGCCGCGCCGACGGGCTGGCCGCGACCTCGCTCGCCTGGGGCCCGTGGGCCGACGGCGGCATGGCCGCCGACCAGGCGCTGGAAGCCCGTATGCGCCAGGGCGGCGTGCCGCCGATGGCGCCCGATGCGGCGCTGACGGCGATGATCCACAACGTCGGCTCCATCGAGGCCGCGCTGATGGTCGTGGACGTGGAGTGGGAGCGCTACGCTCCGGGCCTCACCGCCGTCCGGGGAAGCAACCTCCTCGCCGAGCTCCCCGAGGTCGCGGCCACCCGTGCCGTCAACGGTCAGGCCGCGCAGCCCGGTTCGTCGCTGGCCCGGCGGATCCAGGAGCTGCCCGCGGGCGACCGCGAGGCGTTCCTGCTCGACCTGGTGCGTACCCAGGTCGCCGAGGTGCTCGGGCATTCCGGTGCCGACGAGATCGAGGCGGGGCGCGCCTTCCGTGAGATCGGCTTCGACTCGCTGACCGCCGTCGAGCTGCGCAACCGACTCGCCGCGGCCACCGGTCTGAAGCTCCCGGCCACCCTGGTCTACGACTACCCGACCTCGACCTCCCTCGCCGCGTACCTGCGGGCCGAACTGGTGGGCGGAGTCGAGGTGTCCGGCACGCTGCTGCCGGCCGTGGCCGTCTCCACCGACGACCCGATCGCCATCGTCGCGATGAGCTGCCGCTTCCCCGGCGGCGTACGGACGCCCGAGGACCTGTGGCGACTGCTCGCGTCCGGCACTGACGCCGTCGGCGACCTCCCGCTGGACCGGGGGTGGAACGTCGACGCGCTCTACGACGCCGACCCCGGCGCGCTGGGCACGTCGTACGCCCGTGAGGGCGGGTTCCTTTACGACGCGGCCGACTTCGACGCGGAGTTCTTCGGGATCTCGCCGCGTGAGGCGCTGGCGATGGACCCGCAGCAGCGGTTGCTGCTGGAGACGTCGTGGGAGGCGTTCGAGCGCGCCGGCATCGCCCCGGAGACGCTCCGGGGCAGCCAGGCAGGGGTGTTCGTCGGCACCAACGGCCAGGACTACCTCTCCGTACTCCTGGAGGACTCCGAGGGCCTGGAAGGCCACCTCGGGACCGGCACCGCCGCCAGTGTGGTCTCCGGCCGGCTCTCGTACGTCTTCGGCCTGGAGGGCCCCGCGGTCACGGTCGACACGGCCTGCTCCTCCTCGCTGGTCGCGCTGCACTGGGCGATCCAGGCGCTGCGCAACGGCGAGTGCGACCTGGCCCTGGCGGGCGGCGTCACGGTGATGTCCACGCCGGGCACCTTCATCGAGTTCAGCCGTCAGCGGGGGCTCGCCTCCGACGGTCGCGTGAAGGCCTTCGCCGCGGCTGCCGACGGCACGGGCTGGGGCGAGGGCGTGGGCATGCTGCTCGTGGAGCGTCTGTCCGACGCGCGCCGCAACGGGCATCCCGTCCTGGCCGTGGTGCGTGGCTCTGCTGTCAACCAGGACGGCGCGTCCAACGGTCTGACCGCCCCGAACGGTCCCTCGCAGCAGCGGGTGATTCGGGCCGCCCTGGAGAGCGCGGGGCTGACCGCTGCCGAGGTGGACGCCGTCGAGGCGCACGGTACGGGGACGCGGTTGGGTGATCCGATCGAGGCGCAGGCGCTGTTGGCGACGTACGGGCAGGACCGTCCGGCGGGGCTGCCGCTGCACCTGGGGTCGGTCAAGTCGAACATCGGGCACACGCAGGCCGCGGCCGGTGTCGCGGGCATCATCAAGATGGTCATGGCCATGCGCCACGGCGTGCTGCCCCAAACGCTGCACGTCGACGAGCCGTCCCCGCAGGTGGACTGGGACGCGGGCGACATCGCCCTGCTGACGGAAACGGTGGCGTGGCCCGAGACGGGTCGCCCGCGTCGCGCGGGGGTCTCCTCGTTCGGCTTCAGCGGGACGAACGCGCACACCATTCTTGAGCAGGCACCGGAACTGGCCGCTCCGGACACCGTAGCCGCAGCCGCCGCCTCCGAGCAGCCGGTACTCCCGGTGCTGCTGTCGGCGAAGACCGACTCCGCCCTGCGGGACCAGGCGAGAGCACTGCTCTCCTGTGCGACTGCCGCTCCGGAACTGGCTGCGGCCGAGGTCGGGCGCGCCCTGGCGCTGGGGAGGTCCTCGTTCGAGGAGCGGGCCGCCGTGGTGGCGGGGGATCGCGAGGGCCTGCTGGCCGGACTCGCCAGCCTCGCCGAGGGCAGCACGGCCCCCGGTGTCGTCCGTGGCTCGGGGGCCGGCGGGAAGGCGGCGTTCCTGTTCACGGGGCAGGGGAGCCAGCGGCTGGGGATGGGGCGTGAGCTGTACGCCGCGTACCCGGTGTTCGCCGCTGCCTTCGACGCGGTCGCCGAGCGGACGGACCTCGAACTGCCGCTGAAGGACGTGCTGTTCGGCGAGGACGCCGAGTTGCTGAACCGGACGGAGTACGCGCAGCCGGCGCTCTTCGCTGTGGAGGTCGCCCTCTTCCGGCTGTACGAGTCATGGGGTGTGAAGCCCGACTACGTGTCCGGTCACTCGATCGGTGAGATCGCCGCGGCGCATGTGGCCGAGGTGTTCTCACTGGAGGACGCGTGCCGGCTGGTGTCGGCGCGTGGCCGGCTGATGCAGGCCCTTCCCGAGGGCGGGGCGATGATCGCGCTGGAGGCGACCGAGGACGAGGTCGCTCCGCTGCTCGGCGAGGGGGTGAGCATTGCCGCGATCAACGGGCCGCGCTCGTTGGTCATCGCGGGCGACGCGGACGAGACCGAGAGGATCGCCGGATCGTTCAGCGACCGCAGGTCCAAGCGGCTGACCGTCAGTCACGCGTTCCACTCGCCGCACATGGACGGCATGCTGGACGCCTTCCGTGAGGTCGCCGAGAGCATCACGTACCAGGCCCCGCGGATAGCACTGGTCTCGAATGTGAGCGGTGCTCTCGCTTCGGAGCAGTTGACGCGGCCCGAGTTCTGGGTCCGTCACGTCCGGGAGGCGGTCCGCTTCACCGACGGTATCCGCGCGCTCGAAGCAGCCGGAGTCACCACGTACATCGAGCTGGGTCCGGACGGGGTCCTCTCCGCCATGGCCCAGGACTGCGTGACCGACGGGAACGCCGGCTTCGTGCCCGCGCTGCGTGGCGGCCGGATCGAGGCCGAGACCGTCGTCACCGCACTGGCCACCGCCCACGTCCGGGGCGTCCCGGTCGACTGGGCCGCCTTCCACGGGACCGGCATCGTGACCCGGTACGCGGACCTGCCCACGTATCCCTTCCAGCACCAGCGCTACTGGCCGGAGACCGTCCGGACCGGGGCCGTTGCCGGTGACGGCACCACGGACGCCGTGGACGCCCGGTTCTGGGACGCGGTCGAGCGCGAGGACCGGGAGTCGCTGGCGGAGACGGTCGAGTCCGGCGACGGGGAGAGCTGGGCAGGTGTCCTGCCCGCCCTGTCGGCGTGGCGCAAGCGTCGCAAGGCGCAGTCGGCGGTGGACGGTTGGCGGTACCGCGTCACCTGGAAGCCGCTGGCCGACCCGGCCGCTGGTGTCCGGCTGTCGGGCTCGTGGCTGGTCGCGGGACCGGCCGAGGCCGCGGGCGGAGGCGGGGGCGATGCCGATGTGGTGGCCGCGCTGGCAGGCGCGGGTGCCGAGGTGCGTACGCTCGCCGTCCCGGCGGGATCCGCCCGCGCGGCGGTCGCCGCGCTGCTCGCGGACTTCGCCGACGTGGCCGGTGTGGTCTCGCTGCTGGGCGCGGTGGAGACCGCCGCGCTGGTGCAGGCCCTCGGCGACGTGGCTGTCCCGGCCCCGCTGTGGGCCGTGACCCGTGGCGCGGTCTCCGTGGGCCGCTCCGACCGGCTCGCCGATCCCGGCGCCGCCGAGGTGTGGGGCCTGGGCCGGGTCGCGGCCCTGGAACACCCGGACCGCTGGGGCGGTCTGGTCGACATCCCCACCGGGCTGGACGAGCGGGCCGCGGCCCGGTTCGCCGGCGTGCTCGCCGGAACCGGCGCCACTTCCGGCCTTGTCTCCGGCTCGGACGAGGACCAGGTCGCCGTGCGCGGCTCCGGCGCCTTCGGCCGCCGTCTGGTCCGGGCCCCGCAGGCCGAGGGCGCGGCCGGCTGGAACCCCTCCGGCACTGTCCTGATCACGGGTGGCACGGGTGCGCTGGGCGGCAAGGTCGCCCGACGGCTGGCCGCCGAGGGCGCCGAGCGCCTGGTCCTCATCAGCCGGCGGGGTATGGATGCTCCCGGCGCGGCCGAACTCGCCTCCGAACTGGCCGACTTGGGCGCCGACGTGTCCGTGGTGGCCTGCGACGCCGCCGACCGGGACGCGCTGCGCGAGCTGCTGGCGGCCGAGGCGGACGGCCTGACGGCCGTGGTCCACACCGCCGGCATCCTGGACGACGGCGTGCTGAACGGCCTCGCCCCGGAGCGGATCCGGTCCGTGCTGCGGGCCAAGGCGGATTCGGCCCGCAACCTGCACGAGCTGACGACCCAACTCGGCATCGAGCTGGACGCGTTCGTGCTGTTCTCCTCCATGAGCGGCACCATCGGCACGGCGGGTCAGGCCAACTACGCCGCCGCCAACGCCTACTTGGACGCCCTGGCCGAGCAGCGCCGCGCCGACGGGTTGGCCGCGACCTCGCTGGCCTGGGGCCCGTGGGCCGACGGCGGCATGGCCGCCGACCAGGCGCTGGAGGCCCGCATGCGCCAGGGCGGCGTGCCGCCCATGGACGCCGACCTCGCCGTCACGGCCCTGCACCGGGCCGTCGGCGCCGGCGACACCGCCGTCACGGTGGCGGACGTGGACTGGGCGCGCTACGCCCCCGCCTTCACGGCCGCGCGGGCGAGCAACCTGTTCGCCGAGATCGCGGAGGCCCGGGAGACCGGTTCCGGCGCGACCGACGGCGAAGCCCCGGCCTCCGAACGGCACGGTCTGGCGGGTCGGCTCGCCGAGCTGCCCCCGAGCGAGCGGGAGCGGCTGCTGCTCGATCTGGTCCGCAAGGAGGTGGCCGGCGTCCTCGGCCACGCGGGCGTCGAAGTAGTGGGCGCCGGAAGGGCGTTCAAGGAGCTCGGCTTCGACTCGCTGACGGCGGTCGAGCTGCGCAACCGCCTCAACGCGGTCTCCGGGCTGCGCCTGCCCGCCACGCTCGTCTACGACTACCCGACCTCCGCCGCGCTCGCCGACCATCTACGCGCCGAACTCCTCCGCGAACACGACGAGTCGGGGCCGGCTACGACCGTCGCGGCTGTCACCGGCGATCCGATCGTCATCGTCGCGATGAGTTGCCGCTTCCCGGGCGGCGTACGGACACCCGAGGACTTCTGGCACCTGCTGGCCGCCGACGGGGACGCCATCGGCGCGTTCCCGACCGACCGGGGCTGGGACACCGAGTCCGCCTTCGGCCCGCGGGCCGAGGACGAGGGGTACGCGGGGGAGGGCGGATTCCTCTACGACGTCGCAGAGTTCGACGCCGGCTTCTTCGGCATCTCACCGCGCGAGGCCCTCGCGATGGACCCGCAGCAGCGGTTGCTGCTGGAGACCTCGTGGGAGGCGTTCGAGCGCGCCGGCATCGACCCTTCGTCGGTGCGTGGCAGCCGTACGGGTGTGTTCGTCGGCACCAACGGTCAGGACTACCTCAACCTGGTCCTCAACTCCGCCGAGGGCGGCGACGGTTTCATGAGCACGGGCAACTCCGCGAGCGTCGTCTCCGGTCGCCTCTCGTACGTGTTCGGGATGGAGGGTCCGGCGGTCACGGTCGACACGGCCTGCTCCTCCTCGCTGGTGGCCCTGCACCTGGCGGCGCAGGCGCTGCGCAACGGCGAGTGCGACATGGCGCTGGCCGGCGGCGTGACGGTGATGTCCACGCCGGGCGCCTTCGAGGAGTTCAGCCGGCAGCGCGGCCTGGCGTCGGACGGTCGGATCAAGGCGTTCGCGGCGGCTGCGGACGGTACGGGCTGGGGTGAGGGGGTCGGCATGCTGCTCGTGGAGCGCCTGTCGCAGGCGCGGGCCAAGGGTCACCCGGTTCTCGCGGTGGTCCGTGGCTCGGCCGTGAACCAGGACGGCGCCTCCAACGGGCTGACCGCGCCCAACGGTCCGTCCCAACAGCGTGTCATCCGCGCCGCGTTGGCGAGCGCGGACCTGTCCGCCAACGAGGTCGACGCCGTCGAGGCACACGGCACGGGCACGCGGCTGGGCGACCCGATCGAGGCCCAGGCACTGCTGGCGACCTACGGTCAGGACCGCCCCGACGGCCAACCGCTCCTCCTCGGTTCGGTGAAGTCCAACATCGGTCACACCCAGGCCGCGGCCGGTGTCGCGGGTCTGATCAAGATGGTGCTGGCGATGGAGCACGGCGTGCTCCCGAGGACCCTGCACGTGGACGAGCCCACCCCGAACGTCGACTGGACCGCCGGCGAGGTCTCTCTGCTGACGGATTCCGTGGCGTGGCCCGAGACGGGCCGCCCGCGCCGCGTCGGCATCTCCTCCTTCGGCGTGAGCGGGACGAACGCCCACACCATCCTGGAGCAGGCCCCGGCCATGGAGGAGCCCGACGCCGTACGGGCGCAGGGCGCGCCCAGCGCGTCCGCGTGGGTCCTCTCGGGCCGTGACGCGGCGGCCCTGCGCGACCAGGCCGAGCGCCTGCGGGCGCACCTGGCCGCCCACGACGGGCTGCGGCCCGATGACGTGGCCCACTCGCTGGCCACCGGCCGCGCGCTCCTCGACCACCGCGCGGTGGTCGTCGGCGCCGACCTCGGAGACCTCCGCGAGGCCCTGGGTGAGCTGGTGGCCGGCCGGACCGACACCCGGGTCGTACGGGGCGTGGCCGGCACGGACCCGCAGACAGCCTTCCTGTTCACCGGGCAGGGGAGTCAGCGGCTGGGTATGGGGCGGGAGTTGTATGTGTCCCAGTCGGCGTTCGCCGTGGCGTTGGACGCGGTGGCGAGCCGCATGGACCTCGAACTCACTTTGAAGGAGGTGCTGTTCGGCGAGGACGTCGAGCTGTTGAACCGTACGGAGTTCGCGCAGCCTGCGTTGTTCGCGGTCGAGGTGGCGTTGTTCCGGCTGGTGGAGTCGTGGGGTGTGAAGCCGGACTTTGTTGCCGGGCATTCGGTCGGTGAGATCGCTGCCGCGCATGTGGCGGGGGTGCTGTCTCTGGATGACGCCTGCACGCTGGTGTCGGCGCGCGGCCGGTTGATGCAGGCCCTGCCGGAGGGTGGGGTGATGATCGCGCTGGAGGCGACCGAGGCCGAGGTCGTGCCGCTGCTGAGCGAGCGGGTGAGCGTCGCGGCGATCAACGGGCCCCGGTCCGTGGTGATCGCGGGTGACGTGGACGAGGTCGAGAGGGTTGTCCGCTCGTTCAGGGACCGTAAGGCCAAGCGGCTGGCGGTCAGTCACGCGTTCCATTCGCCGCACATGGACGGCATGTTGGCCGACTTCCGCAAGGTCGCCGAGGGTCTGACCTACGAGAGTCCCCGGATCGCGGTGGTGTCGAACCTGACCGGCACGGTGGTCACCGACGACATGACGGACCCCGACTTCTGGGTCCGCCACGTCCGTGAGGCCGTCCGCTTCGCCGACGGCATCGGCACCCTCGAAGCCGCCGGCGTGACGACGTACCTCGAACTCGGCCCCGACGGGATCCTCTCCGCCATGGCCCAGGACTGCCTCGACCACCCCGACACCGCGGTCCTCACCCCCGCCCTCCGCGCCGGCCGTGACGAGACCGAAACCCTGACCACGGCCCTCGCTCTCGCCCATGTCCACGGCACCGCCGTCAACTGGGCCGCGTACCACTCCGGTACGGGCGCGCGCCGAGTGGACCTGCCCACGTACGCCTTCCAGCGCCAGCGCTACTGGGTGGACGCGTTCGTGGAGAGCGGTGACGTGACGGTGGCCGGCATCGGTGACGCCGGGCACCCGCTGCTCGGTGCCGCCGTCGAACTCCCGGACTCCGGCGGGTTCTTGTTCACCGGGCGGCTGTCCCTGCGTACGCACCCCTGGCTGGCCGACCACGTGGTGGCGGACAGCGTGGTGGTGCCCGGGGCGGCGTTCGTCGAGCTGGCGGTGCGGGCCGGGGACGAGGTCGGTTGCGACACCGTCGAGGAACTGACCGTGGAGGCGCCGCTCGTGCTGCCCGAGACCGGGGCCGTCCAGCTGCGGGTCGCGGTCGGCGCGGCGGACGACGCAGGGCGCCGCACCGTACAGGTGCACAGCCGGGCCGAATCGGCCGCAGACGGCGCGTGGTCGCGCAACGCCACCGGCCTGCTGGCCGTCGGTACGGCCCGCACCGCCGCCCGTACCGGGGCCGACACGACCCCGTGGCCGCCCGTCGGCGCGCAGGAGGTGCCGGTCGGAACCCTGTTCGAGCGGATCGCCGGTGCGGACCGTCACCACGGCCCGGCCTTCCGTACTCCGACCCGGGTGTGGACGCGTGGTGAGGAGGTGTTCGCCGAGGCCCGGCTGGCCGACGAACTCCAGCCCTCCGCCGGGCGGTTCGGGCTGCACCCGGCACTGCTGGACGCGGTGGCACAGGTTACGGCCGTGGCCGAGGGGGCCGCGCGCCGGCTACCGGTCGTGTGGCGCGGTGTGCGCCTGCACGCGGGGGGCGCGGACGCGCTGCGTCTGACGCTCACTCCGCAGGGCGAGGGCACCGTGTCCGTGGAGCTGGCCGACGCCGAGGGCGCGCCGCTCGCCTCCGTCGCCGCGCTGGTGACGGAGGAGCTCGACGCCGAGCGGTTCGCGCTCGCCCCTGTCGGCGGGACGGACGGGCTGTTCCGGCTGGACTGGCAGCCCGTGGCCGTTCCGGCCAACGCTTCCGCCGCCGACCGGGTCGTGGTCGGGGACCCGGACCGGGTGCTGCTCGACGCCTTCGCCGGCGCGGGCCGCGACCTCGACGGATACGCGGACCTGGCGGCCCTGGAGACAGCCGTCGCCGCCGGTCGCGAACTGCCCGACACGGTGTACGTTCCGTTCCTCCCCGCTGCCGACACGCTGGAGCAGGACCTGATCGGCGGCGTACGGGCGGCCACGCACCGGGCGCTCGCCACCGTTCAGGCGTGGCTCGCCGGCGGCCGGTTCGCCGGATCCCGGATGGTCCTCGTCACCCGGGGCGCGGTCGCCGCGGGCACGGAGGCCGAGGTCACCGACCTGGCGCACGCCCCGGTGTGGGGCCTGGTGCGCGCGGCGCAGACCGAGAACCCGGACCGGTTCGTCCTCGTGGACGTCGACGGCACGGAGGCGTCCCTGCGGGCGCTGACCACCACGACCGCGTCCGACGAGCCCGAACTCGCTCTGCGCGGGGCGGAGTTCCTCGCCCCCAGGCTGGTGCGTCAGGACGCGCCGACGGGTACCGGCCGTGCCCTCGACCCCGAGGGCACGGTCCTGCTCACCGGCGCGAGCGGCGGCCTCGCCCGGCTCTTCGCCCGGCACCTGGCCGCCGAGCACGGTGCACGCCATCTGCTCCTGGTCGGCCGACGCGGCGAACAGGCCGAAGGCGCACGCGAACTCGCGGACGATCTGCGCGAGTTGGGCGCCACCGCGACCTGGGCGGCGTGCGACGTGGCCGACCGGGACGCGGTGGCGGCGCTGCTCGCCTCCGTACCCGCCGAGCACCCGCTGACGGCGGTCGTGCACACCGCCGCCGTCCTGGACGACGGGGTCGTGGACCTGCTCACCCCGGAGCGGGTGGACGCGGTACTGCGGCCCAAGGCCGAGGCGGCGCTGCACCTGCACGAGCTGACCCGCGAGCTGGACCTGGCGGCGTTCGTGCTGTTCTCCGCCGCCGCCGGCACCCTCGGCGGCGCCGGACAGGCCAACTACGCCGCCGCCAACGTCCTCCTCGACGCCCTCGCCCGGCACCGGCACGCGGCGGGTCTGCCCGCCCTGTCCCTGGTGTGGGGCATGTGGGCGGAGGAGCGTGGCATGGCGGGCCGGCTCACCGAGGGCGAACGGACCCGGGCCGCACACGGTGGTGTCGCACCGCTCGACGCGGCGCACGGCCTGGCACTCTTCGACGCGGCCCTCGCGAGCGACGAGCCGGTGCTGATGCCGGTCGCCGTCGACCCGGCCACCCTGCGCGCCCGCGCGGCCGACGGCGGCATCCTGCCGATGTTCCGAGGCCTCGTACGCACCCCGGTGCGCCGGACTGTCCCCGCCGCCGCCCGCCCGGCACAGGACGGGACCGGCGAGGCCACGGCGGAGCCGATGCTGGCCGAGCGCCTGACCGCGCTCGCGCCCGCCGAACGCGAGCGGACCGTGCTGGACCTGGTACGCGGCAGCGTTGCCGCAGTGCTCGGCTACCGGTCGGCCGAACTCGTCGGCGGAGAGCAGGCGTTCAAGGAGCTCGGCTTCGACTCGCTCACAGCGGTCGAGCTGCGCAACCGGCTCACCGCGGCGAGCGGACTGCGGCTGCCCGCCACCTTGGTGTACGACTACCCCAACCCGGCGGCCCTCGCCCGGCACCTGCTGGCCGAGGTCGCCCCGGAGGCGCCCGCCCGCGAGCCGTCCCTCCTCGCCGAGATCGACCGGCTGGAGAGCGTGTTCTCCGCGCTCGACTCCGGGCGGCTGGCCGAGGCCGTCGGCGACGACGAGGCGGCCCACGCGAGCGTCGCGGTCAGGCTCCAGGCGCTGCTCGGCCGGTGGAACGAGGCCCGCCCCACCACCGAGGACGACGACGCGAACGAGATCGAGGACGCCAGCGACGACGAGCTCTTCGCCCTCATCGACAAGAAGTTGGGCCAAGGCTGAACCGCCGCCCACAGGGGCGGGCGTACCACCCCCTGGGCGTCACCACCCCCTCGGGCGCGTCGCCGCCCCGGACGCACTGTCGGCCCGACCGGCGGTGCGTCCGGCGGCGCGCCCGCCCCCTGGGGACCCCTGAGGAGCGCTCCCGGGACCCCAGACCCCAGACCCGAACCATCCCGAGCACGTGCGAATACCTCCACGCTCTCGACCATGCGAACAGGTGAAGCGCCAGTGGCGAACGAAGCGAAACTCCGCGAATACCTGAAGAAAGTCACGACGCAACTCGACGAGGCCCACGGGCAACTGAGGGACATCGAGAGCCGGTCCCACGAGCCCATCGCCATCACAGCCATGGCCTGCCGTTACCCGGGCGGCAGCGACTCCCCCGAGAAGCTGTGGGAGTTGCTGCGCAACGACGGGGACGCGCTCACCGAATTCCCCGCCGACCGCGGCTGGGACCTCGACAACCTCTTCTCCGACGACCCCGACGAGCCCAACACCTCCATCACCCGCGAGGGCGGCTTCCTCACCGGCGCCACCACCTTCGACGCCGCCTTCTTCGGCATCTCGCCGCGCGAGGCCATGGCCATGGACCCGCAGCAACGGGTCCTGCTGGAGACCACCTGGGAGGCCTTCGAGCGGGCCGGCATCGACCCGTCCTCGATGCGCGGCAGCCGCTCCGGCGTCTTCGTCGGCATCAACGGCTCCGACTACCTCACTCCTCTGCTGGCTGCCGACGAGGACTACGCCGGTCACCTGGGCACCGGCAACGCCGCCAGCGTGATGTCCGGCCGGCTCTCGTACACCTTCGGTCTGGAGGGCCCGGCGGTCACCGTCGACACGGCCTGTTCGGCGTCCCTGGTCGCCATCCACCTTGCGGTGCAGGCGCTGCGCAACGGCGAGTGCTCGCTGGCCCTCGCGGGCGGTGTGCACGTGATGTCCACGCCCGGCCTCTTCGTGGAGTTCAGCAAGCAGCGGGGTCTGTCCCGGGACGGCCGCTGCAAGGCGTTCGCGGCCGACGCGGACGGCTTCGGCCCGGCCGAGGGTGTTGGTGTGCTGCTCCTGGAGCGACTCTCCGACGCCCGCCGCAACGGGCGGCCCGTCCTCGCGGTCGTTCGTGGCTCGGCCGTCAACCAGGACGGTGCCTCCAACGGCCTGACCGCGCCCAACGGGCCGTCGCAGCAGCGCGTCATCCGCCAGGCTCTCGCCAACGCGCGCCTTTCCGCCGACCAAGTCGACGCCGTCGAGGCGCACGGCACCGGCACCGGCCTCGGCGACCCCATCGAGGCGCAGGCGCTGCTGGCCACGTACGGCCAGGACCGACCGGCCGAACGCCCGCTGCTGCTCGGCTCGGTGAAGTCGAACATCGGACACACGCAGGCCGCGGCCGGTGTCGCCGGCGTGATCAAGATGGTCCTCGCGATGCGGCACGGCGTGCTGCCGCGCAGCCTCCACATCGACGAGCCGTCGCCGCACATCGACTGGTCGGCGGGCGCGGTCTCACTGGTACGAGAGGCCGCGGCGTGGCCCGAGGTGGAACGTCCGCGCCGTGCGGGCGTCTCCTCTTTCGGTTTCAGTGGTACGAACGCTCACGTCATCGTGGAGCAGGCGCCGGAGGTCGAGGAGGGCGCGGCTGTGGAGGGTGCCCGTCCTGCGGTGGTGCCGTGGGTGTTGTCGGGCAAGGGTGTTGTGGCGCTGCGGGGGCAGGCGGCGCGGCTGGGGGAGTGGCTGGCCCAGGCCCAGGGTCGGGACGCGGATCCGGTGGTGGTCGGGCGTTCCCTTGCTCTGGCGCGGGCCGGGTTGGAGCATCGGGCCGTGGTGCTGGGTCCCGATCGTGTGGCCGGGGTGGAGGCGGTCGCTTCGGGTGCGATGGCCGCTGGTGTGGTGACCGGTTCGGTGGTGGGTGGTCGGACGGTGTTCGTCTTCCCTGGTCAGGGGTCGCAGTGGGTGGGTATGGCCGAGGCGTTGTTGGACGCTTCACCCGTGTTTGCCACCCGGGTGGACGAGTGCGCGAAGGCGCTCGAACCCTTCACCGACTGGTCGCTGCGCGACGTGCTGCGCGGCGCCGAGGGCGCGCCTTCCCTGGACCGGGTGGATGTCGTGCAGCCGGTGCTGTTCGCGGTGATGGTGTCGCTGGCCGAGGTGTGGCGTTCGGTCGGGGTGGTGCCGGATGCGGTGGTGGGTCATTCGCAGGGTGAGATCGCTGCCGCGTGTGTGGCGGGGATCTTGTCTCTGGAGGATGCGGCTCGTGTGGTTGCGTTGCGCAGTCAGGCGATCGGCCGGTTGCTGGCGGGTCTGGGCGGGATGGTGTCGGTGCCGTTGCCGGCTGTGCGGGTGCGGGAGCGGATAGCGCCGTGGGGTGAGGGCCGGATTTCGGTGGCGGCGGTGAACGGGCCTTCGTCGGTGGTGGTTTCGGGTGAGGCGACGGCGCTGGATGAGTTCCTGGCCGCGTGTGAGAAGGACGGTGTCAGGGCGAAGCGGATCGCTGTGGACTACGCCTCGCATTCCGCGCAGGTGGAGCTGTTGCGTGAGGAGCTTGCTGAGCTCCTGGCTCCGGTGTGTCCGTTGGAGGCGCGGGTTCCGTTCTTGTCCACGGTTACCAATGAGTGGGTGACGGGTCCTGAGCTGGATGCGGGTTACTGGTTCACCAATCTGCGCCAGACGGTGGAGTTGGAGAAGGCGACCCGCGTCCTGTTGGAGCAGGGCTTCGGTGTCTTCGTGGAGTCGAGTCCGCATCCGGTGCTGAGTGTGGGTGTGCAGGAGACGGCCGAGGACGCTGGTCGTGAGGTGGCTGTGGTGGGGTCGCTGCGCCGTAACGAGGGTGGTCTGGAGCGGTTTTGGCAGTCGGTGGGCGAGGCGTACGTGCGTGGGGCCTCGGTCGACTGGGACGCCGTGTTCGCCGGTTCGGGGGCGCGTCGGGCGGAGTTGCCGACGTACGCCTTCCAGGGGCAGCGGTTCTGGCCCGAGGCTGCGCCCGTCGAGGTGCCGGTGGTCTCGGAGAGCATCGAGGACGCACGGTTCTGGGACGCGGTGGAGCGCGAGGACTTTGAGGCGCTGGCCGCCGAACTGGACCTGGCCGACAGCGACTCGCTGACCTCCGTCCTGCCTTCCCTGTCGTCCTGGCGTCGGCAGAGCCGCGAGCAGTCCACGGTGGACGGTTGGCGTTACCGGGTCACCTGGAAGCGGATCGCCGACCCGGCCACCGCGCGCCTGTCCGGCACCTGGCTCGTCGCCGTACCCGAGGGAGCCGACGCCGCCGCGATCACCGGTGCGCTCACGGAGCACGGAGCCGACGTCCGTACCCTCGCGGTCGCCGGCGAAAGCCGCGACGAGCTTGCCGCCCGGATCCGCGAGGCCTCGGACGAGGTGGCCGGGGCCGTACTGCTGCCCGGTGGCGGGCTGACCGACGCGGTGACGCTGCTCCAGGCGCTCGGGGACGCCGGTGTGGACGCGCCGCTGTGGTGCCTGACCCGGGGCGCGGTCGCGGTGAACTCCGCCGAGCGGCTCGCCGAGCCCGAACAGGCGCTGGTGTGGGGCATGGGCCGGGTGGCCTCCATGGAGCAGGGCGGGCGCTGGGGTGGTCTGCTCGACCTGCCCGAGCAAGCCGACGAGCGCACGCTCGCCCGGCTGGTGGGCCTGCTCGCGGGCGACGGCGCCGAGGACCAGGTAGCGCTGCGACCGGCGGGCCTCTACGGCCGCCGACTGGTGCGGGCACGGCTGGCCGACGTGCCGGCCGTACGCGAGTGGAAGCCGCGGGGCACCACGCTCGTCACCGGCGGTACGGGCACGCTGGGCGCGCAGGTGGCCCGTTGGCTGGCGGGCAAGGGCGCCGCGCACCTGCTGCTGGCGAGCCGGCGGGGGCCGGAGGCGCCCGGGGCGGCCGAGCTGCGCGAGGAACTGACCGCGCTCGGCGCCGAGGTGACCGTGGCGGCCTGCGACGTGGCCGACCGCGAGGCGCTGGCCGCGCTCATCGCGGGCATCCCCGCCGAGCACCCGCTGACGGCCGTCGTACACACCGCCGCCGTCCTGGACGACGGCGTGGTCGAGGCGCTCACGCCAGAGCGGATGCGGGAGGTGCTGCGGCTCAAGGTGGACGCCACGCGCCACCTGCACGAGCTGACCCGCGACCTCGACCTGTCGGCGTTCGTGCTCTTCTCCTCCTTCGCCGCCACCTTCGGCGCGCCCGGTCAGGGCAACCAGGCGCCGGGCAACGCCTTCCTGGACGCCTTCGCCGAGCACCGGCGCGCGGCCGGGCTGCCCGCGACCTCGATCGCCTGGGGTCCGTGGGACAGCGCGGCGGGCGACGGCGGGGCGGCCGGCGACCGTATGCGCCGGCACGGCATCCTGGTGCTGCCGCCCGAGCGGACGCTGGTCTCCCTCCAGCACGCGCTGGACCGCGACGAGGCGACGCTGACGGTCGTGGACATGGACTGGAAGCGGTTCACGCTCGCCTTCACCGCCGACCGGGACCGGCCGCTGCTCCTGGGACTGCCGGAGGCGCGGCGGGTGATCGAGAGCGCTGAGCGGGAGTCCGCCGAGGAACTGGCCGGGGGCGTGCCGCTGGCCCAGCAGCTGGCCGGGCTGCCGGAGGCCGAGCAGGAACGCACGGTCCTGGAACTGGTCCGCACCGCTGTGGCGGCCGTCCTCGGCCACGCCGACCTGTCGTCGATCGAGGCCGGGCGGGCCTTCAAGGAGCTCGGCTTCGACTCGCTCACATCGGTGGACCTGCGCAACCGCCTCGGCGCGGTCAGCGGGCTGAAGCTGCCCGCGAGCCTCGTCTTCGACCACCCGACGCCGGCCGCCGTCGCGGCCTTCCTGCGGGCCGGGATCGTGCCGGACGCGGCGGCGGGCGGCGCCCCGCTGCTGGAGGAGCTGGACAAACTGGAGGCGGTGCTGGAGCACGGCACCTCCGACAACGTCGTACGGGCCCGGGTGACGATGCGGCTCCAGTCGCTGCTGGCGAAGTGGAACGACGCCGTGGACCCGGCGGCCCCCGCGTCCGGTGACGAGGTCTCCGACGGCAGCGCCCCGGTCGACGTGCTGGACGACGTGGACCGGCTCCAGGACGCCAGCGACGAGGAGCTGTTCGCGTTCATCAACAAGGGTCTGGGCCGCGCCTGATCCGGTGGGCCGGCTCCTTTCCCGGAGGGAGTCGGCCCACCCGCCCGTACCGCGTCGGGAAATGCGGGCTGATTTGCTCGGACTCGGAATGTGAAAGCGTGTTGACGGCGACCTCGATATTGGTCACGATGGTCAGCCACCAGATATTTTCCCGTAGTGCGACTGCCCCCTGATTCCCCTCCACCCAGGGGTGCGTAGGGGGCAGTTAGGGGTTGTGGGGGATATCGGGCGCTCAATAGCCTCGCAGTGCGCAGTCGATTCGTCCGTGGGGCGGGCCGGTCGGGCGCGAATTGAATTTCCCTGGATTTTCGCACAACGGTTTCCTATGCCGTCTGCCGCAAATGGGTGGTTGCATCAAATGGCGAATGAAGAGACGCTGCGGGACTACCTGAAGCTGGTGACGGCGGACCTGCACCAGACGCGTCAGCGGCTGCGCGACGTCGAGGCGAAGAACCAGGACCCCATCGCCGTCGTCGGAATGGCGTGCCGCTACCCGGGCGGCATCGACTCCCCCGAGGAACTGTGGCGCCTCGTGACGGACGAGGCCGACGCGATCACCGGGTTCCCCGCCGACCGTGGCTGGGACATGGACACCGTCTTCCATCCGGACCCCGAGCACCCCGGCACCAGCTACGCCGACCAAGGCGGTTTCGTACGGGACTTCGCGCGCTTCGACCCCTCGCTGTTCGGCATCTCGCCGCGCGAGGCCCTCGCCATGGACCCGCAGCAGCGGCTGCTCCTGGAGACCACCTGGGAGGCGTTCGAGCGCGCGGGCGTCGACCCGACGGCGATGCGCGGCAAGCAGGTCGGTGTCTTCGTCGGCACCAGCAGCCACGACTACCTGACCGCGCTGCTCAGCTCCTCGGAGAACGTCGAGGGCTACCTCGGCACCGGCAACGCCGCCAGTGTCGCCTCCGGCCGGCTGTCGTACACCTTCGGACTTGAGGGCCCCGCGGTCACCGTGGACACCGCCTGCTCCTCCTCGCTGGTGGCGCTCCACCTGGCGGTGCAGGCGCTGCGCAACGGTGAGTGCTCGATGGCCCTCGCCGGCGGCGCCACGCTGATGGCCGCGCCCGGCACCTTCATCGACTACAGCAAGCAGCGCGGCCTGGCGACCGACGGCCGCTGCAAGGCGTTCTCGCCCGACGCGGACGGCTTCAGCCTCGCCGAGGGCGTCGGCATCCTGCTGGTGGAGCGGCTGTCCGACGCGCGCCGCAAGGGCCACCCGGTCCTCGCCGTGCTGCGCGGCACCGCCGTCAACCAGGACGGCGCCTCCAACGGACTCACCGCCCCCAACGGCCCCTCCCAGCAGCGTGTCATCCTCCAGGCGCTGTCCAACGCCCGCCTCACCCCCGACCAGGTCGACGCCGTCGAGGCGCACGGCACCGGTACCGGCCTGGGCGACCCCATCGAGGCCCAGGCCCTGATCGCCACCTACGGCCAGGACCGGCCCGGGGACCGGCCGCTGTGGCTGGGCTCGCTGAAGACCAACATCGGCCACGCCCAGGCCGCCGCCGGTGTCGCCGGCGTCATCAAGAGCGTCATGGCCATGCGCAACGGCATGCTGCCGCGCACCCTCCACGTCAGCGAGCCCACCCCGCACGTGGACTGGTCTGCGGGCAACGTCGAACTGCTCACCGAGGCCCGCCCCTGGCCCGCGTACGACCGGCCGCGCCGCATCGGCGTGTCCTCCTTCGGCATGAGCGGCACCAACGCGCACGTCATCCTGGAGAGCGCCCCCGAGATCGAGGAGGCCGCGCAGAACGCCCCGGCGGCCGGCGGCGCGGGTGTACTGCCCGTGGTGCTGTCCGGCCGCACCGAGGCCGCCCTGCGCGCCCAGGCCGCCCGCCTCCACGCCCACCTCACCGAGCGCCCCGACGTCGCCCTCGCCGACCTCGCGTACTCGCAGGCCCTCACGCGCGCCGCCCTGGACCGCCGCGCCGCCGTCGTCGCCCAGGACCGCGCCGGTCTGCTCGCCGGCCTGTCAGCGCTCGCCGAGGGCCGGGCCTGCGCCGACGTCCTCGAGGGCAGCGCCACCGAGGGCAAGCTCGCCGTCCTCTTCACCGGCCAGGGCAGCCAGCGCCTGGGCATGGGCCGTGAACTGTACGAGACGTACCCGGTGTTCGCCGAGGCGCTGGACGCGGTGTGCGCCCGGCTCGACCTCGCCCGCCCGCTCAAGGACGTGCTCTTCGGCACGGACGCCGCGCTGCTGGACCGCACCGAGTACGCGCAGCCGGCGCTGTTCGCCGTCGAGGTGGCGCTGTACCGGCTGGTGGAGTCGTGGGGCGTGCGCCCCGACTTCCTCGCGGGCCACTCCATCGGCGAGATCGCCGCGGCCCACGTGGCCGGGGTGTTCTCGCTGGAGGACGCGTGCACGCTGGTCTCGGCGCGCGGCCGGCTGATGCAGGCGCTGCCCGCGGACGGGGTCATGATCGCGTTGCAGGCGACCGAGGACGAGGTCAGGCCGCTGCTGACCGAGCGGGTCGGCATCGCCGCCGTCAACGGCCCGCAGTCCGTGGTCCTCTCCGGTGACGCCGCCGAGGCCGAGCGGATCGTGGAAGCGTTCAAGGACCGCAAGTCCAAACGCCTCACGGTCAGCCACGCCTTCCACTCGCCGCACATGGACGCCATGCTCGGCGCCTTCCGCACCGTCGCCGAGGGCCTGGTCTACGAAGCGCCGGGCATCCCGGTCGTCTCGAACCTCACCGGCGCCCTGGTCTCCGACGAGATGGGCTCGGCCGACTTCTGGGTGCGCCACGTCCGCGAGGCCGTCCGCCTCCTCGACGGCATCCGCTGGATGGAGAGCCGCGGCGTCACCGCCTACCTCGAACTCGGCCCCGGCGGTGTGCTGTCCGGGCTCGGCCGGGACTGCCTGACCGCCACCGGCCCGCGCGCCGCGGCCTTCCTGCCCGCGCTGCGCACCGGCCGGCCCGAGGCGTGGTCGCTCGCCGCCGCCGTGGCCGGCGCCCATGTGCGCGGCCTCTCCCCGGACTGGGCCGCCCGCTTCCGCGACACCGCGGCCCGCCGGGTGGAACTGCCCACGTACGCCTTCCAGCGCGAGCTGTACTGGCCGCGCGACCCCTTCACCGACTTCACCGACCCCGTCGCGGGCGGCGAACTCTCCGCTGCCGACGCCAAGTTCTGGGAGGTCGTCGACAGCGCGGACCTCGCGCGCTTCGCCGACACCCTCGGTGTCGCCGGTGACGAACCGCTCAGCGGCGTACTGCCCGCGCTGTCCGCCTGGCACCGCCGCAACCGCGACCGCGACACCGTCGACGGCTGGCGCTACCGCGTCACCTGGAAGCCGCTCACCGACACCGCCGCCGGTCCCGTCACGGGGCACTGGCTGCTGGTCGTACCCGCAGAGCACGCCGACGACCCGTGGGCCGACGCCGCGGCCCGCGTCCTGACCGCGCGCGGCGCCCAGGTGACCACCCTCGCCGTGGACGCCGCCGACGAGGACCGCGACGCCCTCGCCACCCGGCTGCGCGAGCTCCTCGCCGACGCCGAGGCGCCCGCCGGCGTGCTGTCGCTGCTCGCCCTCGACGAACGCCCGCACCCCGTGGACGCCGCGCTGCCCGTAGGGTTCGCCGCCACCACCGCCCTCGTCCAGGCCCTCGGCGACGCGGCTGTCGAGGCACCGCTGTGGGCCGCCACCCGCGGCGCCGTCTCCACCGGCCGCGCCGACCGCGTCGCCGCCCCCGCCCAGGCCCTCGTCTGGGGTCTCGGTCGCACCGCGGCACTCGAACTGCCCACCCGATGGGGCGGGTTGATCGACCTGCCCGAGCAGCCCGACGAGCGCGCCGCGGGACGGCTCGCCGACGCGCTCGGCGGTCTCGGAGACGAGGACCACCTCGCCGTACGCTCCACCGCCACCTTCGTACGCCGACTGGCCCGCGCCCCGCGCGAGGAGCGGCCCGCCGAGTGGACCACCGGTGGCACCGCCCTCGTCACCGGCGGCACCGGAGCGCTCGGCCGGCACGTCGCCCGACTGCTCGCCCGCGCGGGCGCCGACCGGCTGCTCCTGGTCGGCCGGCGCGGCCCCGAGGCCGAAGGCGCTGAGGAACTCGCCCGAGAACTGGCGGAGCTGGGCGCCGAGGCGACCTTCGTCGCCTGTGACGTCACCGACCGCGAGGCCGTCGCCGCCCTACTGGCCGCCGTGCCCGCCGAGCATCCCCTGACCACCGTCGTGCACGCCGCCGGCGTCCTCGACGACGGCGTCCTGGACGCCCAGACCCCCCACCGCCTCGCCGGCGTGCTGCGCCCCAAGGCGCACGCCGCCCACGTCCTGCACGAGCTGACCCGCGAACTGGACCTGTCCGCCTTCGTACTGTTCTCCTCCGTCGCGGGCGTCCTCGGTGCGGCGGGCCAGGCCAACTACGCGGCTGCCAACGCCTACTTGGACGCCCTGGCCGAGCAGCGCCGTGCCGACGGCCTGCCCGCCACCGTCGTCTCCTGGGGTGCCTGGGCCGAGGGCGGCATGGCCACCGACGGCCTCGTCGCCGAACGTCTGCGCCAGGCCGGGCTGCCCGCCCTCGCCCCCGAACTCGCCCTGAACGCCCTGCGCACCAGCCTCGCCCTGGACGAAACGGCCTGCGTCGTCGCCGACTTCGACTGGTCGCTGCTCGCCCCGGGCCTCACCGCGGTGCGTCCCTGCCCGCTCATCGCCGACCTGCCCGACGCCGCGCAGGCCCTCGCCACCGGCTCGGCGACCGGCCAGGCCGCCGGGACCGCCGACACCCTCGCCCGCCGCCTCGCCGAGGCACCGGACGGCGAACGCGACGAGCTGGCCCTGGAGTTCGTCCGTACGCAGGTCGCCGCCGTGCTCGGCCACGCCGGACCGCAGTCCGTGGACCCCGCCAGCGCCTTCCGCGACCTCGGCTTCGACTCGCTGACCGCCGTGGAGATGCGCAACCTGCTGTCCTCCCGCACCGGACTGCCGCTCCCCGCCACCCTGATCTTCGACTACCCCAACGCCTACGCCCTGGCCGCCTTCCTCCAGGACGAACTCCTCGGCACGAACGGCGGATCCGCCGTCGCGCAGGTCGCTGCCGCCGTCGCCGACGACCCCATCGCGATCGTCGCGATGAGCTGCCGCTTCCCCGGCGGCGTGGCCACGCCCGAGGACCTGTGGCGGCTCCTGGCCGAGGGCCGGGACGCTGTCTCCGGCTTCCCCACCGACCGAGGCTGGGACCTCGACGGGCTGTACGACCCGGAATCCGCCGCCGAGAACACCAGCTACGTCCGCGAGGGCGGCTTCCTCGCCGGGGCCACCGAGTTCGACGCGGACTTCTTCGGCATCTCGCCGCGCGAGGCCCTCGCCATGGATCCGCAGCAGCGGCTGCTCCTCGAGACCTCCTGGGAGGCGTTCGAGCGCGCCGGCATCGACCCGGCCACCGTGCGCGGCGAGCAGATCGGCGTCTTCACCGGCACCAACGGTCAGGACTACCTCAACCTCATCCTCGCCGCCCCCGAGGGCGTCGAGGGCTTCCTCGGCACCGGCAACGCCGCCAGCGTCGTCTCCGGACGCATCTCCTACGTACTCGGCCTTGAGGGTCCGGCGGTCACGGTCGACACGGCCTGCTCCTCCTCGTTGGTCGCGTTGCACTGGGCGATCCAGGCGCTGCGCAACGGCGAGTGCTCCATGGCCCTCGCAGGCGGTGTGACCGTGATGTCCACCCCTGCCTCCTTCATCGACTTCAGCCGCCAACGTGGGCTGGCCGAGGACGGCCGCATCAAGGCCTTCGCCGCCTCCGCCGACGGTACGGGCTGGGGTGAGGGGGTCGGCATGCTGCTTGTGGAGCGGCTGTCCGACGCTCGGCGCAATGGCCATCCCGTGCTTGCCCTTGTCCGTGGCTCGGCGGTGAACCAGGACGGCGCGTCCAACGGGCTGACCGCGCCGAACGGTCCGTCCCAACAGCGGGTCATCCGGGCCGCGTTGGCCAGTGGCGGTCTCGCTCCGGCTGACGTGGACGCGGTCGAGGCGCATGGTACGGGGACGCGGTTGGGTGACCCGATCGAGGCGCAGGCGCTGCTGGCGACGTACGGCCAGGACCGTCCCGAGGGTCAACCCCTCCACCTCGGCTCCATCAAGTCCAACCTCGGCCACACCCAGGCCGCCGCCGGAGTCGCCGGCGTGATGAAGATGGTCCTCGCCATGCAGCACGGGGTGCTGCCGCCCACCTTGCACGTGGATGAGCCGACGGCGCAGGTTGATTGGTCGGCCGGTGCTGTCTCGTTGCTGACGGAGTCGGTGGTGTGGCCGGAGACGGGTCGGCCTCGTCGTGCGGGTGTCTCTTCGTTCGGTATCAGTGGGACGAACGCGCACACGATCGTGGAGCAGGCTCCGGAGCTGGTGGCCGAGGCGGGGGCGCAGGTGTCGGGGCAGCCGGTACTGCCGATGCGTTCGGTGCCGTTCCTGCTGTCGGCGAGGAGTGCGGAGGCGCTGTGTGGTCAGGCGGCCGCGCTGCATGATCATCTGGCCGGCAACCCCGGGTTGCGTGCCGCCGACGTTGGCTTCTCTCTGGCGGCCGGGCGTTCGGTTTTCGAGCGTCGTGCGGTTGTGGTGGCCGGTGATCGGGAGGGGTTGCTGGCCGGGTTGGCCGGTCTGGCGCAGGGCTCGGGTGGGCCGGGGGTGGTGTCAGGCACACCGCTGTCGGGGAAGACCGCGTTCCTGTTTACGGGGCAGGGGAGTCAGCGGCTGGGGATGGGCCGGGAGTTGTATGCCGGGTACCCGGTGTTCGCCGATGCCTTCGACGCGGTGTGTGCGCACCTGGACGTTGATGTGCCGCTCAAGGACGTGGTGTTCGGCGACGACGCGCAGACGTTGAACCGTACGGAGTTCGCGCAGCCTGCGTTGTTCGCGGTCGAGGTGGCGTTGTTCCGGTTGTTCGAGTCGTGGGGTGTGAAGCCGGAGTTCGTGTCCGGGCATTCGATCGGTGAGATCGCGGCTGCGCATGTGGCGGGGGTGTTCTCGCTGGGGGACGCGTGCCGGTTGGTGTTGGCGCGTGGTCGGCTGATGCAGGCGCTGCCGGAGGGCGGGGTGATGATCGCCCTCCAGGCGACCGAGGCGGAGGTCGCTCCGCTGCTCAACGAGCGCGTCAGCATCGCCGCCGTCAACGGCCCGCAGTCCGTGGTCATCGCGGGTGACGCCGAGGACGTCGAGAGGATCGCCGGATCGTTCGGCGATCGCAGGTCCAAGCGCCTCACGGTCAGTCACGCGTTCCACTCGCCGCACATGGACGGCATGCTCGACGACTTCCGCGCCGTTGCGGAGTCTCTGACCTATGAGCTTCCGAAGATATCGGTGATCTCGAATGTGAGCGGTGCTCTCGTTTCGGAGCAGTTGACGCGGCCCGAGTTCTGGGTCCGTCACGTTCGTGAGGCGGTCCGCTTCGCCGACGGCATCCGCGCGCTGGAAGCCGCCGGCGTGACCACGTACGTCGAACTGGGCCCCGACGGAGTCCTGTCCGCCATGGCCCAGGACTGCGTCGACAACACCGACGCCGACACCGACGCTGTCTTCGTCCCAGTCCTCCGCGCCGGGCGCGACGAGGCGGACACTCTTACCACTGCCCTTTCCCGAGTTCACACCCATGGCACGCGCGTCGACTGGGCCGCGTACTTCGCCGGTACGGGCGCACATCGCGTGGACCTCCCGACGTACGCCTTCGAGCGGCAGCGCTACTGGCCCGCCGTGACGGCGTACCACCTGGGCGACGTCGAGGCGATCGGCCTGGACGGCACCGGGCATCCGCTGCTGAGCGCGGGCGTGGCCCTGCCCGAGTCCGACGGCATGGTCTTCGCCGGACGCCTCGCCCTGGACACGCACCCGTGGCTGGCCGATCACGAGATCCTCGGGAGCGTGCTGCTGCCGGGAACGGCGTTCGTGGACCTGGCGGTCCGGGCCGGTGACCAGGTGGGCTGCGACCACCTGGAGGAGCTGACCCTGGAGGCCCCGCTGGTGCTGCCCGCGCGCGGCGGCGTCCAGTTGCGGGTGTGGGTCGGTGCCGCCGACGCCTCCGGGCGCCGCCCGGTCGCGCTGCACTCCCGCGCCGAGGGGCTCGCGGCCGAGGAGCCGTGGACCCGGCACGCCTCCGGTGCGCTCGCCGAGGGCGCGCGCGGCCCGGCCGGCTTCGACCTGTCGGCCTGGCCGCCGGCCGGGGCCACCGAGGTACCGCTGGAGGGACGCTACGACGAGCTGGACTCGATCGGATTCGCGTACGGGCCGACGTTCCGGGGCCTGCGTACCGCCTGGCAGCGTGACGGCGAGGTCTTCGCCGAGGTGCGGCTGCCGGAGGGCGCGGAGGAGGAGGCGGGCCGGTTCGGTCTGCACCCGGCGCTGCTGGACGCGGCCCTGCACGCCATCGGGCTGAGCGGCGTCGGTGCCGACGACGGCCGGGGCCGGCTGCCGTTCGCCTGGAGCGGGGTGTCCCTGCACGCCGCGGGCGCCGCGGCGCTGCGCGTCCGGCTCGCCCCGGCCGGCGCCGAGGGTGTGCGCCTGGAGATCGCGGACGCCGCCGGTGCCCCGGTCGCGCTGGTCGAGTCGCTCGCGCTGCGCCCGGTCTCCGCCGACCAGGTGCGTGCCGCCCGAGCCACCCACCACGAGGCGGTCTTCCGCCAGGAGTGGACGGCGCCCGCCGGCCTCGGCGAGCCCGTGGCCGCCCGGTTCGCGCTGCTCGGCTCGGACGGAATCGCGTTGCCGGACGCGCCGCGACACGCGGACCTGGCGACCCTGGCCGCCGCCGTGGACGCGGGGGAGGCCCTGCCCGACGAGGTCGTGGTCGAGCTCGTGCCGGGATCGGCCGACCCGGCCGCCGTGCACACCGCCGCCCACGCCGCCCTGGCCCTGGTGCGGCAGTGGCTGGCCGAGGACCGGTTCGCCGGCTCCCGGCTGGTGGTCGTCACCCGGGGCGCGGTCGCCACCGGGCCCGACGCCGAGGTCATCGACACGGCCGCCGCCACCGTATGGGGTCTGCTGCGCTCGGCGCAGACCGAGAACCCGGGCCGGATCGCCCTCGTGGACGTGGACGCCACGGATGCCGCCGCGGTCGAGGCCCTGCGGGTGGCGCTCGGCACCGACGAGGAGCGGTTCGCGCTGCGCGCCGGCGAGGTGCTGGTGCCGCGCCTTGCCCGGGTCGCCGCGCTCGACCCCGAGCAGGCCGATCCCGCCCGTACGCCCGCCTTCGGGCCCGGCGGCACCGTCCTGGTCACCGGCGCCACCGGCGCGCTGGGCGGTCTGGTGGCCCGCCACCTGGTGACCCGCCACGGCGTGACGCGGCTGCTGCTCGTGGCCCGGCACGGGGCCGAAGCCCCCGGGGCCGCCGAACTCGTCGCCGAACTGGCCCAGTCGGGGGCGACCGCCACCTGGGCGGCCTGTGACGTCGCGGACCGCGACGCACTGGCCGCGGTGCTCGCCGGCATCCCCGCCGAGAACCCGCTGACCGCCGTGGTGCACACCGCCGGTGTGCTGGACGACGGTGTCGTCACCGCGCTCACCCCCGAGCGGCTCTCCGCCGTACTGCGCCCCAAGGTGGACGCGGCCTGGAACCTGCACGAGCTGACCCGCGAGCTGGACCTGACGGCGTTCGTGCTGTTCTCCTCCACCTCCGGCGTGTTCGGCGGACCGGGTCAGGCCAACTACGCCGCCGCCAACGCCTACTTGGACGCCCTCGCCACCCACCGCCGCGCCCATGGGCTGCCGGCCACCGCCACCGCCTGGGGCCTGTGGGCCGTCGCGGACGGCATGGCGGGCGCCCTGGACGCCGCCGACGTCAACCGGATGCGCCGCGCCGGACTGCCGCCGCTGACGGCCGAGGACGGCCTGGAACTGTTCGACACGGCAGTGTCCCTGGACGAGCCGGCCGTCGCCCTGATGCGCGTCGACGCCGAGGCCCTGCGCGCCCAGGCCTCCGCCGGAACCCTCTCCCACCTGCTGCGCGGACTGGTCCGCGGGGTCGCCCGGCGCACCGTGGACCAGTCCGCGGGCGCGGGCGGCGAGTCCGAGCTGCGCGGCCGGCTGGCCGCCCTGCCGGCCGCCGAGCAGGAGCGGGTGCTCCTGGACCTCGTCCGGGCCCAGGTCGCGGCCGTGCTCGGCCACTCGGGTGCCGGGTCCGTCGAGTCGTCCCGGTCCTTCAAGGAGCTCGGCTTCGACTCGCTGACCGCCGTCGAGCTGCGTAACCGTATGAACGCGGCGACCGCGCTGAGGCTGCCCGCCACCCTGGTCTTCGACCACCCCGAACCGGCCGCGCTCGCCCGGTACCTGCGCGCCGAACTCGTCGGTGACGGCACCGCCGCCGAGGGCACCCCGGCCGTGCCCGCGACCGCCGCGCCGGCCGACGACGAGCCCATCGCCATCGTCGCGATGAGCTGCCGCTACCCCGGCGACGTACGCGCCCCCGAGGATCTGTGGCGGATGCTGACGGCGGGCGCCGACGGCATCACCCGCTGGCCCGAGAACCGCGGGTGGGACACCGAGGCGCTGTACGACCCCGACCCGGAGAGCCAGGGCACCTCCTACGCCCGCGACGGCGGATTCCTGCACGACGCCACCGAGTTCGACGCGGACTTCTTCGGCATCTCGCCGCGCGAGGCCCTGGCCATGGACCCGCAGCAGCGGCTGCTCCTTGAGACCACCTGGGAGGTCTTCGAGCGCGCCGGCATCGCCCCCTCCGCGGTGCGCGGCAGCCGCACCGGCGTCTTCGCCGGAGTGATGTACCACGACTACGGCGCCCGCCTGCACGCGGTGCCGGACGGCGTCGAGGGCTACCTCGGCACCGGAAGCTCCAGCAGCATCGTCTCCGGCCGTGTCTCCTACACCTTCGGCCTCGAGGGTCCGGCGGTCACGGTCGACACGGCCTGCTCGTCCTCGCTGGTCGCGCTGCACCTGGCCGCGCAGTCGCTGCGCAACGGCGAGTGCTCGCTGGCGCTTGCGGGCGGTGTCACCGTGATGTTCACGCCCGGCACCTTCATCGAGTTCAGCCGGCAGCGGGGTCTCGCCGCCGACGGGCGCTGCAAGTCCTTCGCGGCCGCCGCCGACGGCACCGGCTGGGGCGAGGGCGCGGGCATGCTGCTGCTGGAGCGGCTGTCCGACGCCCGGCGCAACGGCCACCAGGTACTGGCCGTCGTACGCGGCTCAGCCGTCAACCAGGACGGTGCCTCCAACGGCCTCACCGCGCCCAACGGCCCCTCCCAGCAGCGGGTCATCCGCGCCGCCCTCGCCAACGCGGGCGTGGGCGCAGGAGAGGTCGACGTGGTCGAGGCGCACGGCACCGGCACCACTCTCGGCGATCCCATCGAGGCGCAGGCGCTGCTCGCCACGTACGGGCGCGAGCACACCGGCGAGCGACCGCTGCTGCTGGGCTCGGTGAAGTCCAACCTCGGCCACACGCAGGCCGCTTCGGGTGTCGCCGGTGTGATCAAGATGGTCATGGCGATGCGCCACGGCGTGGTCCCCAAGACCCTGCACGTGGACGAGGCGACCCCGCACGTGGACTGGTCGGCGGGCGCGGTCTCGCTGCTCACCGAACAGGTCGCCTGGCCCGAGACCGGCCGGCCGCGCCGCGCGGGCGTGTCCTCCTTCGGCATCAGCGGCACCAACGCGCACGCCATCATCGAGCAGGCCCCCGAGGCGGATCCCGCTCCCGGGGCGGACCACGCTCCCGAGGCGGAGCCGACCGGGCAGGTCACCCCCGTGACGGTGACTGTGCCGCTGGAGACGGTGCCGCTGGTGGTGTCGGCGCGCGGCGAGGACGCCCTGCGCGCCCAGGCCCGCAGGCTCGGCGCCCACGTACAGGCGCATCCGGAACTGCGGCCGGTGGACCTGGGGCTGTCCCTGGCCACCACCCGCTCCGCGCTGGAGCACCGTGCCGCGCTGCCCGTCGGTGACCGGGACGAACTGCTGGCCGGATTGCACGCGTTGGCGCTCGGCGAGCAGGCTCCCGGGGTGCTGCGCGGCACCGCCCGTGAGGGCCGTACCGCCTTCCTGTTCACCGGACAGGGCAGCCAGCGTCCGGGCGCGGGCCGTGAACTGTACGCGGCCCAGCCGGACTTCGCCCGTGCCCTGGACGAGGTCTGCGCCGAGCTCGACCGTCACCTCGAACTGCCGCTCCAGAGCGTGCTGTTCGGCGAGGACGCCGAGCTGCTGAACCGGACGGAGTACGCGCAGCCCGCGCTGTTCGCGATCGAGGTGGCCCTGTTCCGGCTCGTCGAGGCGTGGGGCGTACGGCCCGACGTGCTCTGCGGCCACTCGATCGGCGAGATCGTCGCCGCGCACCTGGCCGGGGTGCTCTCCCTGCAGGACGCCTGCGAACTCGTCGCCGCGCGGGGCCGGTTGATGCAGGCTCTGCCCGGGGGCGGCGCGATGACCGCACTCCAGGCGACCGAGGCCGAGGTCGCGCCGCTGCTGACGGAGAACGTGAGCATCGCGGCGGTCAACGGGCCGCGATCGGTGGTGATCGCGGGCGACGCGGACGAGACCGAGAGGATCGCCGGATCGTTCGGCGACCGCAGGTCCAAGCGCCTCACCGTCAGCCACGCCTTCCACTCGCCGCTGATGGACGGCATGCTCGCCGACTTCCGCAAGGTCGCCGAGAGCCTCGTGTACGAGACCCCGGTCGTCCCGGTCGTCTCCAACCTCACCGGCGCCCTCGTCACCGACGAGCTCACCGACCCCGACTTCTGGGTCCGCCACGTGCGCGAGAGCGTCCGCTTCCTCGACGGCGTGCGTGCCCTGGAGGAGTCCGGCGTCACCACCTATCTCGAACTGGGCCCGGACGGCGTGCTGTCCGCGCTCGCCCAGGAGTGCGTCACCGGCGACGGCGCGGTGTTCGTGCCGCTGCTGCGCGCCGGCCGGCCCGAGGCCGACACCGCCACCACCGCCCTGGCCCTCGCCCACGTCCACGGCGCGCCCGTCGACTGGACCGCGTACTACGCGGGCACCGGCGCCCGCCGGGTGGAGCTGCCCACCTACCCCTTCCAGCGCAAGCGCTACTGGCTGGACGTGGGCGTCTCCGTCGAGGACGTCCTGGCGGCAGGCCTGGACGGCGCGGACCATCCGCTGCTGGGCGCCACCGTCGAACTGCCCGCCTCCGACGGGCTGGTGCTCACCGGCCGGCTCGCCGTCTCCGTCCAGCCCTGGCTGGCCGAGCACACCGTCGGCGACACCGTGGTGCTGCCCGGTACGGCCCTCGTGGAACTGGCCCTGCGCGCCGGCGACCACGTCGGCTGCGACGTACTGGACGAGCTCACCGTCGAGGCGCCGCTGACCCTGCCCGAGCGGGGAGCCGTGCAGTTCCAGCTGGCCGTGGCCGGTGCCGACGACAGCGGGCGGCGCGCCCTGACCCTGCACTCCCGGCGCGCCGACGGCCCCGCCGAGGAGCCCTGGACCCGGCACGCGGCCGGCGTCCTGACCGCGCGGGCCCCCGAGGCCCCCGCGGCGGACCTCAGCCAGTGGCCCCCGACCGGCGCCGAGGAACTGCCCGTCGACGGGTTCTACCCGGGCGCGGCCCTCGCCGGGCTCGGCTACGGCCCCGGCTTCCAGGGCCTGCGGGCGGCCTGGCGGCGCGGCGAGGAGGTGTTCGCCGAGGTCGCGCTCGACCCGTCGTACGCGGCCGACGCCGACGCCTACGGACTGCACCCCGCCCTCTTCGACGCGGCCCTGCACGCCCTGGGCCTGGCCACCCCCGGCGCGAGCGCCGACGCCCCCGCCGAGGGCGCCCGACTGCCCTTCGCCTGGACCGGCGTACGGCTGCACGCCACCGGCGCGACCGGGCTGCGCGTGCGGCTGGCCGCCGCCGAGGACGGCGGCGTCGCACTCGACCTGGCCGACCCCGCAGGCGCGCCCGTCGCCACCGTCGGCTCGCTCGTGCTGCGTCCGGTGCCCGCCGGCGGGCTCGGTGAGGGCCGTTCCGCCCACCACGAGTCGCTGTTCGCCCTCGACTGGGCCGCGCTGCCCAGCGCGGGGACCGCGCCCACCGGCGGGCGCTGGGCGGTGCTCGGCGCGGACCCGGGCGCCTTCCGCCCCGGCGGCCGGCCCGTCGAGACCCATGCCGACCTCGCCGCGCTGCGCGCCGCGCTGGAGGCGGGCGCACCGGTGCCCGACACCGTCCTCGTCCCGCTCACCCCCGCCGTCACCACCAGCGGCCGGGCGGCCACCGCCCGGGCCGCCGCGCACCACGCGCTCGACCTCGTCCAGCAGTGGCTCGCCGAGGAACGCCTCGACGGCTCCCGACTGGTGCTGCTCACCAGCGGCGCGGTCGCCGCCGAACCGGGCGAGCCCGTCACCGACCTGGTCCACGCCCCGGTGTGGGGCCTGGTGCGCACCGCCCAGTCGGAGAACCCCGGCCGGTTCGTGCTCGCCGACACCGACGGCACCGACGCCTCCGCCCAAGCGCTGGCCGCCGCCCTGGCCGGCGACGAGCCGCAACTGGCCCTGCGGGCCGGTCGCGCGCACGCCTTCCGACTGCGCCGGGTGGCCCGCACCGACCGGCGGGCGCCCGCCCTCGACCCCGAGGGCACGGTCCTGGTCACCGGGGCCACCGGCACCCTCGGCCGGATCTTCGCCCACCACCTGGTGGCCGAGCGGGGCGCACGCCGGCTCCTGCTGCTCAGCCGACGGGGCGAGCAGGCCCCGGGCGCGTCCGAACTCGCCGCCGATATAGCGGAGTTGGGTGCATCGGTCACCTGGGCCGCGTGCGACGCGGCCGACCGGGACGCGCTCGCGGCGGTGCTCGCCGGCATCCCCGCCGAGCACCCGCTGACGGCGGTGGTGCACACCGCGGGCGTCCTGGACGACGGCATCATCGACTCGCTCACCCCCGAGCGCCTGGACACCGTGCTGCGGCCCAAGCTCGACGCGGCCTGGAACCTGCACGAGCTGACCGAGGGACACGAGCTGAGCGCGTTCGTGCTGTTCTCCTCGGTCGCCGGCTGCTTCGGCGCCCCGGGGCAGGGCAACTACGCGGCGGCCAACAGCTTCCTGGACGCCCTCGCCCAGCACCGCAGGGCCCGCGGACTGACCGCGACCTCGCTGGCCTGGGGCCTGTGGGCCGCCGAGGACGGCATGGCCGGTGCCCTCGACGAGGCCGACCTGGCCCGGATGGCCCGCTCCGGCGTGGCCGCCCTGGCACCCGAGGAGGGACTGGCCCTCTTCGACACCGCGCACACCCTGGACGACGCCGTCCTGGTGCCCATGCGGATCGAACCGGCCGCCCTGCGCGCCCAGGCGGCCGACGGCACCCTGCCGCCGCTGCTGCGCTCCCTGGTGCACGTCCCGGTGCGCCGGGCCGCCGCCGACCCCGGGACCCGTACCGGCACGGGGTTCGGCACGGAGGCAGGCGGCTCCCTCGCGGACCGGCTGGCCGCCCTGCCCGCCACCGAGCGCGCCCAGGCCCTCATGGACCTGGTGCGCACCCAGGTCGCCGGCGTCCTCGGCCACACCGGCCCCGACGACGTCGACCCGGCGCGCGGCTTCCTCGACCTCGGCTTCGACTCGCTGACCGCCGTCGACCTGCGCAACCGGCTCACCGCCGCCTGCGGGCTGCGCCTGCCGGTCACGCTGATCTTCGACTACCCCTCGCCGGAGGCGCTCGCCGGATACCTCGGCGAGCGGCTGGGCACGGACGACAACCCCCGGCGGGCCGTCCACACCGAGCTGGACCGGCTCGAATCGATTCTGGCGGGCGTCGGCCCCGACGACGAGGACGCCACGGGCATCACCGCCCGGCTGCGCGACCTCCTGGCGAAGTGGAACGAAACGCACAGTGCACCGGACACCGATGCCCAGGACCGCTCGATCGAGTCCGCCACGGCCGACGAGATCTTCGACCTGCTCGACGACGAACTGGGCCTGTCCTGACCGGCACCGGCCCGGCCGGCACCCTGCCGGCCGGGCTCCGGGGCGGGCCGTGGGCGGACCCCCGGTGACGGGACGGCACCCGGCCGCCCGCACCGGCACCCTCCCGGCGGCCACCACCGGCCCCTTTTCGATGACCTTCCTGACGACCCACCTGCTCCGCGCGAGCATTCCGACCAAGACCACGGGGATGGCGTAATGGTGAACGAGGAGAAGTACCTCGATTACCTCAAGCGGGCGACGACCGACCTCCGCGAGGCGCGGCGACGGCTGCGCGAGGTCGAGGAACGCGAGCAGGAACCCATCGCGGTCGTCGCGATGAGCTGCCGCTACCCCGGTGGCGTCGACACCCCCGAACGGCTCTGGGAGCTCGTCGCGGGCGGTGCCGACGCGGCCACCCCCTACCCCACCGACCGGGGCTGGCCGGGCGACGTCCTGTTCGACCCCGATCCCGAGTCGGGCATCGACGCGTACGAGAAGGTCGGCGGGTTCCTGCACGAAGCCGCCGACTTCGACCCCGCCTTCTTCGGGATCTCCCCGCGCGAGGCCCTCGCCATGGACCCGCAGCAGCGGCTGCTGCTGGAGATCTCCTGGGAGGCGTTCGAGCGCGCCGGCATCGACCCGGCCACGCTGCGCGGCAGCCGCACCGGCGTCTTCGCCGGCCTGATGTACCACGACTACGCGGCCCGGCTGTTCAGTGTCGCCGAGGACGTCGAGCCCTTCCTCGGCAACGGCAGCTCCGGCAGCATCGCCTCCGGCCGTATCGCCTACACCCTCGGCCTTGAGGGCCCGGCCGTCACGGTCGACACCGCCTGCTCCTCCTCGCTGGTCGCGCTGCATCTCGCCGCCCAGGCGCTGCGCAAGGGCGAGTGCACGCTCGCCCTCGCCGGCGGTGTCACCGTGATGTCCACGCCCGGTACCTTCACGGAGTTCAGCCGACAGCGGGGCCTGGCAGGCGACGGCCGCTGCAAGTCCTTCGCCGCCTCCGCCGACGGCACCGGCTGGGGCGAGGGCGCCGGCATGCTCGTACTGGAACGGCTGTCCGAGGCCCACCGCAACGGCCACCCCGTGCTCGCCCTGATCCGCGGCTCCGCCGTCAACCAGGACGGCGCCAGCAGCGGCCTCACGGCCCCCAACGGTCCGTCCCAGCAGCGCGTCATCCGCCAGGCTCTCGGCGAGGCCCGCCTGCCCGCCGCGCACATCGACGCGGTCGAGGCCCACGGCACCGGCACCACCCTCGGCGACCCCATCGAGGCCCAGGCCCTGCTCGCCACCTACGGGCGCGAGCACACCGACGGACAGCCCCTGTACCTGGGCTCCATCAAGTCCAACATCGGGCACACCCAGGCCGCCGCCGGTGTCGCGGGCATCATCAAGATGGTCATGGCCATGCGCCACGGCGTCCTGCCCCGGACCCTGCACGTGGACGAGCCGACGCCCAACGTCGACTGGACCGAGGGCGCCGTCGAACTCCTCACCGAGCAGCGCGCCTGGCCCGAGACCGGCCGCCCGCGCCGCGCGGCCGTCTCCTCCTTCGGCATCAGCGGCACCAACGCGCACACCGTCCTGGAACAGGCCCCCGAGCCCGAACGGACCACGGAGGCCGCCGAACCCGAGCGGATCGTGGCGGCCGCCGCGGACGGGGCCGCCGCGCCCGGGGCCGCGGTGTGGAACCTCTCCGGGCGCACCCCGGCAGCGCTGCGCGCCCAGGCATCCCGCCTCCACGCCCACCTGGCCGACCACCCCGGCCTCGGCACCCTCGACGTCGCCCGCACCCTCGCCACCGGGCGCACCGACTTCGAGCACCGGGCGGTGCTCACCGCCCCCGACCGGGACGGGCTCACCGCCGCGCTCGCGGCCCTCGCCGACCTCGACCCCGACGCCGAGCGCACCGTCCCCGGCGTCGTCCGGGGCCGCCCGGTCCCCGGCAAGCCGGCCTTCCTGTTCACGGGGCAGGGGAGTCAGCGGCTGGGTATGGGGCGGGAGTTGTACGTGTCCCAGCCGGTGTTCGCGGCGGCTTTGGACGCGGTGGCGAGCCGGATGGACCTCGAACTCCCGCTGAAGGACGTGCTGTTCGGGGATGATGCGGAACTGCTGAACCGTACGGAGTACGCGCAGCCCGCGCTGTTCGCCGTCGAGGTGGCGCTGTTCCGGCTCGTCGAGTCGTGGGGTGTGAAGCCGGAGTTCGTGTCCGGGCACTCGGTCGGTGAGATCGCGGCCGCGCATGTGGCGGGGGTGTTCTCGCTGGAGGACGCGTGCCGGCTGGTGTCCGCCCGGGGTCGGCTGATGCAGGCGCTGCCGGAGGGCGGCGTGATGATCGCCCTCCAGGCCACGGAGGACGAGGTCGCTCCGCTGCTCGGTGAGCGGGTGAGCATCGCGGCGATCAACGGGCCGCGCTCGGTGGTCATCGCGGGTGACGCGGACGAGGCCGAGAGGATCGCCGGATCGTTCGGCGACCGCAGGTCCAAGCGGCTCACGGTCAGTCACGCGTTCCACTCGCCGCACATGGACGGCATGCTCGACGCCTTCCGCGAGGTCGCGGAGAGCATCACCTACGCGGCCCCCCGGATAGCACTGGTCTCGAATGTGAGCGGCGCTCTCGCTTCGGAGCAGTTGACGCAGCCGGAGTTCTGGGTCCGTCACGTCCGCGAGGCCGTCCGTTTCGCCGACGGCATCCGCACCCTCGCCGCCCGCAACGTCACGCACTTCGTTGAACTGGGCCCCGACGGCGTCCTGTCGGCGCTCGCCGATGAGTGCCTCACCGACACTCCCACCGCCGCCGTCGTGCCCCTGCTGCGCAAGGACCGCCCCGAGACCGAGGCGCTGGCCGGCGCCCTGGCCCGCCTGCACGTGCGGGGCGTGACCGTGGACTGGGCCGCGTACCACGCCGGTTCCGGCGCCGGGCGCGCCGACCTGCCCACGTACGCCTTCCAGCGCGAGCGCTACTGGCTGGACGCCGGGCGGCCCGCGAGCGACGTCACGGCGGCCGGGCTCGGCTCCGCCGGGCACCCGCTGCTCGGCGCGGCCGTCGCGCTCGCCGACACCGACGGCTTCCTCTGCACCGGCCGGCTGGGCCTGGACACCCATCCCTGGCTGGCCGACCACGCCGTGCACGGCTCGGTCGTGCTGCCCGGCGCCGCCTTCGTCGAGCTGGCGATACGCGCGGGCGACCAGGTCGGCTGCGACCTGCTGGAGGAGCTTGCCCTGCAAGCCCCGCTCGTACTGCCCGAACAGGGCGGCGTGCAGCTCCAGTTGTGGGTCGGTGCCCCCGACGCCACCGGTCGACGCGTCCTCGGCGTGCACTCCCGCCCCGAGGGCGCCGACCCCCTCGAACCGTGGACCCGGCACGCCGACGGCGTCCTCACCACCGGCGCCCCCGAACCGACCACGTCCCTCGCCGAGTGGCCGCCCACCGGCTCCGTACCGCTGCCCGTCGAGGACCTGTACGCCGGGCTCGCCGAGGCCGGTCTGGAGTACGGGCCCGCGTTCCGCGGTGTGCGCGCCGCCTGGCGCACCGACGACGCCGTGTACGTCGAGGTGGGCACGGAGGCCGAACAGGGCGCCGAGCACACGCAGTTCGGAATCCACCCCGCGCTGCTGGACTCCGCGCTGCACGCCATCGGCCTCGGCGGGCTCGTCGAGGACACCGGCCGGGGCCGGCTGCCGTTCGTGTGGAGCGGGGTGTCCCTGCACGCCGTGGGCGCCTCCGTGCTGCGCGTACGGCTCGCCCGGGCCGGCACGGACGCGGTGTCGTTCGCCCTGGCCGACGGCACCGGTCGGCCCGTCGCCGACATCGACTCGGTCACACTGCGGGCCGTTTCGGCGGGCGACCTCACCACCGGGCGCGGGCACGACTCGCTGTTCCGGGTGGACTGGGCCCCGGTGACACTGCCGGCCGCAGAGACCGGAGTGCGGTGGGCGGTGCTCGGGGACCTCGCGACGGCGAGGGACGAACGTGACGCGGGCCTCGCGGAGGCAGGGGTCGGCGCTTACGCGAGCCTCGCCGTGGCGGGGGAGCAGGTGGCGCGGTACGACGATCTCGCCGCCCTGGTGGCGGTGTTGGACGGAGGCGGGTCCGCCCCGGACGCGGTCCTCGTGCCGTATCCGCAGGCGCCCGCCACCACCCCCGAGGCCGTACGTTCGGCCACGCACCGCACGCTGGCCCTGCTCCAGCGGTGGCTCGCCGAGGAGCGGCTCGACCGCACCCGGCTGGTCCTGCTCACCGAGGGCGCGGTCGCCGCGCGCGACGAGGACGCGGTGACCGACCCGGTGCACGCCGCCGTCCACGGCCTGGTGCGCTCCGCGCAGTCCGAGCACCCGGGCCGCTTTCTCCTCGTGGACGCTGCCGCGCCCTCGCTCGACCTGCTCGGTGCCGCGCTCGCCGGCGACGAGCCCCAACTGGCCTTGTGTGAAGGCGCCGTGCTCGCGCCCCGACTGGCCCGCGTGCCCGCCGGTGAGCACGCCGAGGCGCCGATGTACGACGCGAACGGCACGGTGTTGATCACTGGAGCCACCGGTACGCTCGGCCGGCTCGTCGCCCGTCACCTGGTGGCCGAACGGGGGGTACGCCACCTGCTGCTGCTCAGCCGCAGGGGGGAGCAGGCCCCCGGAGCGGCCGAACTGACCGTTGAACTGGTGGAGTTCGGCGCTTCAGTGACCTGGGCCGCGTGCGACGCGGCCGACCGGGACGCGCTGGCCGCGGTGCTCGCCTCCGTGTCCGAGGCGCACCCGCTGACCGGTGTGGTGCACGCCGCCGGTGTCCTGGACGACGGCGTCCTCGACTCGCTCACCCCCGAGCGTCTGGACACCGTGCTGCGGCCCAAGGCCGACGCCGCCCTGAACCTGCACGAGTTGACCCGCGACCGCGATCTTTCGGCGTTCGTACTGTTCTCCTCGGCCGCCGGTGTGTTCGGCGCCCCCGGACAGGGCAACTACGCCGCCGCCAACAGCTTCCTCGACGCCCTTGCCCAGTACCGGCGCGCGGCCGGTCTGCCCGGCCTCTCACTGGCCTGGGGCCTGTGGGAGGACGCCGACGGCATGGCCGGCGCGCTCGACGACACCGACCGCGACCGGATGCGGCGCGCCGGTGTCCACGGTCTCACCGCCGCTGAGGGCCTCACCCTGCTCGACCTCGCGGACACCCTCGGCGCGGCCGGCCCGGCCCCGGGCCTGCTCGTGCCCATGCGGCTCACCGTTCCGACGGCGGGCACCGAAGTCGTGCCTCTCATAAGGGCGTTGGTCCGCACCCCGGCGCGGCGCACCGCCTCCGCGGGCAGCGCGACGGACCTGTCCGCGTTGGGGCAGCGGCTCCCGGGCCTCGACGCCGGTGAACGCGAACGCGTGCTGCTGGATCTGGTGCTGCGGCACGTCGCCGACGTGCTCGGCCACGCCTCTCCGGACGCCGTCGACCCCGAGCGGGCCTTCAGCGAGCTGGGCTTCGACTCCCTGACCGCGGTCGAGCTGCGCAACCGACTCGGTGCCGCCGTGGGCCGTCGGCTGCCCACCACGCTCGTCTTCGACCACCCGTCCTCCCTGGTACTCGCCCGTCACCTGGCCGGCGAACTCGGAGGCGCCGCGGCCCAGTCGGCGACCGGAGCACCCGCGCCCGCGGCCGTCTCCGACGACCCCATCGCCATCGTGGCGATGAGCTGCCGTTTCCCTGGCGGTGTCACCACCCCCGAGGAGCTGTGGCAGCTCCTGGACGGTGGCGTGGACGCCGTCTCCGGCTTCCCCACCGACCGCGGCTGGGACGTCGAGGCGCTGTACGACCCCGACCCGGACCACCCCGGCACCTCGTACACCCGGCACGGCGGCTTCCTGCACGACGCCGCCGCCTTCGACCCGACGTTCTTCGGCATCTCGCCGCGCGACGCCGTCGGCACGGACCCGCAGCAGCGGCTGCTCCTGGAGACCACCTGGGAGGCGTTCGAACGGGCCGGCATCGACCCGGCCACCGTGCGCGGCAGCCGCACCGGCGTCTTCGCCGGTGTGATGTACCACGACTACGCGACCCTGGTGGAGGGCTCCGCCGACGGCGCCGACGGCACCCTCGGCTCGGGCAGCACCGGCAGCATCGCCTCCGGCCGTGTGTCCTACACCCTCGGCCTGGAGGGTCCGGCCGTCACCATCGACACGGCCTGTTCCTCCTCGCTGATCGCGCTGCACCTGGCCGCGCACGCGCTGCGCAACGGTGAGTGCGACATGGCGCTGGCCGGTGGTGTGACCGTCATGGCCACGCCGGGCACGTTCGTCGGCTTCAGCCGGCAGCGCGGCCTGTCGCCCGACGGCCGCTGCCGCGCCTTCTCCGCGGACGCCGACGGCACCGGCTGGGGCGAGGGCGTGGGCATGCTGCTCGTCGAGCGGCTGTCCGACGCCCGCCGCAACGGTCACCCCGTCCTCGCGGTCGTACGCGGTTCCGCGATCAACCAGGACGGTGCGTCCAACGGCCTCACCGCGCCCAACGGTCCGTCCCAACAGCGGGTCATACGCGCCGCCTTGGCGAGCGCGGGGCTGTCCGCGTCCGAGGTCGACGCGGTCGAGGCGCACGGCACCGGTACGACGCTCGGTGACCCGATCGAGGCGCAGGCGCTGCTCGCCACGTACGGCCAGGACCGGCCCGACGACCGGCCGCTGTGGCTGGGCTCCATCAAGTCGAACATCGGGCACACCCAGGCCGCCGCCGGTGTCGCGGGCATCATCAAGATGGTCATGGCCATGCGCCACGGCATCCTGCCCAGGACGCTGCACGCCGAGGAGCCCTCGCAGCACGTCGAGTGGACCGAGGGCGCGGTATCGCTGCTGACCGAGCCCGTGGCCTGGCCCGAGACCGGCCGGCCGCGCCGAGCGGGTGTCTCCTCCTTCGGTATCAGCGGCACCAACGCCCACACCATCATCGAGCAGGCCCCGGAGGAACCGCAGGCCGAGCCGGGCGAGCGCCCCGCCGCCCCTGCCGTACTCCCGCTGCGCCTCTCCGGGCGCGGCGCGGAAGCCCTGGCCGCCCAGGCGCGCGCCCTGCGCGACCACCTCGCGGCCCACCCGGACATCGCGCTCACCGACCTCGCCCAGTCGCTGGCCACCGGCCGTGCCGCCTTCGACCACCGGGCCGTGGTCCTGGCCGGCGCGAACGACACGGCCGCCACCGTGCTCGCCCGCCTCGACGCCCTCGCCGAGGGCCGCCCGGTCCCCGAGGTCTTCCTCGGTGCGGCCACCAAGGCCGGTCGCACGGCGTTCCTGTTCACGGGGCAGGGGAGCCAGCGGCTGGTTATGGGGCGGGAGTTGTACGCCTCGCAGCCGGTGTTCGCGGCGGCGCTGGACGCGGTGGCGAGCCGGATGGATCTCGAACTGCCGCTGAAGGACGTGCTGTTCGGTGCGGACGCCGAGTTGTTGAATCGTACGGAGTTCGCGCAGCCTGCGTTGTTCGCGGTCGAGGTGGCGTTGTTCCGGTTGTTCGAGTCGTGGGGTGTGCGGCCGGACTTCGTTGCCGGGCATTCGATCGGTGAGATCGCTGCTGCGCATGTGGCCGGGGTGCTGTCGCTGGGGGACGCTTGCAAGCTGGTGTCCGCTCGTGGTCGGCTGATGCAGGCGCTGCCCGAGGGCGGGGTCATGATCGCCCTTCAGGCCACCGAGGACGAGGTCGCGCCGCTGCTCGGCGAGCGGGTGAGCATCGCCGCCGTCAATGGCCCGCAGTCCGTGGTGATCGCGGGTGACGCGGACGAGGCGGAGCGGATCGCCGGATCGTTCTCCGGTCGCAAGTCGAAGCGGCTCATGGTCAGTCACGCGTTCCACTCGCCGCACATGGACGGCATGCTCGACGAATTCCGCGAGGTGGCGGAGGGCCTGACCTACGAGCTCCCGCGCATACCAGTGATCTCGAATGTGAGCGGTGCTCTCGCTTCGGAGCAGTTGACGCGGCCGGAGTTCTGGGTCCGCCATGTCCGGGAGGCGGTCCGCTTCGCCGACGGCATCCGCGCCCTGGAGGCCGCGGGCGTGACCACGTTTGTCGAGCTGGGCCCGGACGGGGTTCTCTCCGCCATGGGCCAGGAGTGCGTCGAGAACGCCGACGCCGCTGTCTTCGTCCCCGCCCTGCGCGCCGGACGCGACGAGGCCGAGACCGCCGTAAGCGCCCTCGCCCTCGCACACGTCAACGGCACACGCGTCGACTGGGCCGCGTACTTCGCCGGTACGGGCGTACACCGCGTGGACCTGCCGACGTACGCCTTCCAGCGTGAGCGCTACTGGCCCGAGGCCGGTGCCGTGCTGCCCGGCGACGCGTCCGGGCTGGGCCTGGCACCGGCCGGGCACCCGCTGCTGGGCGCGGCCGTCGCGCTCGCGGACGCCGACGGCAGCGTGTTCACCGGCAGGCTCTCCCTGCGCACCCACCCCTGGCTGGCCGACCACGCGGTCATGGGCTCCGTGCTGGTCCCCGGCGCGGCCCTGGTCGAGCTCGCTCTGCACGCCGCCGAGCGCGTCGGGTGCCCCGCGCTGGACGAGTTGACCCTCCAGGCCCCCCTGGTGCTGCCCGAACAGGGCCCCGTACAGGTGCAGTTGACCGTCGGGCCGCCCGACGGGTCCGGTCGGCGGCCGGTCGCCGTGTTCTCCCGGCCAGACCTCGACCTCAAGGACGAGCCGTGGCTGCGGCACGCCGAGGGCCTGCTCACCGACGAGGTACGGCCCGCCGGCACAGACCTACGTGCGTGGCCGCCGGTCGGCGCGAACCCACTGTCGACGGACGGCGCGTACGAGGTGCTGGACGCCGCGGGGCTCGCGTACGGGCCGCTGTTCCAGGGGCTGCGAGCGGCCTGGCGACGCGGAGACGAGCTCTTCGCCGAGGTGGCCCTGCCCAGTGGGGCGGGGACCGACGCGGACGCCTTCGGGCTGCACCCGGCCCTGCTCGACTCGGTCCTGCACACCCTCGCCCTCGGCGACACCCCGTCCGGCAGTGAGGAGGAGGGCGCCCGACTGCCGTTCGCCTGGAGCGGCGTGCGGCTGCACGCGACGGGCGCCTCGGCGGTACGGGTACGGCTGGCCCCGGCCGGTCGCGACGCGGTGTCGCTGGAGCTCGCCGACACCACGGGTGAACCCGTCGCTTCCGTCGACTCGCTGGTGCTGCGCGCCATTTCCGCCGAGCAGATCGGTGCCGCGCGTGGTGGCCGGCAGGATTCGCTGTACGCGATCGACTGGACCGAGGTCCCGGCCGACCGTTCGGCGTCGGCTCCGAGCCGTGCCGTCCTGGGGGCCGGGCTCCCCGATGTCCACGCCCCTCGTTACGCCGACCTGGCTGCCATCGCAGCAGGCGAGGTACCGGAGTTGGTGGTCGTCGACGTGGGGCCGGACGCCGACGCGGTCACGGACGGCGCCGGGCTGCCCGACGCCGTGCACGGACGGGTCGCCGCCGCGCTCGCGCTGGCCCAGGAGTGGCTGGCCGACGAGAAGTTCGCCGCCGCGCGCCTGGTGTTCGTCACGCACGGAGCCGTTGCCGCCCGCACCGGCGACCCCGTAGCCGACCTCGCAGGTGCGGCGGTGCGCGGCCTCGTCCGCTCCGCCGCCACCGAGAACCCGGGCCGGTTCACCCTGCTGGACGCCGACGTCCCCGGGCTGCCCGACCCCGCCCTCGTGGCCCTCGCCTCTGGCGAGCCGGAGGTCGCGGTGCGTAAGGGTGCGCTGTTGGTGCCGCGACTGGCTCGGGCGGCCGTTGCTGACGCGGAGCCCGTGACGTCGTCCGGGACGGTCCTGGTGACGGGTGCGAGTGGTGCGCTGGGTGGTCTGTTCGCCCGGCATCTGGTGTCCGAACGTGGTGTGCGGAAGCTGTTGTTGGTCTCGCGTCGGGGTGGGGAGGCTCCTGGTGCGGTTGAACTGACGGCTGAGTTGGCCGGGTTGGGTGCGGAGGTCGTATGGGCCGCGTGTGATGTGGCTGATCGTGCGGCACTGGCCGCATTGCTCGCGGAGCATCCGGTTTCGGGTGTGGTCCACACGGCGGGCGTGCTGGATGACGGCACGGTGGGCTCACTGACCGCTGAGCGGGTGTCGAGGGTGTTGCGTCCGAAGGTGGATGCGGCTTGGCACCTGCACGAGCTGGCCGGGAATCTGGATCTGTTCGTGGTGTTCTCCTCGGCCGCCGGTGTGTTCGGTGGTGCGGGTCAGGCGAACTACGCGGCGGGCAATGTGTTCCTGGACGCTCTGGCTCAGTACCGCAGGGCGCGGGGGCTGGCGGCGACCTCGCTGGCCTGGGGTCTGTGGGCCGAGACCTCCGGGATGGCCGACGCGCTCGACGACAGGGATGTCTCGCGCCTGGGCCGGGGCGGGGTCTCCGCGCTGGAGGCGGCGGAGGGTCTGGCGCTCTTCGACGCCGCGACGGCTTCCGGGCAGGCACTGTTGGTGCCGGTGAGGCTCGACCTGGCCGCACTGCGCGCCGGCACGGTGCCGCCGCTGCTCAGTGGCCTCGTCCGGACCCCGGTCCGCCGCGCCACGCAGGCCACGGACAGCGGTAACGCCCTGGCCGGACGCCTGGGCCGGATGACGGTCGGGGAGCAGACCGCGTACGTGCTGGAGACCGTGCGCGGCCAGGTCGCCACGGTCCTCGGGTACGCGGGTCCTGCGGCGGTGGAGACGGACCGCTCCTTCCGCGAGCTGGGCTTCGACTCGCTGACCGCCGTCGAGCTGCGCAACCTGCTCGCCTCGGCGACCGGGTTGCGGCTGCCCGCCACGCTGGTCTTCGACCACCCGACCGCGACGATCCTCGCCGCGCACCTGCATGCCGAACTCATGGGTGCCGCACCGGGGTTGAACGTTCCAGCGGTCACCGTCCTGCGGGACGACGAGCCCATCGCCATCGTCGGTCTCGGCTGCCGCTATCCCGGTGGCGTGGAGACCCCGGACGACCTGTGGCGGCTCGTCATGGAGGGCCGGGACGCCGTCTCCGGCTTCCCGGAGGACCGCGGTTGGGACATCGAGGCGTTGTACGACGCCGACCCCGACCACCAAGGCACCAGCTACGCCCGCGAGGGCGGGTTCGTGCGCGACGCGGGCCACTTCGACCCGGCGTTCTTCGGGATCTCGCCGCGCGAGGCCCTCGCGATGGACCCGCAGCAGCGGTTGCTGCTGGAGACCTCGTGGGAGGCGTTCGAGCGGGCCGGCATCGAGCCGACGTCGCTGCGCGGCAGCCGTACAGGTGTCTTCGCCGGCGTCATGTACCACGACTACGCCTCACGCCTCACCGCACTGCCCGAGGGCGTCGAGGGCTTCCTCGGCACCGGCAACGCCGCGAGTGTGATCTCCGGTCGGCTCTCGTACGCCTTCGGTCTTGAGGGGCCGGCCGTCACGGTCGACACGGCTTGCTCGTCGTCGCTGGTCGCCCTGCACCTGGCGGTGCAGGCGCTGCGCAACGGCGAGTGCGAGCTGGCCCTCGCGGGCGGTGTGACGGTGATGGCGACCCCCGCGCCGTTCGTGGAGTTCAGCCGGCAGCGCGGGCTGGCGGCCGACGGTCGCTGCAAGGCCTTCTCGGCCGACGCGGACGGCACCGGCTGGGCGGAGGGCGCGGGCGTCCTCCTGGTCGAGCGGTTGTCGGACGCGGTGCGCAATGGGCATCCGGTGTTGGCGGTGGTGCGGGGTTCGGCGGTGAATCAGGACGGTGCGTCGAACGGTCTGACGGCGCCGAACGGTCCGTCGCAACAGCGGGTGATCCGGCAGGCGTTGGCGAGTGCGGGGCTGTCGGTGTCCGAGGTGGATGTGGTGGAGGCGCACGGTACGGGGACGACGTTGGGTGATCCGATCGAGGCGCAGGCGCTGTTGGCGACGTACGGTCAGGAGCGGTCTGCTGAGCGGCCGTTGCTGCTGGGGTCGATCAAGTCGAACATGGGGCACACGCAGGCCGCGGCCGGTGTCGCGGGCATCATCAAGATGGTCCAGGCGATGCGTCACGGCGTGGTCCCCAGGACCCTGCATGTGGACGAGCCCAGCCCGCACGTGGACTGGGAGGCAGGCGCTGTCCGCCTGGTGACCGAGGCGGTCGCCTGGCCCGAGACCGGCCGGCCCCGCCGCGCGGCCGTCTCCTCCTTCGGCTTCAGCGGTACGAACGTGCACACCATCATCGAGCAGGCCCCCGTGCCGACCACGCCGGAGGAGCCCCGGGAGCCCGGGCGCGAGCCGAGCAGCTTGCCCTGGCTGCTCTCGGCGAAGACCCCGGACGCGCTGCGCGCCCAGGCCGAACGCCTCCGCGCCCATGCCATCGCGCACCCCGAACTGTCCCTCACCGACATCGGCTACGCCCTGACGACGAGCCGCACGCTGCTCGACCGCCGGACCGTCGTGCTCGCCGGGGATCGCGACGGGTTCCTCTCCGGACTCGCCGCGCTCGCCGAGGGCGGGACCGCCGCCAACCTGACGATCGGCTCGCCGGACGCCGGCAAGCTCGCCTTCCTGTTCACGGGGCAGGGGAGTCAGCGGCTGGGTATGGGGCGGGAGTTGTATGTGTCCCAGTCGGCGTTCGCCGTGGCGTTGGACGCGGTGGCGAGCCGGATGGACCTCGAACTCCCTTTGAAGGAGGTGCTGTTCGGCGAGGACGTCGAGCTGTTGAATCGTACGGAGTTCGCGCAGCCTGCGTTGTTCGCGGTTGAGGTGGCGTTGTTCCGGCTGGTGGAGTCGTGGGGTGTGAAGCCGGACTTTGTTGCCGGGCATTCGGTCGGTGAGATCGCTGCCGCGCATGTGGCGGGGGTGCTGTCTCTGGATGACGCCTGCAGGCTGGTGTCGGCGCGCGGCCGGTTGATGCAGGCCCTGCCGGAGGGTGGGGTGATGATCGCGTTGGAGGCGACCGAGGCCGAGGTCGTGCCGCTGCTGAGCGAGCGGGTGAGCGTCGCGGCGATCAACGGGCCCCGGTCCGTGGTGATCGCGGGTGACGTGGACGAGGTCGAGAGGGTTGTCCGCTCGTTCAGGGACCGTAAGGCCAAGCGGCTGGCGGTCAGTCACGCGTTCCACTCGCCGCACATGGACGGCATGCTCGCCGACTTCCGCAAGGTCGCCGAGGGTCTGACCTACGAGAGTCCCCGGATCGCGGTGGTGTCGAACCTGACCGGCACGGTGGTCACCGACGACATGACGGACCCCGACTTCTGGGTCCGCCACGTCCGTGAGGCCGTCCGCTTCGCCGACGGCATCCGGACTCTCGAAGCCGCGGGCGTGACGACGTACCTCGAACTCGGCCCCGACGGGATCCTCTCCGCCATGGCCCAGGACTGCCTCGACCACCCCGACACCGTGGTCCTCACCCCCGCCCTTCGCGGAGGCCGTGACGAGACCGAAACCCTGACCACGGCCCTCGCTCTCGCCCATGTCCACGGCACCGCCGTCAACTGGGCCGCGTACTTCGCAGGTACCGGCGCCGAGCGCGTGGACCTGCCCACGTACGCCTTCCAGCGCCAGCGCTACTGGCTGGAGGCGCCCCCGCACGCTCTCCCGGGCGACGTGGTCGCGGCGGGGCTCGGTTCCGCCGGGCACCCACTGCTCGGCGCGGCGGTGGAACTGCCGGACTCGGACGGGTTCCTGCTGACCGGGCTGCTCTCGCTGCGGACCCACCCCTGGCTCGCGGACCACCGGGTGGCCGGCACGGTCGTGGTGCCGGGCGCGGTGCTGGTGGAGCTCGCGGTTCGGGCCGGTGACCGCGCGGGCCTGGACCTGCTGGAGAGTCTGACGCTGGAGGCGCCGCTGGTGCTGCCGGAGACCGGCGGGGTGCAGCTGCGCCTGGCCGTGTCGGGTGCTGACGACGCGGGCCGACGGGAGTTCCACGTCTATTCGCGGCCGGAGGACGCCGCTTTCGAGGAGGCGTGGACCCGGCACGCGGGCGGTGTCCTGACGGTCGCCGACGCGGCGGCCGACCCCGCCCCGCACACCGAGTGGCCGCCGGCCGGCGCCCAGGAGTGCGAGGTCACGGACCTCTACCCGTCGTTCGAGGCCATCGGGCTCGGCTACGGCCCGGCCTTCCGCAACCTGCGGGCGGCGTGGCGGCGCGGCGACGAGGTGTTCGCCGAGGTCTCGCTCGCCGAGGAGCGCCGGGCCGAGGCGGCCGCGTACGGGCTGCACCCGGCGCTGCTGGACGCGGCGCTGCACGCGGTGGGCCTGGGCGACTTCTTCCCCGACGGGCCCGAGGGCGCGCGGCTGCCGTTCGCGTGGGACGGTGTGCGGCTGCACGCCGTCGGCGCGGCGGCGCTGCGGGTGACCATGGCCCCTGCGGGGCGCGACGCGGTCGCGCTGGACGTCACCGACGAGGCCGGGCAGCCGTTGCTCACGGTGCCATCGCTGGTGCTGCGCCCGCTGGCCGCCGACGTCTTCGACGGCAGCGGCACGGGCCCGGTGCGCGACGCGCTGTTCCAGGTCGACTGGATCGCGCTGGCGCTGCCCGGGGCGGAGGCGCCGGCCGAGGGGGCGTGGGCGGTGCTGGGCACCGACCCGCTCGGGCTGGCGGACGCGCTGCCCGGGCCGGCGGCCGACACCGAGCCGTACGACGACCTGGCGGAGCTGGCCGAGGAGACCGAGGTGGTGGGAGCGCCGGCGACGGTGTTCGTGTCGCTCGACCCGGTCCCCGGCTCCCGTACGGGTGCGGGGCTCGCGCGGTCCGCGCACGACGCCGCGGGTGACGCCCTGGCACTGGTACGCCGGTGGGTGGCGGACGAGCGGTTCGCCGAGGCACGGCTGGTGTTCGTCACGCGCGGGGCCGTCGCGCCGGGCGCCGACGAGGGGGTGACGGACCTGGCGCACGCGCCGGTGTGGGGCCTGGTGCGCTCCGCGCAGGCCGAGCACCCGGGCCGGTTGGTCCTGGTGGACGTGGACGGCACGGACGCCTCCTGGCGCGCGCTGCCTGACGCGCTGGCCTCCGACGAGCCGCAGTTCGCGCTGCGCGACGGGGTCGTGCTGGCCCCGCGTCTGGCCCGTACGACCGTCCCCGCGGGCGACGGCACCCGTACCGAGCCGGGCGACGGCACCCGTACGGATCCTCAGGGCACGGTCCTGGTCACGGGCGCCGGCGGCACCCTCGGCGGTCTGCTCGCCCGGCACCTGGTCACCGAACACGGCGTACGTCACCTGCTGCTGGTGAGCCGGCGCGGCGAGCAGGCCGACGGGGCGGCCGAACTCGCCTCCCAGATTGGAGAGTTGGGCGCCTCGGCGACCTGGGCGGCCTGCGACGTGGCCGACCGGGACGCGGTGGCCGCGCTGATCGGGAGCATCCCCGACGAGCACCCGCTGACCGCCGTCGTCCACACCGCCGGTGTGCTGGACGACGGGACCGTCGAGGCGCTCACCGCCGAGCGGCTGGACCGGGTGCTGCGGCCCAAGGTGGACGGGGCCTGGCACCTGCACGAGCTGACACGCGAGCTGGACCTGTCGGCGTTCGTGCTGTTCTCCTCGGCGGCCGGTGTGTTCGGCAACGCCGGACAGGCCAACTACGCGGCCGGCAACACCTTCCTGGACGCCCTCGCCCAGCAACGGCGCGCGGCGGGGCTGCCCGCCGTCTCGCTGGCCTGGGGTCTGTGGGACGACGAGGCGGGCATGGCCGCCACGCTCGACGAGCGCGACCGCGAACGGCTGAGCCGGGGCAGCATGAACGCCCTGTCGGCCGCCGACGGGCTGGCGCTCTTCGACGCGGCACTGGCGCATGCGGGCGGGCCCGCCGTGCTGGTGCCCGCACGGCTGGACCTGCCGGTCCTTCAGGCCCAAATCGGCGACACCGTACCGCCGTTGCTGCGCGGCCTGCTCCGCACCCCGGTGCGGCGCAGGGCCGGCGGGGCGACGGCGGACGCCCCCGAGTCGCTGGCGCGGCGCCTGGCGCTGCTCCCGGCCGCCGAACGGGACCGGCTCCTGCTGGACCTGGTACGCACCCAGGTGGCCCAGGTGCTGGGCCACACAGGGGCAGCGGCCGTCGAACCACACAGCGCCTTCAAGGAGTTGGGCTTCGACTCGTTGACGGCGGTCGAACTGCGCAACCGGCTCGGCGCGGTCAGCGGGCTGCGCCTGCCGGCCACGCTGATCTTCGACCACCCGACGCCGCAGGCGCTGAGCGACTACCTGCGCTCGGCGCTGCCCCTCGAAACCGACGGCCCGACCGTCTTCGGTGAACTCGACCGGCTGGAGGCCGCGTTGGTGGCCGCGGACGCGGACACCGTCACACGTTCGCGGATCACCATGCGCCTCCAGGCCCTGATGACCAAGTGGACCGACGCCCAGGACCCGACGGGCGGCACCGAGGGGGGCGTCGACGGCGACGACCTCGACTCGGTGACCGACGACGAGCTCTTCGACCTGCTGGACGACGAGCTCGGCGCTTCCTGACGCCCCAACGCGCCGAGCGGCGGGCGTGGCGCACTCCGCGAGGCGGTCCCTCCCGGTCTGGACGACTACGTACGTCCAGACCGGGAGGGACCTCTCCGGGGCGCGGCGCACTCGCCGCTCGGCACGCCCTCGACCGACCCGACAGCCGTCGGCGATCCGGCCGAGCCCGCTCAGGAGGCGGGCCGACCGGGCCCGACCGGCCCGACCCATCCGGGACGGCCGCGACCCCCGCGACGCGGGACGACCGGCAGCCCGGAACCGACCCGACATTCCCGGGACCCGGGCCCGGCCCCGCCCCGCGCGGAATCCGGCCGCCGGCCCCGACCGACCACCCCCGGGACCCGGTCCGCCCCGCCGTGCGGAGCACCGGCCGGTCCGACCCGTACAACCGCCTCTCTGGCATGGAGCCCACGCACATGGTGAACGAGGACAAGCTTCGCGACTACCTCAAGCGGGCGACCGCCGATCTGCGCCAGGCCCGCAGGCGGCTCCGCGAGGTCGAGGAGAAGAACCAGGAGCCCATCGCGATCATCGCGATGAGCTGCCGCTACCCCGGCGGGGTCCGTACTCCCGAGGACCTGTGGCGGCTCGTCGAGAACGGTGACGACGCCGTCTCCGCCTTCCCCGTCGACCGGGGCTGGGACGTGGAGTCGCTCTACGACGCCGACCCGGACAGCGCAGGGGCCAGCTACGTCAGCGAGGGCGGCTTCCTCTACGACGCCGCCAGCTTCGACCCCGCCCCCTTCGGCATCTCGCCGCGCGAGGCCCTCGCCATGGACCCGCAGCAGCGGTTGCTCCTGGAGAGCTCCTGGGAGGCCTTCGAGCGGGCCGGCATCGACCCGTCCTCGGTGCGCGGCAGCCGCACCGCCGTGTTCGCGGGCGTGATGTACCACGACTACACCGCCCGCCTGGACACCGTGCCCGAGGGCGTCGAGGGCTTCCTCGGCACCGGGAGCTCCGGCAGCATCGCCTCCGGCCGCGTCGCCTACACCTTCGGTCTGGAGGGCCCGGCGGTCACCATCGACACGGCCTGCTCCTCGTCCCTGGTCGCGCTGCACCTCGCCGTGCAGGCGCTGCGCAACGGCGAGTGCACCCTCGCCCTCGCCGGTGGCGTCACCGTCATGGCGACCCCTGCCACCTTCACCGAGTTCAGCCGGCAGCGTGGCCTCGCGCCCGACGGGCGCTGCAAGCCCTTCGCCGCCGAGGCCGACGGCACCGGCTGGGGCGAGGGCGTCGGCATGCTGCTCGTGGAGCGGCTGGTCGACGCGCAACGCAACGGCCACCCCGTGCTGGCCGTCGTCCGTGGCTCGGCCGTCAACCAGGACGGTGCCTCCAACGGCCTCACCGCGCCCAACGGGCCGTCGCAGCAGCGCGTGATCCACCAGGCGCTCACCAACGCCCGGCTGTCCGCCGCCGATGTGGACGTGGTGGAGGCGCACGGCACCGGCACCACCCTCGGCGACCCCATCGAGGCGCAGGCGCTGCTGGCCACGTACGGCCAGGACCGGCCCGCCGAGCAGCCGCTGCTGCTGGGCTCCATCAAGTCGAACATCGGCCATACCCAGGCCGCCGCCGGTGTCGCCGGCGTGATCAAGATGGTCGAGGCCATGCGCCACGGCGTGGTGCCGAAGACCCTGCACGTCGGCGAACCGACTCCGCACGTGGACTGGTCCGCGGGCGCGGTGTCCCTGCTCAGCGAGGCGGTCCCGTGGCCCGAGGCCGACAGGGCGCGCCGCGCGGGCGTCTCCTCGTTCGGTTTCAGTGGTACGAACGCTCACGTCATCGTGGAGCAGGCGCCGGAGGCCGAGGCGGGCGTGGCTGTGGAGGGTGCCCGTCCTGCGGTGGTGCCGTGGGTGTTGTCGGGCAAGGGTGTTGCGGCGTTGCGGGGGCAGGCGGCGCGGCTGGGGGAGTGGATACATCGGGATGCCGATGTGGTGGCGGTCGGGCGGTCCTTGGCGTTGACCCGGGCGGGGTTGGAGCATCGGGCCGTGGTGCTGGGTCCGGATCGTGTGGCCGGGGTGGCGGCGGTCGCTTCGGGTGTGATGGCCGCCGGCGTGGTGACCGGTTCGGTGGTGGGTGGTCGGACGGTGTTCGTCTTCCCTGGTCAGGGGTCGCAGTGGGTGGGTATGGCCGAGGGGCTTTTGGATGCTTCCCCGGTGTTCGCCTCTCGTGTCCAGGAGTGTGCGAAGGCGCTGGAGCCTTTCACGGGCTGGTCGTTGACCGACGTGCTGCGCGGCGTGGAGGGTGCGCCTTCCCTGGACCGGGTGGATGTCGTGCAGCCGGTGCTGTTCGCGGTGATGGTGTCGCTGGCCGAGGTGTGGCGTTCGGTCGGGGTGGTGCCGGATGCGGTGGTGGGTCATTCGCAGGGTGAGATCGCTGCCGCGTGTGTGGCGGGGATCTTGTCTCTGGAGGATGCGGCTCGTGTGGTTGCGTTGCGCAGTCAGGCGATCGGTCGGCTGCTCGCGGGTCTGGGCGGGATGGTGTCGGTGCCGTTGCCGGCTGTGCGGGTGCGGGAGCGGATAGCGCCGTGGGGTGAGGGCCGGATTTCGGTGGCGGCGGTGAACGGGCCTTCGTCGGTGGTGGTTTCGGGTGAGGCGACGGCGCTGGATGAGTTCCTGGCCGCGTGTGAGAGGGACGGTGTGCGCGCGAAGCGGATCGCGGTCGACTACGCCTCCCATTCCGCGCAGGTGGAGCTGTTGCGTGAGGAGCTTGCTGAACTCCTGGCTCCGGTGTGTCCGTTGGAGGCGCGGGTTCCGTTCTTGTCCACGGTTACCAATGAGTGGGTGACGGGTCCTGAGCTGGATGCGGGTTACTGGTTCACCAATCTGCGCCAGACGGTGGAGTTGGAGAAGGCGACCCGCGTCCTGTTGGAGCAGGGCTTCGGTGTCTTCGTGGAGTCGAGTCCGCATCCGGTGCTGAGTGTGGGTGTGCAGGAGACGGCCGAGGACGCTGGCCGTGAGGTGGCTGTGGTGGGTTCGCTGCGCCGTAACGAGGGTGGTCTGGAGCGTTTTTGGCAGTCGGTGGGCGAGGCGTACGTGCGTGGGGCCTCGGTCGACTGGGACGCCGTGTTCGCGGGGACGGCCGCACGCCACCTCGATCTGCCCACGTACGCCTTCCAGCAGGAGCACTACTGGCTGGAGAGCGGGACGGTCGAGGAGACCGCGACCGCAGACCCGGTGGACGCCCGGTTCTGGGAGGCCGTCGAGCGGATGGACGTCGCCGCGCTCACGGCCGAGCTCGGCATCGACGGGGACGAGACGCTGACCTCGCTGCTGCCGGCGCTCTCGGCGTGGCGTCGGAAGAGCAGTGAGCAGTCCACCATGGACGGTTGGCGTTACCGGGTCACCTGGAAGCGGATCGCCGACCCGGCCACCGCGCGCCTGTCCGGCACCTGGCTCGTCGCCGTACCCGAGGGAGCCGACGCCGCCGCGATCACCGGTGCGCTCACGGAGCACGGAGCCGACGTCCGTACCCTCGCGGTCGCCGGCGAAAGCCGCGACGACCTGGCCGTCCGGATCCGCGAGATGCTCGCCGACGGGCCCGAACCCGCCGGTGTGCTTTCTCTGGTGACCCCGGCCGGGGGCGACGCCCTGAGCGAGGCCGCGCCCGCGGGCGTGATCGCCGCCCTCACCCTCGTCCAGGCGCTCGGTGACGCCGAGGTGGCGGCGCCGCTGTGGTGCGTCACCCGGGGTGCCGTCTCCACCGGGCGTGCCGAGCCGATCGCGGATGTCGCGCAGGCGCCCGTGTGGGGCCTGGGCCGGGTCACCGCGCTGGAGCACGGCGAGCGCTGGGGCGGCCTGATCGACCTGCCGCAGGAGGCAGACGCACGCGCCCTGTCCCGGCTCGTCGGTGTCCTCGCGGGCGACGGCGCCGAGGACCAGGTGGCGCTGCGAGCCTCCGGCCAGTACGTGCGCCGGCTGGTGCGCGCGCGCCTGGCCGACGTTCCGGCCGTACGCGAGTGGAAGCCGCGGGGCACCACGCTCGTCACCGGGGGTACGGGAGCCCTGGGCGCGCACGTCGCCCGCTGGCTCGCCGGCAACGGCGCCGAGCATCTGGTGCTGACGAGTCGGCGCGGTATCGACGCGCCCGGCGCCGCCGAACTGCGGGACGAGATCGAGGCGTTGGGTGCCAAGGTGACCGTGGCGGCCTGCGACGTGGCCGACCGCGAGGCGCTGGCCGCGCTCATCGCGGGCATCCCCGCAGAGCACCCGCTGACGGCCGTCGTACACACCGCCGCCGTCCTGGACGACGGCGTGGTCGAGGCGCTCACGCCGGAGCAGGTCGAGCGGGTCTTCCGGGTCAAGGCGGACGCCACGCTGCACCTGCACGAGCTGACCCGTGACCTCGACCTGTCGGCGTTCGTGCTCTTCTCCTCCTTCGCCGCCACCTTCGGCGCGCCGGGCCAGGGCAACTACGCGCCCGGCAACGCCTTCCTGGACGCCTTCGCCGAGCACCGGCGCGCGGCCGGCCTGCCCGCCACCGCCATCGCCTGGGGCCCCTGGGGCGACGGCGGCATGGCCGAGGGCGCGGTCGGCGACCGCATGCGCCGGCACGGTGTGATCGAGATGTCGCCCGAGCGGGCCGTGAGCGCTCTCCAGCACGCGCTGGACCGGGACGAGACGACGCTGACCGTCGCCGACATGGAGTGGAAGCGCTTCGTCCTGGCCTTCACCTCCGGCCGCGCCCGGCCGCTCCTGCACGACCTGCCCGAGGCGCGCGAGGCCATGGAGAGCACCCGCGCCGAGGCCACGCAGGACACCGACGGTGCCGCAGAGTTCCTACGGCGGTTGACCGGCCGGTCCGAGACCGAGCAGGAGCGGCTGCTGCTCGACCTGATCCGCACCGCGGTCGCCGCCGTCCTCGGCTACGCCGGCCCCGACGCCGTCGGGGCCGGCCGGGCTTTCAAGGAGCTCGGCTTCGACTCCCTGACCTCGGTGGAACTGCGCAACCGGCTGAACGCGGTCACCGGGCTGAAGCTCCCGCCCACCCTGGTCTTCGACCACCCCACGCCCACCGTCCTCGCCCGTCACCTGCGCGGCGAGGTGCTGGGGCGGGACGCGGCGGCCGCGGCCCCGGTCGCCGCGACGGGCGTCGCCGACGCCGAGCCGATCGCCATCGTCGCGATGAGCTGCCGCTTCCCCGGCGGGGTACGCAGCCCCGAGGACCTGTGGCGGCTGCTGTCCTCCGACGGCGACGCGCTCTCGGAGTTCCCGCTGGACCGCGGCTGGGACGTGGAGGCGCTGTACGACCCCGACCCCGACGCACAGGGCACCTCGTACACCCGCGAGGGCGGCTTCCTGTCCGGCGCGGCCGACTTCGACGCCGGTTTCTTCGGCATCTCGCCGCGCGAGGCCCTTGCCATGGACCCGCAGCAGCGGCTGCTCCTTGAGACCTCCTGGGAGGCGTTCGAGCGCGCCGGCATCGACCCGGAGACGCTGCGCGGCACCCAGTCCGGGGTGTTCGTCGGCACCAACGGCTCCGACTACTCCAACCTGGTGCGCGCCGCCACGGACGGGCTGGAGGGACACCTCGCCACCGGCAGCGCGGGCAGCGTGGTCTCCGGCAGGCTGTCGTACACCTTCGGTCTGGAGGGCCCGGCGGTCACCGTCGACACGGCCTGCTCCTCGTCCCTGGTGGCGCTGCACCTGGCGGTGCAGGCGCTGCGCAACGGCGAGTGCTCCATCGCGCTGGCCGGCGGTGTGACGGTCATGTCCACCCCGGGCACCTTCATCGAGTTCAGCCGCCAGCGCGGGCTGTCGACGGACGGGCGCTGCAAGGCGTTCTCCTCGGACGCCGACGGCTTCAGCCCCGCCGAGGGCGTGGGCATCCTGCTCGTGGAGCGGCTGTCCGACGCGCGCGCCAAGGGGCACCCCGTCCTCGCGGTGGTACGTGGCTCGGCCGTCAACCAGGACGGTGCCTCCAACGGCCTGACCGCGCCCAACGGGCCGTCGCAGCAGCGCGTCATCCGCCAGGCTCTCGCCAACGCCCGTCTCTCCGCCGCCGATGTGGACGTGGTGGAGGGGCACGGCACCGGCACGAAGCTGGGCGACCCCATCGAGGCGCAGGCGCTGCTCACCGCGTACGGCCAGGACCGGCCCGCCGAGCAGCCGCTGCTACTGGGCTCCATCAAGTCGAACATCGGACACACCCAGGCCGCGGCCGGAGTCGCCGGCGTGATCAAGATGGTCCTCGCGATGCGGCACGGCGTGCTGCCGCGCAGCCTGCACATCGCCGAGCCCACCCCGCACGTCGACTGGACCATGGGCGAGATCGACCTGCTGACCGAGCCGCGGGCCTGGCCGGAGACCGGGCGGCCCTGGCGTGCGGGCGTCTCGTCGTTCGGCTTCAGCGGCACCAACGCGCATGCCATCATCGAGCAGGCCCCCGTGGACTCGGCCCCCGTCGAGCAGGGGACCCCTGCGTCCTCCCCGACCGCACCCCTACTGACCGGCAACACCCCGGGCACCGCCAGCCAGGACGGCTCCGCCGTGCTGCCGTGGCCGCTGACCGCCCGCACAGAGGCGGCCCTGCGTGACCAGGCCCGGCGCCTGCTCGACCACCTGGAAAGCCGCTCTGACCTGCGGCTCGTCGACATCGGCCACTCCCTGGCCACTGCCCGTACGGCCCTGGGCACCCGGGCCGTGCTGGTGGGCCGGGAACGCTCGGACTACGTGGCGGCGCTCACCGCGCTGGCCGCGGGGGAGACCTCGCCCCTGCTGACCCAGGGGTCCGCGATCGGGGGCAGGACGGTCTTCGTCTTCCCCGGACAGGGGTCGCAATGGGTAGGCATGGCCGAGGCGTTGTTGGACGCTTCACCCGTGTTTGCCACCCGGGTGGACGAGTGCGCGAAGGCGCTCGAACCCTTCACCGACTGGTCGCTGCGCGACGTACTGCGCGGCGCCGAGGGCGCGCCTTCCCTCGACCGGGTGGATGTCGTGCAGCCGGCGCTGTTCGCGGTGATGGTCTCCCTCGCCGAGGTCTGGCGTGCTGCCGGTGTGGAGCCGGACGCGGTGGTGGGTCATTCGCAGGGTGAGATCGCTGCCGCGTGTGTGGCGGGGATCTTGTCTCTGGAGGACGCGGCCCGTGTCGTCGCGTTGCGCAGTCAGGCGATCGGCCGGTTGCTGGCGGGTCTGGGCGGGATGGTGTCCGTGCCCTTGCCGGCCGTGCGGGTGCGGGAGCGGATAGCGCCGTGGGGCGAGGACCGGATCTCGGTCGCGGCGGTCAACGGGCCTTCCTCGGTGGTGATTTCGGGCGAGACACTGGCGCTGGATGAGTTCCTCGCCGCCTGTGAGAGGGACGGTGTGCGGGCGAAGCGGATCGCTGTGGACTACGCCTCGCATTCCGCGCAGGTGGAGCTGTTGCGTGAGGAGCTTGCTGAACTCCTCGCGCCGGTAAGCCCGTTGGAAGCCCGGGTTCCGTTCCTGTCGACGGTCACCAGTGAGTGGGTGAGGGGTCCTGAGCTGGATGCGGGTTACTGGTTCACCAATCTGCGTCAGACGGTGGAGTTGGAGAAGGCCACGCGCATCCTGCTGGGGGACGGCTTCGGTGTCTTCGTGGAGTCGAGTCCGCATCCTGTGCTGAGTGTGGGTGTGCAGGAGACGGCCGAGGGCGCCGGTCGTGAGGTGGCTGTGGTGGGGTCGCTGCGCCGTAACGAGGGTGGTCTGGAGCGGTTTTGGCAGTCGGTGGGCGAGGCGTACGTGCGTGGGGCCTCGGTCGACTGGGACGCCGTGTTCGCCGGTTCGGGGGCGCGTCGGGCGGAGTTGCCGACGTACGCCTTCCAGGGGCAGCGGTTCTGGCCCGAGGCTGCGCCCGTCGAGGTGCCGGTGGTCTCGGAGAGCATCGAGGACGCACGGTTCTGGGACGCGGTGGAGCGCGAGGACCTGGAGGCGCTGGCCGCCGAACTGGACCTGGCCGACAACGATTCGCTGACCTCCGTCCTGCCTTCCCTGTCGTCCTGGCGTCGGCAGAGCCGCGAGCAGTCCACGGTGGACGGCTGGCGTTACCGGATCACCTGGAAGCGGATCGCCGACCCGGCCACCGCACGCCTGTCCGGCACCTGGCTCGTCGCCGTACCCGAAGGCGTCGACGCCGCCGTGATCACGGACGTACTGACCAAGCACGGCGCCGAGGTCCGTACCCTCGGCGTGCCGGCCGGAGCCGGGCGCGCGGCGCTGACGGACCTGCTCACGGCGTCGGTGGACGGGGCCGCGCCCGCCGGGGTGCTGTCCCTGCTCGCGGGTGACGGCGCCGGGAAGGCGGGGCTGCTCGCCACCGCCGCGCTGGTACAGGCGCTCGGCGACGCCGGGGTGGACGCGCCGCTGTGGTGCGTCACCCGGGGCGCCGTCGCCACCGCGTCCGGCGAGGCGCTCGCCGACCCGGCCGGGGCGCTGGTGTGGGGCTTCGGACGCACGGTCGCGCTGGAGTACCCGGACCGCTGGGGCGGTCTGATCGACCTGCCGCAGCAGGCCGACGAGCGTGCCCTCGGCCGCCTCCCGGGCATCCTGGACGGCGACGGCGACGGCGTCGAGGACCAGGTGGCGCTGCGCTCCAACGCCGCGTACGTGCGCAGGCTGGAGCGGGCGCGGCTCGCCGAGACGCCGGTGGTGCGCCGCTGGAAGCCGCGGGGCACCACGCTCGTCACCGGCGGCACGGGAGCCCTGGGCGCGCACGTCGCCCGCTGGCTCGTCGGCAACGGCGCCGAGCATCTGGTGCTGACCAGCCGGCGCGGTATCGACGCGCCGGACGCCGCCGAACTGCGGGACGAGATCGAGGCGTTGGGCACCACGGTCACGGTCGCGGCCTGCGACGTGGCCGACCGCGAGGCGCTGGCCGCGCTCATCGCGGGGATCCCCGCCGAGCACCCGCTGACCGCCGTGGTGCACACCGCCGGTGTGCTGGACGACGGCGTGATCGACGCGCTGACCCCCGAACGGTTCGCGACCGTGCTCGCCCCCAAGGCGGACGCCGCCGCGCACCTGCACGAGCTGACCCGTGAGCTGGACCTGTCGGCGTTCGTGCTCTTCTCCGGTGTGGCCGGCACCCTCGGTGACGCCGGACAGGGCAACTACGCCGCCGCCAACGCCTACTTGGACGCACTCGCCGAGCACCGGCACGCCCAGGGGCTGGCCGCGACCTCCGTGGCCTGGGGCCGCTGGGGCGACACCGGGCTCGCCGCGGGCGGCGCGATCGGGGAGCGGCTGGACCGGGGCGGGGTGCCCGCGATGCCGCCCGCCGCCGCGATCCGCGCCCTGCAACAGGCCCTGGACCACGCGGAGGTGGCCGTGGCGGTCGCCGACATCCAATGGGAGCGGTTCGCCCCCGGCTACACCGCCGTACGGCCCAGCCCGTTCATCTCCGGCCTGCCCGAGGTGCGCCGGCTCGCCGAGACGGCCCAGGCCACCGGCGCGCCGGCCGGCGAGCAGTCGCCGGCCGAGCGGCTGCGGCAGCGGCTCGCGGTGATGAGCCCGGCCGAACAGACGCTCACCGTCGTCGAGTTGGTGCGCTCGCACGCGGCCACCGCGCTGGGCCACACCACCACCGACGAGGTCGGCGCCGGGCGCGCCTTCAAGGAGCTGGGCTTCGACTCGCTGATCGCGCTGGAGCTGCGCAACCGGCTGGGCGCGGCCACCGGACTCAAGCTCCCGGCGACCCTGGTCTTCGACCACCCGACCCCCGACATCCTGGCCGCGTTCCTGCGCGCCGAGATCACGCAGGACGGCGGCACCGGGGCAGCTCCCGGCATCGCGGAGCTGGAGAAGCTCGAATCCGCGCTCTCCGTGCTCGACCCGGACACCGGCACACGCGACGACATCGCGCTGCGACTGCAGGCCCTGCTGGCGAAATGGGGTGAACCGCACAGCGAAACCCGTGGCGAGGCCGTCACCGAGAAACTCCAGGAGGCCACGCCCGACGAGCTCTTCGACTTCATCGAGAAAGAGCTCGGCATTTAACACCGCGACAGCAGCCAGTAGCAGGTGCAAGGGCTTGTGACGAGACGTATGGGTGAGGTTCCAATGGCAGAGCAGGACAAGATCCTCGGTTATCTGAAGCGGGTGACCGCCGATCTGCATCAGACGCGGCAGCGCCTGCGCGAGGTCGAGGCCAAGGAGCCGGAGCCGATCGCGATCGTCGGCATGGCGTGCAGGTTCCCCGGCGGCGTCCAGTCGCCGGAGGACCTGTGGACCATGGTGTCCGAGGGACGGGACGCGATCACCGACTTCCCCACCGACCGCGGTTGGGACATCGAGTCGCTGTACGACGCCGACCCCGATCAGCAGGGGACGTCGTACACCCGTGAGGGCGGATTCCTGGACGGGGTCGGCGAGTTCGACGCCGCGTTCTTCGGGATCTCCCCCCGCGAGACCCTCGGCATGGACCCGCAGCAGCGCCTGCTCCTTGAGAGCACCTGGGAGACCTTCGAACGGGCCGGGATCGACCCGGCCACCCTGCGCGGCAGCAAGGCGGGTGTCTTCATCGGCACCAACGGCCAGGACTACCCCGAGCTGCTGCGCGAGGTCCCCAAGGGCGTGGAGGGCTACCTCCTGACCGGCAACGCCGCCAGCGTCGTCTCGGGCCGACTGTCGTACACCTTCGGCCTGGAAGGGCCCGCGGTCACGGTCGACACGGCGTGCTCGGCGTCGCTGGTGGCGCTGCACCTGGCGGTGCAGGCGCTGCGCAACGGCGAGTGCACCATGGCGCTCGCCGGCGGTGTCACCGTCATGTCCAGCCCGCGCGCCTTCGTGCAGTTCAGCCGGCAGCGCGGGCTGGCGCCCGACGGCCGCTGCAAGCCGTTCGCGGACGGCGCCGACGGCACCGGCTGGGGCGAGGGCGTGGGCATGCTGCTCGTGGAGCGGCTGTCCGACGCCCGCCGCAACGGTCACCCGGTGCTGGCGATCGTGCGCGGTTCGGCCATCAACCAGGACGGCGCCTCCAACGGCCTGACCGCGCCCAACGGCCCGTCCCAGCAGCGCGTCATCCGCCAGGCCCTGACCAACGCCGGTCTCACCCCGGCGCAGGTGGACGTGGTGGAGGCGCACGGCACCGGCACCACCCTCGGCGACCCCATCGAGGCGCAGGCCATCCTCGCCACGTACGGGCAGAACCGGCCCGAGGGCCGTCCCCTGTGGCTGGGTTCCGTGAAGTCCAACCTCGGGCACACCCAGGCCGCCGCCGGTGTCGCGGGCATCATCAAGATGGTGCAGGCCATCCGGCACGGGGTGCTGCCCGAGTCGCTGCACATCGACCGCCCGTCGGAGAACGTGGACTGGTCCGCGGGCGACGTGCGACTGCTCACCGAAGCCGTGGCCTGGCCGGAGACCGGCCAGCCGCGCCGCGCGGGCATCTCGTCCTTCGGCGTCAGCGGAACCAACGCCCACACCATCGTCGAGCAGGCCCCCGAGCCGGCGGAGCCGGAGCCGGAGCCGGCCAATGGCGCGGCCGGCGAAACGTCCGGTGGCGGCGAGGCCGTCGCCGGTGCCACCGGCCCGGTGCCCCTGCTGGTGTCGGGCCAGACGGACACGGCCCTGCGCGCCCAGGCCGAGCGGCTCGCCGCCCACCTGCGCGAGCACCCCTCGCTCGCCGCCGACCCCGCCGGCCTGACCGACCTCGGGCTCTCGCTGGCCACCAGCCGGTCCTCGCTCGACCGCCGGGCCGTGCTGTTCTCCGCCGACCGCGAGGCGCTCCTGGCCGACCTGGCCGCGCTGGCGGCCGGCGAGCCCGGCGCGGACACCGTCGTCGGCGCCACCACCGAGGGCAAGACCGCGTTCCTCTTCCCCGGACAGGGCAGCCAGCGCGCCGGCATGGGCCGCGAGCTGTACGCCACCCACCCCGGCTTCGCCCGCGCCCTGGACGAGGTGCGCGACGCCCTCGACCCGCACCTCGAACGCCCGCTGTACGACGTGCTGTTCGCGGCCGAAGGCAGCGACGTGGCCGCCCTGGTCGACCGCACCGCGTACACCCAGGCGGCGCTGTTCGCCGTCGAGGTCGCCCTGTACCGCCAGCTCGAACAGTGGGGCCTGACCCCCGACTTCCTCGTCGGCCACTCCGTCGGCGAGCTGGCCGCCGCCCACGTGGCGGGCGTGCTCACCCTCGCCGACGCGGCCCGGCTGGTCGCCGCGCGCGGCCGGCTCATGCAGGCGCTGCCCCAGGGCGGCGCCATGATCGCCGTCGAGGCGACCTGGGACGAGGTCGCCCCGCTCCTCGCCGATCACCCCGGCCTCCTCGGCATCGCCGCCGTCAACGGCCCGCGCTCCGTGGTCGTCTCCGGCGACGCGGACGCCGCCGTGGCCGTCGCGGACGCCCTGCGCGAACGCGGCAGGCGCACCAAGCGCCTCACCGTCAGCCACGCCTTCCACTCGCCCCTGATGGACGGCATGCTCGACGCCTTCCGCGAGGTCGCCGAGACCGTCACGTACGCGGCTCCCGTCGTGCCGCTGGTGTCCAACCTGACCGGCGCCTCCGTCACCGCCGAGGAGATCGGCTCCGCCGACTACTGGGTGCGCCACGTGCGCGAGACCGTCCGCTTCCACGACGGCGTGCGGCGCCTGGCCGACCACGGCGTCACCACCTTCGTCGAGGTGGGCCCCGGCGGGGTGCTCACCGCCCTCGCCCAGGAGAGCGTCACCGAGCCCGACGCCGTCTTCGCGCCCGCGCTGCGCGCCGACCGCCCCGAGCCGGCCGCCCTGGCCTCCGCCGTCGCCCGCGCCCACGCCCACGGCACCCGTGTCGACTGGCGCGCCGTCTTCACCGGGCGCGGCGGGCGGCGCGTGGAACTGCCCACGTACGCCTTCCAGCGCGAGCTGTACTGGCCCGAGCAGCCCACCGGCTGGGCCGGCGACGTCACCGCCGTCGGCATCGGCTCCGCCGACCACCCGCTGCTGGGCGCGGCCATCGCGCTCGCCGACGGCGACGGTCACCTCTTCACCGGCCGGCTCTCGCTGGCCACCCACCCCTGGATCGGCGACCACACGGTGATGGACACCGTGCTGCTGCCCGGTACCGCCTTCGTCGAGCTCGCCCTCCAGGCCGGCAGCCACGTCGGCTGCGCCGTGCTCGACGAGCTCACCCTGGAGGCGCCGCTGGTGCTGCCCCCGCACGGCGGGGTGCAGATCCAGCTCGCAGTCGGCGCGCCCGACGAGCACGGCGACCGTGTGCTGACCCTGCACTCGCGGCCGGAGGACGCCGCCGACGACAGCTGGGGCGAGGGCGCCTGGACCCGGCACGCCACCGGCCGGCTCACCCCCACGGCCCGTACCGCCGTCGCCGACCCGGAGCTGACCAGCTGGCCGCCGCAGGGCGCCACCGAGGTCGACGTCACGGGCCTGTACGACTACCTCACGGCCAACGGCTTCGCCTACGGACCCGTCTTCCAGGGTCTGACCGCAGCCTGGGAGCGCGGCGGAGAGGTCTTCGCCGAGGTCCGGCTGCCCCAGCAGGCGCACGCCGAGGCCGCCCTGTTCGGGCTGCACCCGGCGCTGCTGGACGCCGCCCTGCACGCCGTCGGCATGGGCTCGCTGCTCACCGAGACCGAGCACGGCCGGCTGCCCTTCTCCTGGAGCGGCGTCGCCCTGCACGCCGTCGGCGCCCGCGCCCTGCGGGTCCGGCTCACCCCGGCCGGCACCGACACCGTCGCGGTGAGCCTCGCCGACGAGACCGGCACGCCCGTCGCCGCCGTCGACGCCCTGCTGCTGCGCCCCGTCTCGCCCGACCAGGTGCACGCCGCCCGCAGCGCCTTCCACGAGGCGCTCTTCCGCGTCGAGTGGAGCGCCGCGCCCGTGCCCGCCGCGACCACCGTCGCCGCGGGCCAGTGGGCGCTGCTCGGCGGCGCCGACGGCGAGCTGGCCGGCACCCTGCCCACCGCCGCCGCCCACACCGACCTGGCCGCCCTCGGCGCGGCCCTCGCGACCGGCGGTCCCGTCCCCGAGGCCGTCCTCGTCCCCTTCTTCGCCGCGCCCGAGGGCCCGGCCGGTGTGGACGCCGCCCTGCCGGACGCCGTGCGCGAGGCCCTGCACCGCGCGCTGGAGCTGGCGCAGGCGTGGCTCGCCGACGACCGTTTCACCGCCGCCCGCCTGGTGTTCGTCACCCGCGGCGCGGTCGCCACCGCGGCCGGCTCCGACCTGGCCGACCCGGCCCACGCCCCGCTGTGGGGCCTGCTGCGCTCCGCCCAGTCCGAGCACCCTGACCGCTTCCGCCTGGTCGACCTGGACGGGCGCGCCGAGTCCCTGCGCGCCCTGCCCGCCGCCCTCGCCACCGACGAGCCCCAACTGGCGCTGCGCGAGGGGCGCACCCTGGTACCGCGCCTGTCCCGCGTCGCCGTCCTCCCCGACCAGCAGGCCCCGGCCCTCGACCCCGAGGGCACCGCCCTGGTCACCGGCGCCACCGGCACCCTCGGCGCGCTCGTCGCCCGCCACCTGGTCACCGAGCACGGCGTACGCCACCTGCTGCTGACCAGCCGGCGCGGCCCCGACGCCCCCGGCGCCGCCGGCCTCGTCGCCGAACTGGAGCGGGCCGGTGCCCGCGTCACCCTCACCGCCTGCGACACCGCCGACCGCGCCGCGCTCGCCGCGCTGCTGGACGCCGTCCCCGCCGAGCACCCGCTGACCGCGGTCGTGCACACCGCGGGCGTCCTGGACGACGGCATCCTCGAATCCCTCACCCCCGAGCGGATCGACACCGTACTGCGGCCCAAGGCGGACGCCGCCGTGCACCTGCACGAGCTGACCCGCGAGCTGGACCTCGCGGCGTTCGTGCTGTTCTCCGCCGCCGCCGGCACCCTCGGCGGGCCCGGCCAGGCCAACTACGCCGCCGCCAACGTCTTCCTCGACGCCCTCGCCCAGCACCGGCACGCCGCGGGACTGCCCGCCACCTCCCTCGCCTGGGGCCTGTGGGCCGAGCGCAGCGGTATGACCGGCGAACTCGCCGACGCCGACCTGGAGCGCATCAACCGCGCCGGTGTGGCCGCGCTCTCCTCCGAGCAGGGCCTGGCGCTGATGGACACCGCCCGCGCCGTGGGCGACCCGACCGCCGTGCCCATGCACCTGGACCTGGCCTCACTGCGCCACGCCGACTTCGACGCGGTCCCGGCGCTGCTGCGCGGTCTGGTCCGCACCCCCGCCCGGCGTGCCGCCCGCACCCCCGGCGACGCACCGGCCGGGGGCCTCGCCGACCGGCTGCTGCCCCTGGCGCCCGCCGACCGGGACCGGCTGCTGCTGGACACCGTGCGCGTCCAGGTCGCGGCCGTCCTGGGCTACCCCGGTCCGGAGGCCGTCGACCCGGCCCGCGCCTTCAAGGAGCTCGGCTTCGACTCGCTGACCGCCGTCGAACTGCGCAACCGCCTCGGCTCCGCCACCGGCGTCCGGCTGCCCGCCACCCTCGTCTTCGACTACCCGACGCCGACCGCGCTCGCCGCGTTCCTGCGCACCGAACTCCTCGGCGACGCCGCCGACACCGCGCCGGCGGCCGCCGTCGCCGGCGCGCTCGGCGACGAGCCCATCGCCATCGTCGCCATGGCCTGCCGCTACCCCGGCGGGGTCACCAGCCCCGAGGGACTGTGGCGCCTGGTGGCCGACTCCGGCGACGCCGTCACGCCCTTCCCCACCGACCGCGGCTGGAACCTCGGCGCCCTCTACAGCGACGACCCCGAGCGGGCCGGCACCTCCTCCACCCGCGAGGGCGGCTTCCTGCACGACGCCGCCGACTTCGACGCCGACCTGTTCGGCATCAACCCGCGCGAGGCCCTCGCCATGGACCCCCACCAGCGCCTGCTGCTGGAAACGTCCTGGGAGACCTTCGAACGCGCCGGCATCGCCCCCTCGTCGATGCGCGGCAGCCGCACCGGCGTCTTCGCCGGCGTGATGTACCACGACTACCTGACCCGGCTGCCCGCCGTGCCCGAGGGCCTGGAGGGCTACCTGGGCACCGGCACCGCCGGCAGCGTCGCCTCCGGCCGCGTCTCCTACACCTTCGGCCTGGAGGGGCCGGCCGTCACCGTCGACACCGCCTGCTCCTCCTCGCTGGTCGCTCTGCACCTGGCCGCGCAGGCGCTGCGCAACCGCGAGTGCGACATGGCGCTGGCAGGCGGTGTGACCGTGATGTCCACCCCCGACACCTTCATCGACTTCAGCCGGCAGCGCGGGCTGTCCACCGACGGCCGCTGCAAGTCCTTCTCCGACGACGCCGACGGCACCGGCTGGGCCGAGGGCGCCGGCATGATCCTCGTCGAGCGCCTCTCCGACGCCCGCCGCAACGGGCACCCGGTCCTGGCCGTGGTGCGCGGCACCGCCGTCAACCAGGACGGCGCCTCCAACGGCCTCACCGCCCCGAACGGTCCGTCACAGCAGCGCGTCATCCGCCAGGCCCTCGCCGACGCGGGCCTGACCACCGCAGACGTCGACGCCGTCGAGGCGCACGGCACCGGCACCACCCTCGGCGACCCCATCGAGGCGCAGGCGCTGCTCGCCACCTACGGCCAGGACCGGCCCGCCGGGCGTCCGCTGCTGCTGGGCTCCGTCAAGTCCAACCTCGGCCACACCCAGGCCGCCGCCGGCGCCGCGGGCATCATCAAGATGGTCGAGGCCATGCGCCACGGCGTCCTGCCGCCGTCCCTGCACATCGCCGAACCCTCCCGGCACGTCGACTGGCAGGCCGGCGCCGTCTCGCTGCTGACCGAGGCCGCGACCTGGCCCGAGACCGGCCGCCCGCGCCGCGCCGGCATCTCCTCCTTCGGCGTCAGCGGCACCAACGCGCATGTCATCATCGAGCAGCCGCCCGCCGACGAGCCCGCTCCCGCCCCCGAGGGCATCCTCCCCGCGGGCACACCGCTGCCGTACGTGCTCTCCGGGCGCACCCCGGCCGCGCTGCGCGCCCAGGCCGCCGCGCTCGCCGGGCACCTGGCCCGGCCGGAGCACGCCGGCACGGCCCCGGCCGACCTCGCCCTGTCCCTGGCCACCACCCGCAGCGCCCTCGACCGGCGCGCCGCCGTCGTCGTCGGCGACCGTGCCGAACTCATCACCGCCCTGGGTGACTTGGCCGAGGAACGACCGAACGGCGGGCTGGTACAGCACCCGCCGGGCGACGGTCGCCTCGCGGTGCTCTTCAGCGGGCAGGGCAGCCAGCGCCTCGGTGCCGGCCGCGAACTGTACGCCGCCCAACCGGAGTTCGCCCGCGCCCTCGACGCCGTATGCGCCGCGTTCGCCCCGCACCTCGAACAGCCCCTGGCCGACGTGCTGTTCGCCACCGACGGCGACCTCGCCGCCCTCCTCGACCGTACGGAATACACCCAGCCCGCCCTGTTCGCGCTGGAGACCGCGCTGTTCCGGCTGATGGAGTCCTGGGGCGTTCGGCCCGACTTCGTCACCGGCCACTCCATCGGCGAGATCACCGCCGCGCACGTCGCGGGCGTCCTGGACCTCGCCGACGCCGCGACCCTCGTCGCCGCGCGCGGCCGGCTCATGCAGGCACTCCCCGAGGGCGGCGCGATGATCTCGCTCGCCGCCACCGAGGAGGAGGTGCTGCCGCTGCTCGCCGGTCACGAGGACCGCGTCGGCGTCGCCGCCGTCAACACCGCCGACAGCGTCGTCGTCTCCGGCGAGGAGACCCTCGCCCTGAAGATCGCCGCCGAGTTCGAGCGGCGCGGCCGGCGCACCAAACGCCTCACCGTCAGCCACGCCTTCCACTCACCGCTGATGGACGCCATGCTCGACGACTTCCGCGCCGTGGCGCGGGGGCTGACGTACGAGCTCCCGCGCATACCGGTGATCTCGAACGTGAGCGGTGCTCTCGCCTCGGAGCAGTTGACGCAGCCCGACTTCTGGGTCCGGCACGTCCGCGAGGCGGTCCGCTTCGCCGACGGCGTCCGCGCCCTCGAAGCCGCGGGCGTCACCACGTACCTCGAACTCGGCCCGCAGGGCGTGCTCACGGGCCTGGGCCGCGAGGTGCTCGCCGACTCCGAGGCCGTCCTCGTCGCCGCGCTGCGCCGCGACCGGGCCGAGCGCGAGACCCTGACCACCGCCCTCGCCACCTTGCACACCCGCGGCGTGCCCGTCGACTGGGACGCGTACTTCACCGGCACCGGCGCCCGCAGGGCCGCCCTGCCCACCTACGCCTTCCAGCGTGAACGGTTCTGGCTGGAGGCCCCCGCAGGACACATCGGCGACGTCGAGTCCGCCGGTCTGGGCGCCGCCCACCACCCGCTGCTCGGCGCCGCCGTCGCCCTCGCCGACGGCGACGGGTACCTCTTCACCGGCCGGCTCTCCCTGGACAGCCATCCCTGGCTCGCCGACCACGCCGTCATGGGCACCGTGCTGCTGCCCGGCACCGCCTTCGTCGAGCTGGCACTGCGCGCCGGCGACCAGGCCGGCTGCGACCTGCTGGAGGAACTCACCCTCGAAGCGCCGCTGGTCATCGCCGAGCGTGCCGCCGTACGCATCCAGATCGTCGTCGGCGCCGCCGACGAGCGCGGCCGGCGCACCCTCGACCTGTACTCAAGCGACCCCGAGGCACCCGCCGACGAGCCCTGGACCCGGCACGCTGGCGGCATCCTCGCGCCCGGCGCCCCCGCGCCCGCCTTCGACCTCGCCGCCTGGCCCCCGCCCGGCGCCGAAGCCGTCGGCGTCGACGGACTCTACGAGCACCTCGCCCAGGGCGGCTTCGCCTACGGCCCGGTCTTCCAGGGACTGCGCGCCGCCTGGCTCCACGGCGAGGACGTCTACGCCGAGGTCGCCCTGCCCGAGCAGACCCGCGCCGAGGCCGCCCGCTTCGGCCTGCACCCCGCGCTGCTCGACGCCGCCCTGCACGCCACCTTCGTCCAGCCCGCCCCCGACGGCGGCACCCGGCAGGGCCGACTGCCCTTCTCCTGGCGCGGCGTCGCCCTGCACGCCGTCGGCGCCACCACCCTGCGGGTACGCCTGACGCCCGACGGGGAGAACACCCTCTCCCTCCAGCTCGCCGACCCCACCGGCGCGCCCGTCGCCACCGTCACCGGCCTCATGCTGCGCCCGGTCTCCGCCGACCAGCTCGGCGGCGCCCGCACCGCACACCACGAGTCGCTGTACCGCCTCGACTGGGCCACCGTGCCCGTCGCCACCCCGGCCGAGGACGCACCGGCCGAGCGGTCGGCGCACCCCGTGCTCGACGTCCCCGACGCGGGGACCGTCGACCTGGACGCGCTGTACGCCGCCGTCGGCCCCGAGGCGCCGGGCCATGTGCTGGTCCACCTCGACCGGCAGCCCCGGGGTCACGCCGACGTCCTCGCCGAGGGCGTCCACCGCGCCACCCACCAAGCCCTCGCCCTCGTCCAGGCGTGGCTCGCCGACGACCGTTTCGCCGCCGCCCGCCTGGTGTTCGTCACCCATGGCGCCGTCGCCACCCGAAGCGACTGGGACGTGGCCGACCTGGCCCACGCCCCGCTGTGGGGCCTGGTGCGCACCGCCCAGTCGGAGAACCCCGACCGGTTCGTCCTGGTCGACCTCGACGACGACACGGCCTCCGCCGACGCCCTCGACGCGGCCCTCGCCACCGGCGAACCCCAACTCGCGCTGCGCCGCGGCACCGTACACGCCCCGCGTCTGGCCCGGGTGCCCGCCGGCACCCGGCTCACCCCGCCCGCGGACAGCCTCGCCTGGCGCATGGACATCGAGGACAAGGGCACCCTCGACAACCTCACCCTCGTAGCCGACCCGGCCGTCGAGGCACCCCTGGAGCCCGGCCAGGTCAGGGTCGCCGTACGGGCTGCGGGTCTCAACTTCCGCGACGTGCTCAACGCCCTGGGCATGTACCCGGGCGACCCCGGCCTGATGGGCAGCGAGGGCGCGGGCGTGGTCCTGGAGACCGGCCCCGGCGTCACCGACCTCGTCCCCGGCGACCGCGTCATGGGCATGCTCCCCGGCGCGTTCGGACCGCTCACCGTGGTCGACCGCCGCATGATCGCTCCGATGCCCGAGGGCTGGACCTTCACCGAGGCCGCCGCCGTCCCGATCGTCTTCATGACGGCCTACTACGCCCTGCACGACCTGGCCGGGCTGCGGTCCGGCGAGTCCCTGCTCGTGCACGCCGCCGCCGGCGGCGTCGGCATGGCCGCCGTCCAGCTCGCCCGCCACTGGGGCGCCGACGTCTTCGCGACCGCGAGCCCCGGCAAGTGGGACACCCTGCGCGGCCTCGGCCTCGCCGACGACCGGATCGCCTCCTCGCGCACCCTCGACTTCGAGGGCACCTTCCGCGACGCCACCGACGGCCGCGGCGTGGACGTCGTACTGGACTCCCTCGCCCGGGAGTTCGTGGACGCCTCGCTGCGCCTGCTGCCGCGCGGCGGCCGGTTCGTGGAGATGGGCAAGACCGACGTGCGCGACCCGCGGGACGTCGCAGCCGCCCACCCCGGCGTCACGTACCAGGCGTTCGACCTCACCGAGGCCGGGCTCGACCGCATCCAGGAGATGCTCACCGAGCTCCTCGCCCTCTTCCGCTCCGGCGCGCTGCGCCCGATCCCGGTCTCCGCCTGGGACCTGCGGCAGGCCCCCGAAGCCTTCCGCCACCTCAGCCAGGCCCGCCACGTCGGCAAGATCGTGCTGACCCTGCCGGCCGCCTGGGACCCCGAGGGCACCGTCCTGATCACCGGCGGCACCGGCACCCTGGGCGCGCTCGTCGCCCGGCACGCCGTCACCGCCCGCGGCGCCCGCCACCTGGTCCTCACCAGCCGGCGCGGCCCCGAAGCGGCAGGGGCACGTGAACTCGTCTCCGAACTGGAGGAGTTGGGTGCCTCCGTCACCGTCGCCGCCTGCGACGTCGCCGACCGCGCCGCGGTCGCCGCGCTCCTGGCCGAGCTGCCCGACGCCCACCCGCTCACCGCGGTCGTGCACACCGCCGGCGTCCTCGACGACGGCGTCGTGGGGGCCCTCACACCCGAGCGTCTTGACACCGTGCTCCGGCCCAAGGCCGACGCCGCCCTGCACCTGCACGAACTGACCCGCCACCTGGACCTGGCCGACTTCGTGCTCTTCTCCTCCGCCGCCGGCACCTTCGGCGGCGCGGGCCAGGCCAACTACGCCGCCGCCAACGGCTTCCTCGACGCCCTCGCCCGGCACCGGCAGGCCCACGGCCTCGCCGGCACGTCACTCGCGTGGGGCCTGTGGGCCGAGGCCAGCGGCATGACAGGCGAGCTCGACACCGCCGACAAGGACCGCATGACGCGCTCCGGCGTGCTCGGCCTGTCCTCCGAGGAGGGCCTCGCCCTGCTCGACACCGCGCACACCACCGGCGACGCCTTCCTGGTGCCCATGCGACTCGACGCGGCCTCGCTGCGCCACGCCGACGCGAGCATGGTCCCCGCCCTGCTGCGCGGCCTGGTCCGGGCCCCCGCCCGGCGCGTCGCGGAGGCCGCCGCCGACGCGACCGGCACTCCGCTCGTGGAGCGACTCGTCCGGCTCCCCGAGGACGAGCGCACCCCGCTCCTGCTCGACCTCGTACGCGGCCAGGTCGCCGCCGTCCTCGGCCACGCCACGCCCGACGCCGTCGAACCCGCCCGCGCCTTCAAGGACCTGGGCTTCGACTCGCTGACCGCCGTGGAGTTCCGCAACCGCCTCGGCGCCACCGCCGGCATCCGGCTGCCCGCCACGCTCGTCTTCGACTACCCCACGCCCAACGCCCTCGCCGGCTACCTCCTGGACGAACTCCTCGGCTCCGCGGCCGCGGCGGCCGTCCCCAGGGCCGCCACCACGACCGCCGACGCCGACGACCCCATCGCCATCGTCGCCATGGCCTGCCGCTTCCCCGGCGACGTACGCGACCCCGAGGACCTGTGGGAGCTGCTCGCCGAGGGACGCGACGGCATCGACCGGCTGCCCGAGGACCGCGGCTGGGACACCGCGGCACTCTACGACCCCGACCCGGACAGCCCCGGCACCTCGTACGCCAGGGAGGGCGGCTTCTTCTACGACGCCCACCGCTTCGACCCCGCCTTCTTCGGGATCAACCCGCGCGAGGCCCTCGCCATGGACCCGCAGCAGCGCCTGCTGCTCGAGACGTCCTGGGAGACGTTCGAGCGCGCCGGCATCGACCCGACGGGGCTGCGCGGCGGACAGGTCGGCGTGTTCGTCGGCCAGATGCACAACGACTACGTCTCCCGGCTGAACACCGTCCCCGAGGGCGTCGAGGGCTACCTCGGCACCGGCGGCTCCAGCAGCATCGCCTCCGGCCGTGTCTCCTACACCTTCGGCTTCGAGGGCCCGGCCGTCACCGTCGACACCGCCTGCTCCTCCTCGCTGGTCGCACTGCACCTGGCCGCCCAGGCGCTGCGCAACGGCGAGTGCACGCTCGCCCTGGCCGGTGGCGTCACGATCATCACCACCCCGGACGTCTTCACCGAGTTCAGCCGGCAGCGCGGCCTGGCCGCCGACGGCCGCTGCAAGCCCTTCGCGGCGGCCGCCGACGGCACCGCCTGGGGCGAGGGTGTGGGCATGCTGCTCGTCGAGCGGCTGTCCGACGCCCGCCGCAACGGCCACAAGGTGCTCGCCGTGGTCCGGGGCACCGCCGTCAACCAGGACGGTGCCTCCAACGGTCTGACCGCCCCGAACGGTCCCTCGCAGCAGCGCGTCATCCGTCAGGCCCTCGCCAACGCGGGCCTGACCACCGCCGACGTCGACGCGGTCGAGGCGCACGGCACGGGCACGCGGCTCGGTGACCCGATCGAGGCGCAGGCGCTGCTCGCCACGTACGGCCAGGACCGGCCCGACGACCGGCCGCTGTGGCTCGGTTCCATCAAGTCCAACTTCGGCCATACCCAGGCCGCGGCCGGTGTCGCGGGCATCATCAAGATGGTCCAGGCGATGCGCCACGGCATCCTGCCCAGGACGCTGCACGTGGACGAGCCGTCCCCGCACGTCGACTGGTCCGCCGGCGCCGTCGAACTCCTCACCGAGCAGCGCGCCTGGCCCGAGACCGGCCGCCCGCGCCGCGCGGGCGTCTCCTCCTTCGGCATGAGTGGCACCAACGCCCACGCCATCATCGAGCTGGCGCCGGAGACCACGGCCGCCAAGGAGCGGCGGCCGGAACCCGTCCCCGCTCCCGCGTCCGAGGTGCGGTCGGGGACCGCGCCCACGGTCGAGGGACGTGAGGGGGCCGCGCCCGCCGCGCTGCCCTGGTCCCTCTCGGCCCGCACTCCCGAGGCCCTGCGCGCCCGGGCCGCCCAGCTGCTCGCCCACCTCGACGCCCACCCGGCGCCGCCCCTCGCCGACACCGGCCACGCGCTCGTCACCACCCGCGCACTCTTCGACCACCGTGCCGCGGTCGTGGCGCGCGACGCCGACGGCTACCGGACCGGCCTCGCCGCCCTCGTCGAGGGGCGCGTCGTCCCCGGTGTCGTCAGCGGTTCCGCTGCTGGCGGCAGGCTCGCCTTCCTGTTTACGGGGCAGGGGAGTCAGCGGCTGGGTATGGGGCGGGAGTTGTATGGGGCGTACCCGGTGTTCGCTGCGGCGCTGGACGCGGTGGCGGAGCGGATGATCCTCGAACTGCCGCTGAAGGAAGTGCTGTTCGGCGAGGATGCCGAGTTGTTGAATCGTACGGAGTTCGCGCAGCCTGCGTTGTTCGCCGTAGAGGTGGCGTTGTTCCGGTTGTTCGAGTCGTGGGGTGTGCGGCCGGAGTTCGTGTCCGGGCATTCGATCGGTGAGATCGCTGCGGCGCATGTGGCCGGGGTGCTGTCGTTGGAGGACGCCTGCAAGCTGGTGTCCGCGCGGGGTCGACTGATGCAGGCGCTGCCCGAGGGCGGGGTGATGATCGCCCTTCAGGCCACCGAGGCGGAGGTCGCGCCGCTCCTGGGCGAGCGGGTGAGCATCGCGGCGATCAACGGGCCGCAGTCCGTTGTCATCGCGGGTGATGCCGACGAGGCTGAGAGGATCGCCGGATCGTTCGGCGACCGCAGGTCCAAGCGGCTCATGGTCAGTCACGCGTTCCACTCGCCGCACATGGACGGGATGCTGGACGACTTCCGTGCCGTGGCGGAGTCCCTGGCGTACAGGCTGCCGAAGATATCGGTGATCTCGAATGTGAGCGGTGCTCTCGTTTCGGAGCAGTTGACGCAGCCCGAGTTCTGGGTCCGTCACGTCCGTGAGGCGGTCCGCTTCGCCGACGGCATCCGGGCTCTGGAGGCCGCGGGCGTCACCACGTTCGTCGAGCTCGGCCCCGACGGAGTCCTCTCCGCCATGGCACAGGACTGCATCGAGGGCGACGCCGCCCTCGCCCCCGCCCTGCGTGCGGGCCGCGACGAGGCCGAGACCGCCGTCACCGCCCTCGCCCTCGCGCACGTCAACGGCGCGACCCTCGACTGGTCGCCCCTCTTCGCGGGTGCCGACGGCCGCCACGTGGACCTGCCCACGTACCCCTTCCAGCGTTCGGCGTACTGGCTGGACGCGGGGCGCTCCCAGGGCGATGTCGCCTCGGCCGGTCTCGGGACGACGGACCACCCGCTGCTGGGTGCGGCGGTCGAACTGCCGGACTCCGACGGTCACGTGTTCACCGCCCGGCTGTCCCTGACCACGCATCCCTGGCTGGCGGATCACGTCGTCGCGGGCGCGGTGCTGCTGCCCGGCACGGCCTTCGTGGAGCTGGCGCTGAGCGCCGGCGACCAGGTCGGCTGCGACCTGGTGGAGGACCTGACGCTGGAGGTCCCGCTCGTCCTGCCCGAGCAGGGCGGCGTACAGCTGCGCCTCTCGCTCGGCGCGGCCGACGCGCGGGGCAGGCGCGCCGTCGCGTTCCACTCGCGGACCGAGGGCGCCGACACCGAGCGGCCGTGGACCCGGCACGCCACCGGCGCGCTCACCACCAGCACGCTCACCACCGGCACCGGACAGCCCCCGCAGGGCCTGGCCGAGTGGCCGCCGGCCGGCGCCGAGCGCGTCGAGGTCGACGGGCTGTACGAGGGCCTGGCCGCGTCCGGCTTCGGGTACGGCCCGGTCTTCCAGGGCCTACGGGCCGTCTGGCGCAAGGGCGACGAGGTGTTCGCCGAGGTGGCGCTCCCCGACGCGGCGCGGGACGAGGCACCCCGCTTCGGCCTGCACCCCGCGCTCCTTGACGCGGCGCTGCACGCCCTGGCCCTGGGCGGAGGGGACGGCGAGGGCCGTCTCCCGTTCGCCTGGTCGGGTGTGTCCCTGCACGCCGTGGGCGCCGCCGAGCTACGGGTGCGCCTCACCACCGGTCGCGGCGGTGAGGTCGCGCTGACCGTCGCCGACGCCACCGGCGAGCCGGTCGCCTCGGTCGCCGGGCTGGCGCTGCGCGCCGTCGACCGCGACCAGCCGGCCGGCGCCGAGGACGTCACTCGGGACGCCCTGTTCCGGGTGGAGTGGACGCGGCTGCCCGCGGACGGCGCCCTGGACGACTGGGTGATGCTCGGCGCGGGCTCGCAGGCGTTCGCGGACCTGGCGGCGCTGGGCGCGGCCGTGGTCGAGGGCGCCGAAATGCCCCCGGCGCTGGTGGTCCCCTGCGGCGGTCCGCTCGTCGGTGACGTGCCGGGCGCGGTCCACGAGATCGCCGAGTGGACGCTGGACCTGGTCCAGGAGTGGGTGTCCGACGAACGGTTCGCCGACTCGCGCCTGGTCTTCCTGACCCGGGGCGCCGTCGCCGCGGTGCCGGGCGAGGACGTGCCCGACCTGGTCCACGCCCCGATGTGTGGCCTGGTCCGCTCGGCCCAGTCCGAGAACCCCGGCCGCTTCGGCCTGATCGACGCGGACACCCCCGACCTGCTGGGGCAGGCACTGGCCACCGGCGAGCCGCAGCTCGCCGTGCGCGACGGCGCCCTCCTCGTGCCGCGCCTGGCGCGCGCCACCGAACGAACCGTGCCGACCGTCGAGCCGTCCGGCACGGTCCTGGTGACGGGTGCGAGTGGTGCGCTGGGTGGTCTGTTCGCCCGGCATCTGGTGTCCGAACGTGGTGTGCGGAAGCTGTTGTTGGTCTCGCGTCGAGGCGCGGAGGCTCCTGGTGCGGCTGAACTGACGGCTGAGTTGGCCGGGTTGGGTGCGGAGGTCGTATGGGCCGCGTGTGATGTGGCCGATCGTGCGGCACTGGCGGCACTGCTCGCCGAACACCCGGTTTCGGGTGTGGTCCACACGGCGGGCGTCCTGGATGACGGCGTGATCGGTTCGTTGACCGCCGAGCGGGTGTCGAAGGTGCTGCGTCCGAAGGTGGATGCGGCTTGGCACCTGCACGAACTGACCGGGAATCTCGACCTGTTCGTGGTGTTCTCCTCGGCCGCCGGTGTGTTCGGTGGTGCGGGTCAGGCGAACTACGCGGCGGGCAATGTGTTCCTGGACGCTCTGGCTCAGTACCGCAGGGCGCGGGGTCTGGCGGCGACCTCGCTGGCCTGGGGACTGTGGACCGGAGTGGACGGCATGGGGGGCGACCTGTCGGCCGCCGACCGCGACCGGGTCAACCGCAGCGGCATCGGCTCGCTCGACGCCCGGACCGGCCTCGCCCTGTTCGACGCGGCCGGCCGCACGGGCGACGCGCTGCTCGTCCCGCTGCCGCTGGACCTGGGGGCGCTGCGTGCCCAGGCCCGTACCGGAATGCTGCCCGACCTGTTGCGCGGACTGGTCCGCGCGCCGCGGCGGGCCGCCGGAGCGGGCGGTGCGGCCGACGGGTCCGTGCTGCGCACCCGACTGGCCGGGCTGGACGCCGAGGCACGGGACACCGCGCTGCTGGAGCTGGTCCGCACGGAGGTGGCGGGCGTGCTCGGCCACGCCTCCAACGACGAGGTGCCGGCCGACCGGGCCTTCAAGGAGCTGGGCTTCGACTCGCTGACCTCCGTCGAGCTGCGCAACCGGCTCGGCGCGGCGACCGGCGAACGCCTCCCGGCCACGCTGGTCTTCGACCACCCGACACCGAACGCCCTCGCCGCGTACCTGCTCGCCGACGTGCTGGGCCTGGAAACCGTAGAGGTCGAGAGTGCTCCGGCGCGCGCCGCACGGCCGCTCACCGACGACCCGATCGCGATCGTCGGCATGGCCTGCCGCTACCCGGGCGGCGTGGAGTCGCCCGAGGACCTGTGGCGTCTGGTGCTGGGCGGCGTGGACGCCATCTCCGAGTTCCCGCAGGGCCGCGGCTGGGACCTGGACGCGCTGTACGACCCGGACCCGGACGGCAAGGGCACCAGCTACACCCGATCCGGCGGCTTCCTGCACGACGCCGGCCGCTTCGATCCGGCGTTCTTCGGGATCTCGCCGCGCGAGGCGCTCGCGATGGACCCGCAGCAGCGGCTGTTGCTGGAGACCACCTGGGAGGCGTTCGAACGCGCGGGAATCGACCCGGCCTCGGTGCGCGGCAGCCGCACGGGCGTCTTCGCGGGCATCATGTACCACGACTACGCGACCCGGATCACGGCCGTCCCGGACGGGGTCGAGGGTTATCTCGGCACCGGCAACTCCGGCAGCATCGCCTCCGGCCGCGTCTCGTACGCCTTCGGTCTGGAGGGCCCGGCCGTCACGGTCGACACGGCGTGCTCCTCGTCCCTGGTGGCACTGCACTGGGCGATCCAGGCGCTGCGGAACGGCGAGTGCGAGATGGCGCTGGCCGGCGGTGTGACGGTCATGTCCACCCCCGGCACCTTCACCGAGTTCAGCCGGCAGCGGGGCCTGGCGGCCGACGGGCGCATCAAGTCCTTCGCGGCGGCGGCCGACGGCACCAGTTGGGCCGAAGGCGCGGGCATGCTCCTGGTGGAGCGGCTGTCCGACGCCCGCCGCAACGGCCACCCCGTCCTCGCGGTGGTGCGCGGCTCGGCGATCAACCAGGACGGTGCGTCCAACGGCCTCACCGCGCCCAACGGCCCGTCCCAACAGCGGGTCATCCGCGCCGCGTTGGCGAACGCCGGCCTGACCGCCTCCGAGGTCGACGCGGTCGAGGCGCACGGCACCGGCACCACGCTGGGCGACCCGATCGAGGCGCAGGCCCTGCTGGCCACCTACGGCCGGGACCGCGAAGCGGAGGAGCCGCTGTGGCTCGGCTCGATCAAGTCGAACATGGGTCACACGCAGGCCGCGGCCGGTGTCGCGGGCATCATCAAGATGCTCATGGCCATGCGGCACGGGGTACTGCCGAGGACGCTGCATGTGGACGAGCCGACGCCGCACGTGGACTGGGAGACCGGCGCCGTCTCGCTGCTCACCGAGTCGGTGGCGTGGCCGGAGACGGGCCGGCCCCGTCGCGCGGGCGTCTCCTCCTTCGGTATCAGTGGCACCAACGCCCACACGATCATCGAGGAGCCCCCGGCGGAGCCCACTGCGGCTCGCGTTCCCGAGGCCACCGCGGACCAGTTGCCGTACGTGCTGTCGGCGAGGTCGCCGGAGGCGCTGTGTGCCCAGGCCGCCCGGCTGCGGACGCATCTGGAGGAGCTGCCGGAGCAGTCTGCCGCCGACATCGCCTACTCGCTGGCGGCGCACCGCGCGACGTTCGACCACCGAGCGGTGGTCGTGGCCGGTGACCGCGACGAACTGGTACGCGGCCTGGCGGCCGTCGAGTTGGCCGAGCCGGCGAGCGGCGTCGTACGCGGCACCGGCGGCACGGGCAGGCTCGCCTTCCTGTTCACGGGGCAGGGGAGTCAGCGGCTGGGTATGGGGCGTGAGTTGTACGCGTCCCAGCCGGTGTTCGCTGCGGCGTTGGACGCGGTCGCGGGGCGGATGATCCTCGAACTGCCGCTGAAGGACGTGGTGTTCGGGGACGACGCGCAGACGCTGAACCGTACGGAGTTCGCTCAGCCGGCGTTGTTCGCGGTTGAGGTGGCGTTGTTCCGGTTGTTCGAGTCGTGGGGTGTGCGGCCGGGCTTTGTTGCCGGGCATTCGGTCGGTGAGATCGCGGCGGCGCATGTGGCGGGGGTGTTGTCTCTGGATGACGCGTGCAGGCTGGTGTCGGCGCGTGGCCGGTTGATGCAGGCCTTGCCGGAGGGTGGGGTGATGATCGCGCTGGAGGCGACCGAGGCCGAGGTCGCGCCGCTCCTGAACGAGCGGGTGAGCATCGCCGCGATCAACGGGCCCCGGTCCGTGGTGATCGCGGGCGACGCGGACGAGGCGGAGCGGATCGCCGGATCGTTCAGCGGTCGCAAGTCGAAGCGGCTGTCGGTCAGTCACGCGTTCCATTCGCCGCACATGGACGGGATGCTCGCCGACTTCCGCAAGGTCGTCGAGGGCTTGACCTACGAGTCCCCGCGTATCGCGGTCGTGTCGAACTTGACCGGCACGTTGGTGACGGACGACATGGCCGACCCCGACTTCTGGGTCCGCCACGTCCGTGAGGCGGTCCGTTTCAGCGACGGCATCCGCACCCTCGAAGCCGCCGGGGTGACGACGTACCTCGAACTCGGCCCCGACGGGATCCTCTCCGCCATGGCCCAGGACCGCGTCGAGGGCGGCACCTTCGCCCCCGCGCTCCGTTCCGGGCGGCCCGAGACGGAGACCGTGACCGCAGCCCTGGCGCACGCCCACGCCAACGGCGCGCGCGTCGACTGGGCGGTGTACTTCGAGCCCATCCGGGCGCGCCAGGTCGAACTGCCGACGTACGCCTTCCAGCGTGACTGGTACTGGCTCAACTCGGCTGCTGTGCAGCCCGGTTCGGGCGACGCGACGGACTTCGGGCTCGGCGCGACGGACCATCCGCTGCTGGGCGCGGCGGTCGAACTCCCGGACTCCGACGGGTTCGTGTTCACCGGGCGCCTTTCTGTGGCAACCCAGCCCTGGCTCGCGGACCATGCCGTCATGGGCGCGGTGCTGCTGCCCGGCACGGCCTTCGTGGAGCTGGCGCTGCGCGCCGGCGAGCAGGTCGGCTGCGGGGCGCTGGAGGAACTGACCCTGGAGGCCCCGCTGGTGCTGCCCGAACGCGGCGGCGTCCAGCTTCGGCTCTCGGTCGGCGACGCCGACGGCTCCGGCCGTCGCCAACTGTCGCTGTACTCCCGCGACGAGGACGCCCAGGCCGACGAGCCGTGGACGCGGCACGCCGCCGGTGTGCTCGCCGTCGCCGCGCCGGCCGCTTCCTTCGACCTCTCCGCCTGGCCCCCGGCCGGCGCCGAGCCGATCGAGGTGGACGGGCTGTACGAGGGCATGGCCGACGCGGGCTTCGCGTACGGACCGGCCTTCCAGGGTCTGCGCGCGGCCTGGCTGGACGGCGACGCGGTCCTCGCCGAGGTGGCGCTGGACGAGGAGACCACGTCGACGGCCGACGCGTATCGAGTGCACCCGGCCCTGCTGGACGCCACGCTGCACGCGGCGGGCCTCGGTGGCCTGGTCGACGGCTCCGAAGGCGGCCGACTGCCGTTCGCCTGGAGCGACGTGGCCCTGCACGCGACGGGCGCCTCGGCGGTACGGGTGCGGCTGGCCCCGGCCGGTCGCGACGCGGTGTCGCTGCAACTCGCCGACACCACCGGCGCCCCGGTGGCCTCCGTGGGCTCGCTGGTCCTGCGGACGGTGTCGTCCGAGCAGATAGGTGCCGCGCGCGGCGGCCGACAGGACTCGCTCTACGCGGTCGACTGGACCGAGTTGCCCCTCGCTCCCGTCCCCACCACCGGGCAGCGCCCCTGGGCCCTGCTCGCGGCGGACGGCGCGGAGCACACCGGCCTCAAGGCCGTGGGCATACGCCACGAGGTGCGGGCCGACCTGGCGGCGGTCGCCGAATCCGGCTCTTCTGCACCGGAGTTGGTCTGCGTGCCGCTGGTCGTGGAAGAGGTCGCCGACGTCCCGGACGCGGTCCACTCCGCCACCGCCCGGGCCCTGGCCCTGGTGCAGGAGTGGCTGTCGGACGAGCGGTTCGCCGGCTCCCGGCTGGTCTTCCTGACCCGGGGTGCCGTCGCGGCGGTGCCGGGTGAGGACGTGACAGACCTGGTCCACGCCGGTGTGCGGGGTCTGGTGCGCTCGGCGCAGTCCGAGAACCCGGGCCGCCTGGTCCTGGCCGACACCGACGGCACCGATGCCTCCTTCCGTGCCATCCCGGCCGTACTGGCCGAGGGCGAGCAGGAGTTCGCGATCCGCGCTGGCACCGTACGGGTGCCGAAGCTGGTGCGGGCGGCCGTTGCTGACGCGGAGCCCGTGACGTCGTCCGGGATGGTTCTGGTGACGGGTGCGAGTGGTGCGCTGGGTGGTCTGTTCGCCCGGCATCTGGTGTCGGAACGTGGTGTGCGGAAGCTGTTGTTGGTCTCGCGTCGGGGTGCGGAGGCTCCTGGTGCGGTTGAACTGACGGCTGAGTTGGCGGAGTTGGGTGCGGAGGTCGTATGGGCCGCGTGTGATGTGGCTGATCGTGCGGCGCTGGCGGCACTGCTCGCCGAACACCCGGTTTCGGGTGTGGTCCACACGGCGGGCGTCCTGGATGACGGCGTGATCGGTTCGTTGACCGCCGAGCGGGTGTCGAAGGTGCTGCGTCCGAAGGTGGACGCGGCTTGGCACCTGCACGAACTGACCGGGAATCTGGATCTGTTCGTGGTGTTCTCCTCGGCCGCCGGTGTGTTCGGTGGTGCGGGGCAGGCCAACTACGCGGCGGGCAATGTCTTCCTGGACGCTCTGGCCCAGCACCGAAGGGCGCGGGGACTGGCGGCGACCTCGCTGGCCTGGGGCCTGTGGGCCTCGGAGTCCGCGATGACCGGTGACCTCGGTGAGGTCGACCGGGAGCGGCTGGGCCGGGGCGGGGTCTCCGCGCTGGAGGCGGCGGAGGGCCTGGCGCTCTTCGACGCCACGACGGCTTCCGGGCAGGCACTGCTGGTGCCGGTGAAGCTCGACCTGGCCGCGCTGCGGGCCCAGGTGGCGGCCGGTGGCATGGTGCCGCCGCTGCTCAGCGGCCTGGTCCGGACCCCGGTCCGGCGCGCCGCGCAGACGGCTGGGGCCGCCGCCGACGGCGGGCACGCGCTGCGTGAGCGTCTGGCCGGACTGTCCCCGGCCGCCCGGGACGAGGCCCTGCTGGAACTGGCCTGCACCCACGTGGCCGCCGTGCTCGGGTACGCCGGTCCTGCGGCGGTGGAGACGGACCGCTCCTTCCGCGAGCTGGGCTTCGACTCGCTCACCGCCGTCGAGCTGCGCAACCTGCTCGCCTCGGAGACCGGCGTACGGCTGCCCGCCACGCTGGTCTTCGACTACCCGACCCCGGCCGCGCTCGTGGAGTTCCTGCGCGAAGAGATCTGGCAGGACGGCGCCGCGGCGGTCCCCCCGCTGCTCGCCGAGCTGGACCGGCTGGAGAAGGCGCTCGTCGCGGCCACCCCGGACGAGGCGGGCCGCGGCCGCATCACCGAGCGGCTCCAGGTCCTGCTGGCCGCTTGGAACGAAGCCGACGGACTGGTCGAGGAGGCAGGCGACGACGTGCCCGTGACGCTGGAGGCGGCCACCGACGACGACCTCTTCGACTTCATCGGCAAGGAGTTCGGGATCTCCTGACACGACGAGGGGTTCGGGATCTCCCGAGGCGACCGCCCGCAGCTTCGCCCCACCATCGCGAGGGCTCTGTTCTTCTGGCTTCTGTACGAGGGATGCACGCATGAATGAGGAAAAACTCCGGTACTTCCTGAAGCGGGTCACGGCCGACCTCCACGAGACGCGCCGCCGTCTTCAGGAGGTGGAGTCCGAGGAGCAGGAGCCGATCGCGATCGTCGGCATGAGCTGCCGCTACCCGGGGGGCGTGGCATCCGCCGAGGACCTGTGGCGGCTGGTGTCCGAGGGCACCGACGCCATCTCGCCCTTCCCCACCGACCGGGGCTGGGACACCGGGCGCCTCTTCGACGACGACCCCGACGGGCGTGGCACGAGCTACGTGCGGGAGGGCGGTTTCCTGCACGACGCCAACTGGTTCGACCCCGCGTTCTTCGGCATCTCACCGCGCGAGGCCCTCGCGATGGACCCGCAGCAGCGGTTGCTGCTGGAGACGTCGTGGGAGGCGTTCGAGCGCGCCGGCATCGACCCGACCACGCTGCGCGGCAGCCGTACGGGCGTGTTCACGGGCGTCATGTACCACGACTACGCCTCCCGGCTGCGGGCCCTCCCCGAGGAGGTCGAGGGTTACCTCGGCACCGGCGCGTCCAGCAGCATCGCCTCCGGCCGGGTCTCGTACACCTTCGGTCTGGAGGGCCCGGCGCTCACCGTCGACACCGCGTGCTCCTCCTCCCTCGTGACCCTGCACCTCGCCGTCCAGGCGCTGCGCGAGGGCGAGTGCACACTCGCCCTCGCGGGCGGCGTCACCGTGATGCCCACACCGGGCACCTTCACCGAGTTCAGCCGTCAGCGCGGCCTGTCCTTCGACGGCCGGTGCAAGTCCTTCGCCGACGCGGCGGACGGCACCGGCTGGGGCGAGGGCGCGGGCATGCTCCTCGTGGAGAAACTGTCGGACGCGCGGAAGAACGGCCACCCCGTGCTCGCCGTGGTCCGGGGGTCCGCCGTCAACCAGGACGGCGCCTCCAACGGTCTGACCGCCCCCAACGGCCCCTCTCAGCAGCGCGTGATCCGGCAGGCCCTCGCCGACGCCCGGCTCACCGCCGCCGAGATCGACGTGGTCGAGGCGCACGGTACGGGGACGACGCTGGGCGACCCGATCGAGGCGCAGGCGCTGCTCGCCACGTACGGCAGGGAGCACACCGCCGAGCAGCCGCTGTGGCTGGGCTCGCTCAAGTCGAACGTGGGCCACACCCAGGCCGCGGCCGGTGTCGCGGGCATCATCAAGATGGTGATGGCCATCCGTCATGGCGTGCTGCCGAAGACCCTGCACGTCGACACGCCCTCGCGGAACGTGGACTGGTCGGCCGGCGCGGTCTCCCTGCTCACCGAGGCCGTCGCCTGGCCGGAGACCGGCCGCCCGCGCCGCGCCGCCGTGTCCTCCTTCGGCATCAGCGGCACCAACGTGCACACCATCATCGAGCAGGCCCCCGAGACCCCGGGGGGTGGTTCAGGGACGGACGACGGCGAGGGCGCGGACGGTACGGACGCCGAGGCCGTCGTGCCGGTCGTGTCCGTGCCGCCGGTGGTGCCGTGGCCCGTCTCGGGCCGCACCGAAGAGGCCCTGCACGCGCAGGTCGAGCGTCTGCTGGCGCACCTGCGGGCGCACCCGGACGACCGCCCGGTGGACATCGGCTTCTCGCTGGCCACCGGCCGCGCCGCCCTGGACCACCGCGCGGTGGTCCTCGCGGCGGACCCCGCGAGTGCGGCGGGCGACCTGACCGCGCTCGCCTCCGGCACCACCACCACGCGCGTGGTGCGCGGGGAGGCCGGCTCCCGAGGCAAGCTCGCCTTCGTGTTTACGGGGCAGGGGAGTCAGCGGCTGGGTATGGGGCGTGAGTTGTACGGGGCGTACCCGGTGTTCGCGGCGGCGTTGGACGCGGTGGCGGAGCGGATGATCCTCGAACTGCCGCTGAAGGAGGTGCTGTTCGGCGAGGATGCCGAGTTGTTGAATCGTACGGAGTTCGCGCAGCCTGCGTTGTTCGCGGTGGAGGTGGCGTTGTTCCGGCTGTTCGAGTCGTGGGGTGTGCGGCCGGACTTCGTGTCCGGGCATTCGATCGGTGAGATCGCTGCTGCGCATGTGGCCGGGGTGCTGAGCCTTGAGGACGCCTGCAAGCTGGTGTCCGCGCGTGGCCGGTTGATGCAGGCGCTGCCCGAGGGCGGGGTGATGATCGCGCTCCAGGCCACCGAGGACGAGGTCACGCCGTTGCTGTCGGAGCGCGTGAGCATCGCCGCGATCAACGGGCCGCAGTCCGTCGTCATCGCGGGTGACGCGGAGGAGGCTGAGAGGATCGCCGGGTCGTTCGCCGATCGCAGGTCCAAGCGCCTCACGGTCAGTCACGCGTTCCACTCGCCGCACATGGACGGCATGCTCGACACCTTCCGTAAGGTGGCCGAGAGCCTGACCTACGAGCTGCCGAAGATATCGGTGATCTCGAATGTGAGCGGTGCTCTCGCTTCGGAGCAGTTGACGCGGCCCGAGTTCTGGGTCCGCCATGTCCGCGAGGCGGTCCGCTTCGCCGACGGCATCCGCGCCCTGGAAGCCGCGGGCGTCACCACGTACCTCGAACTCGGCCCCGACGGAGTCCTCTCCGCCATGGCCCAGAACTCCGTCGAGAGGGACGGCGCGCTCCTCGTCCCCGCCCTCCGCTCCGGCCGCCCCGAGACCGAGACCGTCATCGCCGCCCTCGGCCAGGCGCACATACGCGGCCTCGCCGCTGACTGGGCCGCGTACTTCGCCGGTACGGGTGCCGAGCGCGTGGACCTGCCGACGTACGCCTTCCAACGCGAGCACTACTGGCTGGACGCCGGGACCGCCGGCGGCGACGTGACCACGGTCGGGCTGCGCGCGGCGGACCACCCGCTGCTCGGGGCCTCCGTGGCACTGGCCGACGCCGAGGGGCTGCTCCTCACGGGCCGGCTGTCGCTGGAGACGCACCCCTGGCTGGCGGACCACGCCGTCATGGGCGCGGTGCTCCTGCCCGGCACGGCCTTCGTGGAGCTGGCGCTGCGGGCCGGCGACCAGGTCGGCTGCGACCTGGTGGACGAACTCACGCTCGCGGCCCCGCTGGTGCTGCCCGAGCACGGGGGCGTCGAACTCCAGATCGCCGTGGCCGCGCCCGACGAAGCGGGCCGTCGCGCCGTCGCCTTCCACTCCCGCCCGGACCACGCGGCCGACGACGAGCCGTGGGTGCGCAATGCCACCGGCGTCCTGGCGGAGGGCGCTCCGGCCCCGGCCTTCGACCTGGCGGCCTGGCCGCCGGCGGGGGCCGAGCGGATCGGGACCGACGGACTGTACGAGGGCCTGGCCGCGTCGGGCTTCGGCTACGGGCCTGCCTTCCAGGGGCTGCGGGCCGCCTGGCGCAAGGGCGACCAGGTGTTCGCCGAGGTCGCCCTGCCGGACGGCACCGAGCCGGGTGCCGGACACTTCACCGTGCACCCCGCGCTGCTCGACTCGGTGCTGCACGCCATCGGTCTCGGCTCCCTCGTCGAGGACACCGGCCAGGGCCGACTGCCCTTCGCCTGGAACGGCGTCGCGGTGCACGCCGTGGGCGCCGACACCCTCCGCGTACGGCTCGCCCCGGCCGGCCGCGACACGGTCGCGCTGGAGATCGCGGACGCCGACGGCGCGCCCGTCGCCTCCGTGGCGGGGCTCACCCTGCGCGCTTTCTCGCCCGATCAGCTCGCCGGCCCGGTCGGTGGTCGGGCAGATGCCCTGTACCGGGTGGAGTGGTCGGAGCCGGCCGCCGGTGGACCGGCGGTCGACGACTGGGCGATGCTCGGCACCGGCCCGCAGGCCCTCTCCGGCCTGACGACCACCGAGGCCGAGGCGCCCTCGGTGCTGGTGGTGCCGTGCGACGAGTCGGCGACCGGTGACGACCTGCCGGACGCGGTCCACTCCGCCACCGCCCGGGCCCTGGCCCTGGTGCAGGAGTGGCTGTCGGACGAGCGGTTCGCCGGCTCCCGGCTGGTCTTCCTGACCCGGGGTGCCGTCGCGGCGGTGCCGGGTGAGGACGTGACCGACCTGGTCCACGCCGGTGTGTGGGGTCTGGTGCGCTCGGCGCAGTCGGAGAACCCGGGCCGCTTCGGCCTGGTCGACCTCGACGCCGATGCCGAGCCGACCGACGTCCTGCCGCGCGTGCTCGCCTCTGGCGAGCCGGAGGTCGCGGTGCGTAAGGGTGCGCTGTTGGTGCCGCGACTGGCGCGGGCGGCCGTTGGCGACGCGGAGCCCGTGACGTCGTCCGGGACGGTCCTGGTGACGGGTGCGAGTGGTGCGCTGGGTGGTCTGTTCGCCCGGCATCTGGTGTCGGAACGTGGTGTGCGGAAGCTGTTGTTGGTCTCGCGTCGGGGTGGGGAGGCTCCTGGTGCGGTTGAACTGACGGCTGAGTTGGCCGGGTTGGGTGCGGAGGTGGTATGGGCCGCGTGTGATGTGGCTGATCGTGCGGCGCTGGCGGCACTGCTCGCCGAGCATCCGGTTTCGGGTGTGGTTCACACGGCGGGTGTTCTGGATGACGGCGTGATCGGTTCGTTGACCGCCGAGCGGGTGTCGAGGGTGTTGCGTCCGAAGGTGGATGCGGCCTGGTACCTGCACGAACTGACCGGGAATCTCGACCTGTTCGTGGTGTTCTCCTCGGCCGCCGGTGTGTTCGGTGGTGCGGGTCAGGCGAACTACGCGGCGGGCAATGTGTTCCTGGACGCTCTGGCTCAGTACCGAAGGGCGCGGGGGCTGGCGGCGACGTCGTTGGCCTGGGGTCTGTGGGCTGAGGCCTCCGGGATGGCCGACGTGCTCGACGACAGGGATGTCTCGCGCCTGGGCCGGGGCGGGGTCTCCGCGCTGGAGGCGGCGGAGGGTCTGGCGCTCTTCGACGCCGCGACGGCTTCCGGGCAGGCGCTGTTGGTGCCGGTGAGGCTCGACCTGGCCGCACTGCGCGCCCAGGTGGCGGCCGGTGGCATGGTGCCGCCACTGCTCGGCAACCTGGTGCGCACCCCGGCGCGCCGCGCGGCCCGGGGCGGCGCGGCGCCCGAGGGCAAGCTCGCCCGCACGCTTGCCGCGTTGGACGAGGCGGAGCGTCCGGCCGCCGTGCTGGAGCTGGTCCGTACGCAGGTCGCGGCCGTGCTCGGCTTCGCCGGGGCGGAGGCGGTGGAGACGGACCGCTCCTTCCGCGAGCTGGGCTTCGACTCGCTGACCGCTGTCGAGCTGCGCAACCGCATCGGCTCGGCGACGGGTGTACGGCTGCCCGCCACGCTGGTCTTCGACTACCCGACCCCGGTCGTGCTGGCCGACTTCCTGTACGGCGAACTGCTCGGCGTGGCCGACGCGGTGGCCACGCCCACCGCCGTCGCGGTCCACGACGACGAGCCGATCGCCATCGTCGCCATGGCCTGCCGCTTCCCGGGCGGTGTGACGACGCCCGACGACCTGTGGCGACTCGTGGCCGAGGGCCGGGACGCCATCTCGGACATGCCCGACGACCGGGGCTGGGATGCCGAGGGCCTCTTCGACCCGGACCCCGACCGCCCCGGCACCAGCTACAGCATGGCGGGCGGCTTCCTGCACGACGCCCACCATTTCGACCCGACGTTCTTCGGCATCTCCCCCCGCGAGGCCCTCGCCACCGACCCGCAGCAGCGGTTGCTGCTGGAGACCTCGTGGGAGGCGTTCGAGCGCGCGGGCATCGACCCGGCCGCCCTGCGCGGCAGCCGTACGGGCGTCTTCGCGGGCGTCATGTACAACGACTACGGCACGCTGCTGCACCGCGCGCCCGACGGCCTGGAGGGCTACATGGGCACCTCCAGCTCCGGCAGCGTCGCCTCGGGCCGGGTGTCGTACACCTTCGGCCTTGAGGGTCCGGCGGTCACCGTCGACACGGCCTGCTCGTCGTCCCTCGTCACGCTGCACCTCGCGGCCCAGGCGCTGCGCAGTGGCGAGTGCGACCTGGCGCTCGCGGGCGGTGTCACCGTGATGGCCACCCCCGGCACGTTCGTGGCGTTCAGCCGCCAGCGGGGCCTGGCGACCGACGGCCGGTGCAAGCCCTTCGCGGCGGCGGCCGACGGCACGGCCTGGGGCGAGGGCGTCGGCATGCTGCTCGTCGAGCGGTTGTCGGACGCGGTGCGCAATGGGCATCCGGTGTTGGCGGTGGTGCGGGGTTCGGCGGTGAATCAGGACGGTGCGTCGAACGGTCTGACGGCGCCGAACGGTCCGTCTCAACAGCGGGTGATCCGGCAGGCGTTGGCGAGTGCGGGGCTGTCGGTGTCCGAGGTGGATGTGGTGGAGGCGCACGGTACGGGGACGACGTTGGGTGATCCGATCGAGGCGCAGGCGCTGTTGGCGACGTACGGTCAGGAGCGGTCTGCTGAGCGGCCGTTGCTGCTGGGGTCGATCAAGTCGAACATGGGGCACACGCAGGCCGCGGCCGGTGTCGCGGGCATCATCAAGATGGTCCAGGCGATGCGTCACGGCGTGGTCCCCAGGACCCTGCATGTGGACGAGCCCAGCCCGCACGTGGACTGGGAGGCGGGCGCCGTGCGCCTGGTGACCGAGGCGGTCGCCTGGCCCGAGACCGGCCGGCCCCGCCGCGCGGCCGTCTCCTCCTTCGGCATCAGTGGTACGAACGCCCACACGATCATCGAGCGGCCCCCGTCCGCGTCCGCCCCGGAACAGGTCGGGGACACCACGGACCCGCTGCCGTACGTGCTGTCGGCACGGTCACCGGAGGCGCTGCGCGCCCAGGCCGCCCGGCTGCGGGCGCACCTGGAGCAGACTCCGGGGGAGCGGACCCTGGACGTGGCCCACACTCTGGCGATGCACCGTGCGGTGTTCGACCACCGCGCGGTGGTCGTGGCCGGAGACCGCGACGAACTGGTACGCGGTCTGAACGCGCTGGAGTCCGACGGCACGGCCGCCGGGGTGGTGCGCGGGGAGGCGGACTCCCGGGGCAAACTCGCCTTCCTCTTCACGGGACAGGGGAGTCAGCGACTGGGCATGGGGCGGGAGCTGTACGCCTCGCAGCCGGTGTTCGCTGCGGCGTTGGACGCGGTGGCGGAGCGGATGATCCTCGAACTGCCGCTGAAGGACGTGCTGTTCGGCGAGGATGCCGAGTTGTTGAGTCGTACGGAGTTCGCGCAGCCTGCGTTGTTCGCGGTGGAGGTTGCGTTGTTCCGGTTGTTCGAGTCGTGGGGTGTGCGGCCGGACTTCGTGTCCGGGCATTCGATCGGTGAGATCGCTGCGGCGCATGTGGCTGGGGTGCTGAGCCTCGATGATGCCTGCACGCTGGTGTCCGCGCGGGGTCGGCTGATGCAGGCGCTGCCGGAGGGCGGGGTGATGATCGCGCTCCAGGCCACGGAGGACGAGGTCACGCCGCTGCTCAACGAGCGCGTAAGCATCGCGGCGATCAACGGGCCGCAATCCCTGGTCATCGCGGGTGACGTGGACGAGGTCGAGAGGATCGCCGGATCGTTCAGCGACCGCAAGTCGAAGCGGCTCACCGTGAGCCATGCGTTCCACTCGCCGCACATGGACGGGATGCTGGACGAATTCCGCGAGGTGGCGGAGGGCTTGACCTACGAACTGCCGAAGATATCGGTGATCTCGAATGTGAGTGGTGCTCTCGCTTCGGAGCAGTTGACGCGGCCGGAGTTCTGGGTCCGTCACGTTCGTGAGGCGGTCCGTTTCGCCGACGGCATCCGCACCTTGGAGGCCGCGGACGTCACCACGTACCTCGAACTCGGCCCGGACGGCGTCCTGTCCGCCATGGCCCAGGACTGCGTCGAGAACGCAGACGCCGCTGCCCTCGCCCCCGCCCTGCGCGGTGGCCGCGACGAAGCCGAGACCGCCGTCACCGCCCTCGCCCAGGCTCACGCCCACGGCACGCGCGTCGACTGGGCCGCGTACTTCGCCGGTTCCGGCGCGCACCGCGTGGACCTGCCGACGTACGCCTTCCAGCATGAGCGGTACTGGATCGACGTGCCGCAAGGTGGTGTCGGCGACATGACCTCGGCCGGGCTCGGCGACGCCGAGCACCCCCTGCTCGGCGCGGCGGTGGAACTGCCGGACGGGGCGGGCACGGTGTTCACCGCGCGACTGTCCCTGGCCGCGCACCCGTGGCTGGCGGACCACGCCGTCGCGGGCACGGTCCTGCTGCCTGGTACGGCCTTCGTGGAGCTGGCGCTGCACGCGGGACAGCGGGTCGGCGCCGGCGTACTGGAGGAGCTGACCCTGGAGGCGCCGCTGGTGCTGCCCGAGCGGGGCGCCCGCCAGCTGCGGGTCTCCGTGACCGGGCCGGACGAGGCGGGCCGGCGGGCGCTGCACGTGCACTCGCGTCCCGAGGGCGAAGCGCAGGCCGACGGGCAGGCGGCCGACCCGTGGACCCGGCACGCCGGTGGCGCGCTGGCCTCGCCGGAACCGGCGGCGCTGCCGGACCGGCTGGAGGCCTGGCCGCCCGCGGGCGCCGAGGAGCTCGACTCGGACGACCTGTACGAGCGGTTCGCGGCCGGTGGGTTCGGCTACGGTCCGGGCTTCCGCAACCTGCGGGCGGCCTGGCGCCACGGCGAGGAGCTGTACGCGGAACTGGCCCTGGCCGAGGGCTCCGGCGCGGACGCCTTCGGGGTGCACCCGGCGCTGCTGGACGCGGCCCTGCACGGCCTGGCGCTCGGGATCGTTCCGCTCGGCGCGGAGCAGGACACGGCCGGACACGTCCGGCTGCCGTTCTCCTTCAGCGGGGTCGCCCTGCACTCGGTGGGCGCGGACGCGCTGCGGGTGCGGCTGGCTCCGGCCGGTTCGGGGGCGGTGTCCTTGACGGCCTACGACGTGCAGGGCGCACCGGTGCTGGCGGTGGAGTCGCTGCTCCTGCGGGCGCTCGACCCGGCCCGGCTCGGGGCCGCCCACGCGCCCGCGCACCACGAGTCGCTGTTCCGGCTGGACTGGCCGATCGTGTCCGCCGCGCCCGGGCGGAACGGCCGCTGGGCGGTGGTCGGGGACGACCCGATGGGCCTGGAGGCCGCGCTGCGCGGCGCCGGGCACACCGTCGACGGGTTCGCCGACGTGGGTGCCCTGGCCGGTGTGGTGGCCTCGGGCAAGCCGGTGCCGGACACCGTGCTGGTGTCGTACGCCCCGTCGGACGGCGGCGACGCGACACCGGCCGCGCACGACGCGCTGGCGCTGGTGCGCGACTGGCTCGCCGGTGACGTACCGGAGGAGGCCCGGCTGGTCGTGGTGACCCGGGGCGCGGTGGAGGCCCGACCGGGCGAGGGCGTGGCCGACGTGGCCCACGCGGCCGTGTGGGGGCTGCTGCGCTCGGCGCAGTCGGAGAACCCGGGCCGGTTCGTGCTGCTGGACCTGGACGTGTCCGCCGCCACCGATCCGGCCGAGGCCCTGGCCGCCGCCATGGCCACGGGCGAACCCCAACTCGCGGTCCGCGAAGGCGAGATGCGTGCGGCCCGGCTGGCCCGCGTACCGGCCGACCGGGAGACGGTCGCGCAGATCGCCCTCGATCCCGAAGGCACGGTCCTCGTCACCGGTGGCACCGGTGCGCTGGGCGGTCTGCTGGCCCGGCATCTCGTCGTCGAACACGGTGTACGGCACCTGCTGTTGACGAGCCGACGCGGTCCGGCCGCCGAGGGCGCGACCGAACTCGTAGCGGAGTTGCATGAGTTGGGAGCCGAGGCGACCGTGGCGGCGTGCGACGCGGCCGACCGGGACGCGCTGGCCGCGCTGCTGGCGTCCGTGCCGGCCGCGCACCCGCTGACGGCGGTCGTGCACACGGCCGGCGTGGTGGACGACGGCATGGTGGGGTCGTTGACGCCGGAACGCCTGGAGAAGGTGCTGCGGCCCAAGGCCGAGGCGGCGCTGCACCTGCACGAGCTGACCCGGGAGCTGGACCTCTCGGCGTTCGTGCTGTTCTCCTCGGCGGCCGGCACCCTCGGCAACCCCGGGCAGGCCAACTACGCCGCCGCCAACGCCTACTTGGACGCACTCGCCCAGCACCGGCGCGCGGCGGGACTGCCCGCCGTCTCGCTGGCCTGGGGTCTGTGGGAGCAGCGCAGCGCACTGACCGGGGAGTTGTCGCAGGCGGACGTGCAGCGCATGGCGCGGGCCGGGCTCGCGCCGCTCACCTCGGAGCAGGGACTGGCGCTCTTCGACACCGCCTGCGCGCTGGCCGCGCACCGTGAACGGCCGGACGCCGGGGTGTTCGTGGCGATGCGCCTGGACACGGCCCCGCTGCGCGCCCAGGCCGAGGCAGGGGCGCTGCCCCCGGTGCTGTCCGGGCTGGTACGGGGCGGACCGCGCCGTGCGGCGGCAGGGCGGACGACCGGCCCGACGGCCTCGGCCGCCGCGCGGCGACTCGCGGGCCTCGCCGGACTGCCGGAGGCCGAACAGGAGCGGATGCTGCTCGACGTGGTGCGGGCGGAGGTCGCGGCAGTGCTCGCGTACCCCTCGCCCGAGGCGGTCGGGGCCGACCAGCAGTTCCTGGAGCTGGGCCTGGACTCACTCACCGCCGTCGAGCTGCGCAACCGGCTGAACGCGGCGACCGGGCTGCGACTGCCCGCCACGCTGCTCTTCGACCATCCGACACCCGTTCTGGCCGCGGCACGGCTGCGCGCCGAACTGGGCGCGGGCGCACCGGCGGAGCGGTCCGCCGACGCGGGTGCGGCGGACGAGTCCGGGGTGTTCGGCGCGATGCTCCAGGAGGCGGGCGCGCAGGGCGCGTCCGGCCAGTTCATGGAGCTGTTGATGCAGGCGTCGCGGTTCCGGCCGTCGTTCTCCTCTGCGGCCGACCTGCGCCGTGCGCCCGCCCTGGTGCGGCTGGCCCGCGGCGGGGAGGGCGTGGAGCGGCCCGGGCTGATCTGTTTCTCGTCGATCCTGTCGATCTCGGGCCCGCACCAGTACGCGCGGTTCGCCGCGGCCTTCCGGGGCCGCCGCGACGTGCACGCGCTGAGCGCTCCCGGGTTCCTGCACGGCGAGCAGCTGCCGGTGAGTACGGACGCCGTCGTGGAGGCGCAGGCGGAGGCGGTGCTGAGGCACACGGACGGCAGGCCGTTCGTGCTGCTCGGCCACTCCTCCGGCGGCATGCTGGCGCACGCGGTCACCTCCCGGCTGGAGGACGCGGGCGTGTTCCCGCAGGCCGTGGTGCTGATCGACATCTACTCGCACGACGACGACGCGATCGTGGGCATCCAGCCGGGCCTGTCCGCGGGCATGGACGAGCGGCAGGACAGCTACGTGCCGGTCGACGACGAGCGGTTGCTCGCCATGGGCGCGTACTTCCGGCTCTTCGGCGGGTGGAAGCCGACGGCGGTCAAGACGCCGACGCTGCTCCTGCGGGCCGGTGAGCCGTTCTTCGACTGGCGTCGGGGTTCGGACGGTGACTGGCGCTCGTACTGGGATCTCGACCACACGGCGGCCGATGTACCGGGGAACCACTTCACGATGATGGAGGAGCACGCGGGGAAGACGGCAGGGGCGGTCGAGTCCTGGCTCGACACCTCCCGCTGAGGACCCGAGGGGCGGCACCACCGGCACCCCGCCGGCGGTGCCGCCCTTTCCGTCCTTCGCGGGGCGCCGTCCGCGGGGCGCCGCCCCTGCACCCCGGGCCCCCACGTCCCCACGCGAGGTGCCGGGAGCGTGGGCCGGGGCCCGCGTACGACTGAGGCCCGGGCCGGGCGGAAGAACCGCTCGGCCCGGGCCCCGGTGTGTGATCAGGACGCGATGCGCCGCCCCGGCCGCTCCCTCTCCCGCTTCTTGGGCAGCCCCACGGTCCGCACCGTGAACGAGGAGCGCGTGAGGTCGAGCCGGTGGAACAGGTTGTCCGGCCCGGTCACGCACACCGTGCCCACGTCCAGCCCCGTGAGGGTCTCCACGACGCTGGGCCAGTGGATCGGCCGGTCGAACGTGTCCAGCATCATCGAGCGCAGCTCCGCCGCCGTCCGCACCACGCTTCCGTCGTGGTCGGAGACCACGGGAAGGGCCGGGTCGGCCAGTTCGTACCGGGCGAAGACCTCCTCCTCGGCTTTGCGCCGCAGCGCGGAGAACGAGGCCGCGTGCACCGGCGGGCGCATCGAGTACATGGAGTACCCGCCGGCCGCGCTGATGCGCGCCTTGAACGCGTCGAGGTCCCGCTCGCGCACGGACACCATGTGGAAGGCCTCGTCGAGTCGGCCGGAGAAGTCGTACCAGGTGCCGCGCGCGTCGAAGTCGGCGAGGATCTCCGCCAGTTGCTCCTGCGGGGTGCGCACGAAGGAGTGGGTGACCACGTCCGGGTGGGAGGTGGCGAAGAACTCCTCCTCGCAGCACGCCAGTTCGGCCGTGAGCCGGACGACGTCGGCGAAGGACAGCGCGCCGGACCAGGCCGCCGCGGCCTTCTGGCCGAAACTGGGGCCGGTGATCACGGTGGGGGAGAGGCCGAGTTCGGCGACGGCCCGGTCGGCCATCGCCAGGGAGTTGACCAGGAAGGCGATCTGCGAGTGGACGGAGTAGTCCTCCTCGGAGTCGCGGAAGCGGTCGAAGACCGAGTGGCCGAGGGCCTCGTCGGCCTGGGCGAGCCGTTCGCGGGCGTACGGGTCGAGCAGGAGGAACTTGCCGACCTCCGCGAAGGCGGAGGGGCCCATGCCGGGGAACACGATCGCCGTCCCGGTCCGGTCCGGTGCGGCGGTGTGGGTCATCATGCTGGAACGCCTCTGCTGGTAGGGGTGGTTCGTCGAGGGAGAGTCGTCGGGGACAGGCGCGGCCCCGCTTCCGGACCGGCGGGCGCAGGTCCGGACACGGGGCCGGGAGGGGCGAGGGATGAGGGGGAGCGGCGGGGAGTTCCCGCGCCTCCGCAGGATCAGTCCTGCGCCCTGCGGTGGAAGCCCTTGATGCCGATGAGGCCGAAGATCACGATGGCCCCGCCGAGGGCGGTGAGGTCGATCCAGAGCGGGATGGACCCGGGGCCGCCCGGCGGCAGCAGCAGGGCGCGGATGCCCTCGCTGACGTACGTGAGGGGGTTGAGCGTGCACAGCACCTGGAACCAGCGGATGCCGGCGAGCCCGTGCCAGGGGAACTGGGCGCAGCCGGTGAACATCAGCGGGGTGAGGGTCACCGCGAAGATGACGCTGATGTGCCGGGGCGGGGCGAGCGTGCCGATGGTCAGGCCGACGGTGCTGCCGGCCAGCGCGCCCATCAGCAGCACGCCGAGGGTGGCGGCGAACTTGTCCATGGGCCAGGAGACGTCGTCCAGGACGAGGAATCCGACCGGGATCATCACCAGCGAGGCGATGACGCCGCGCAGCGCGCCGAAGACCAGTTTCTCCACGGCCACCAGGCTGGTGGGGATGGGCGCGAGCAGCCGGTCCTCGATCTCCTTCGTCCAGGAGAAGTCGATGACCAGCGGCAGGGCGGTGTTCTGCAGGCTGACCAGGAAGCTGTTGAGGGCCACCACGCCGGGCAGCAGGACCTGGTTGAAGCCGCTGACGTAACCGAGTTCGCCCAGCACCTTGCCGAAGACGAACAGGATGAAGAACGGCTCGACGAGCACCTGGGCGAGGAAGGGGCCCAGCTCACGGCCGGTGACGAAGACGTCCCGCCACAGGATGAAGAAGAAGGTGCGGGCGGCGGTGCGCACGTCGGTGCGGGCCGGTCGCAGGGCGGCGGGGAAGTCCCGGACCGGGTCGGGGGCGGTGGTGGCCGTCATCGCAGCTCCCGACCGGTCAGTTCGATGAAGACGTCCTCCAGTGAGGCAGTGCCCATGCTGATGTCCTTGATGTCGCAACTCGCTTCCGTGAGGGCCGCGATGGCACCCGGCAGCACCGCGCCGGACGGCGCGTCGCTGTAGAGGCGGAGCCGTACGACGGCGCCGGCGTCCTGGCCGGCCGGCTCCTGGTCCTCCTGGCGCACCACTTCGACCCGGTCCACCGCCGGCAGTTTCCCCAGCAGCCGGACGATCTCCTCGTCGCCGGCGCGGGCGGGTCGCACGGTGAGCCCGACCGCGGTGGCGCTCAGGCTCTTCATCAGGGCCTCGGGGGTGTCCAGGGCGAGCAGCTTGCCGCGGTCCACGATGCCGACCCGGTCGCAGAGCTTCGCGGCCTCGTCCATGTCGTGGGTGGTCAGCACGGTGGTGACGCCCCGCGAGCTGAGCTCGGCGACCCGCTCGTGGATGAACAGCCGCGCCTGCGGGTCGAGTCCGGTGGCCGGCTCGTCCAGGAAGAGGACCTGGGGGCGGTGCATCAACGCCCGGGCGATCATCACCCGTTGGGCCTGGCCGCCGGAGAGCTCGTCGCCGCGCGCGTTGCGCCGTTCGGTCAGCCCCACCCAGTCCAGACACTCGTCGGCGAGCCGGCGCCGCTCGGCCCGGCCCATGCCGTGGTAACCGGCGTGGAACAGCAGGTTCTGACGGAGTGTCAGAGAGCGGTCGAGGTTGTTGCGCTGCGGCACGACGGCGAACGCCCGCCGGGCGCGGGCGGGTTGGGCCACCACGTCCACGCCCTGCACATACGCGCGCCCCGCCGTGGGGGCGACGCGGGTGGTGAGGACGCCGATCGTGGTGGTCTTGCCGGCGCCGTTGGGGCCGAGGAATCCGAAGATCTCTCCCCGGCGGACGGAGAAGCTCAAGCCGTCCACCGCCGGTCGGTCGCGGTCCCGGTACTTCTTGACCAGTCCGTCGACCACGACGGCAGAATCCATGGGTGGTTGAGAATTCATTTACGCCTGCGAATCGCGTGGGACGCGTAAACGAGGGTCCGGGCTCTCGCGCAAGAATGTCGCGCCACCGGCCGCACGTCGAGCGCCGACTGAATGGGACACAGAAGTGGTGCTGCCCCTGTCTAGCACTCGGATCCGGGCCGCGGACCGGCTTTCCCCGTGCGTAGGGGTCGTTCGGCCGGGCTAGGGGGAATGAGGGGGAATCGGGGCCGGATGCGGTCGGTGGAATTCACCACCCCTATTCGTCAATCTACCGGTGACCGACTGTTGCGATCGCTCGAAAACGCCTCCTAGCATCGCTGCGTGATCACGCCGAATTACTCTTTGCAAAACGAAGTGTCGGTGGGGCGGACGGACACGGCGGTGGGAGAGGACCCGGCCGCGTTGCGATGGATGGTGATCGGCGCGACCGGCATGCTCGGCGGCGAGGTCGTCGCCCAGCTCACCGCCCGCGGCGCCGACCCCATGACGAGCGGGCGGGCCGAGTTGGACCTGACCGACCCGGCGGCCGTCGCCGACGCGGTCGCCGGCGCCCGGGCCGACGTGGTCGTCAACTGCGCCGCCTGGACGGCCGTCGACCTCGCCGAGACCGAGGAGGCCGCGGCCCTCGCCGTCAACGGCACCGGCACGGACCACCTGGCCCGCGCCTGCGCCGCCACCGGCGGCAGACTGCTGCACGTCTCCACCGACTACGTCTTCTCCGGCACCCCGGCGGACCGTGGCCGCCCCTACGCCGAGGACGCCCACCCCGCCCCGCGCACCGCCTACGGGCGCACCAAGCTCGTGGGCGAACGCGCCGTGGCGCGGCACCTGCCGCGTACCGGCGCGGTGGTGCGCACCGCCTGGCTCTACGGGCGCGAGCGGGGCGGCTTCGCGCACACCATGGCCGGCCTGGCCCGTGAGCCGGGACGCGCCGTCGACGTGGTCGACGACCAGCACGGGCAGCCCAGTTGGGCGCCCGACGTGGCCGACCGGCTGATCGCCCTGGGCACTCTGCCCGCCGACCGTGCCCACGGTGTCTTCCACGCCACCGGCGCAGGCGGCACCACCTGGTACGAACTGGCCCGGGAGGTCTTCCGGGCCACCGGCCACGACCCCGGCCGGGTGCGTCCCGTCGACAGCTCCCGGCTGGACCGGCCCGCCGTGCGGCCCACCTGGAGCGTGCTGGGCCACGACCGGTGGGCCGCGGTCGGCCTGCCCCCGATGCGGCCCTGGCGCACCGCGCTGGCCGACGCCTTCGCGGACGCGGACCTCGCCGCGCCCGACCCCCGGACCCGAAAGGCTGTGGAAACGTGAAACCCCTGTCGCTGGAGGGCGCGTGGCTGTACGAGCCGCACCTTCACGAGGACGAACGCGGCACGTTCCTGGAAGCCTTCCGGAGCGAGACGTTCGAGAGGGCCACCGGACGCCGCCTGGAGCTGGCGCAGGTCAACTGCTCCACCTCCCGCCGGGGCGTGATACGCGGCGTGCACTTCGCGGATGTGCCGCCCGGGCAGGCCAAGTACGTCAGCTGCGTGCGGGGCGCCGTCCTCGACGTGATCGTGGACCTGCGCGTCGGCTCGCCCACCTACCGCCAGTGGGAGGGCGTGCTCCTGGACGACCGGGACCGCCGTTCGGTCTTCCTCTCCGAAGGCCTCGGCCACGCCTTCCAGGCCCTCACCGACGACGCCACCGTCGTCTACCTGACCACCTCGGGCTACGACCCCGCCCGCGAGCACGGCGTCCACCCGCTCGACCCGGAGCTGGGCATCGTCTGGGCGCCCGGTACCGCCCCGGTGCTCTCCCCCAAGGACGACCGGGCGCCCGGCATCGCCGAGGCGGAGGCCCGCGGTCTGCTGCCGCGCCACGAGGACCGCGTACGTCATCCGTCCTCGCCGGCCGCACCCCTGAGCGAGGAGACGCCGTGAAGGCACTCGTCCTGTCGGGAGGCTCCGGCACCCGCCTGCGCCCCCTGACCCACACCTCGGCCAAGCAGCTCGTGCCGGTCGCCAACAAGCCCATCCTCTTCTACGTGCTGGAGGGGATCGCCGAGGCCGGGGTCACCGACGTGGGCATCATCGTCGGCGACACCGCGGAGGAGATCCGCGCCGCCGTCGGCGACGGCTCCCGCTTCGGCATCAGCGTCACCTACATCCCCCAGCACCAGCCGCTCGGCCTGGCGCACGCGGTGCGCGTGGCCCGCGACTGGCTGGGCGACGACGACTTCGTGATGTACCTCGGCGACAACTTCCTGCTCGGCGGGATCAGCGAACAACTGGAGGAATTCCGCACCCGCAGGCCCGCCGCGCAGATCATGCTCACGCGGGTCCCCGACCCCTCCGCGTTCGGCGTCGTCACCCTCGACGCCGAGGGCCTCGTCACCGGCCTGGAGGAGAAGCCGACGTTTCCCAAGAGCGACCTGGCCCTCGTCGGCGTGTACTTCTTCACCCCCGCCGTGCACGACGCGGTCACCGCCATCCGGCCCTCCGCGCGCGGCGAGCTGGAGATCACGGACGCCCTCCAGTGGCTGCTCGACCAAGGCCGGGACGTCACCTCCTCCACCGTCCACGGCTACTGGAAGGACACCGGCAACGCCGCCGACATGCTGGAGGTCAACCGCTCGGTGCTCGACTCACTGACCCCCGCCTGCGCCGGCACCGTCGACGAGGACAGCGACGTCGTCGGCCGGGTCGTGCTGGAGGAGGGCGCGGTCGTCACCCGGTCCCGCATCGTCGGCCCGGCCGTCATCGGCCGAGGCACCCGCGTCGAGGGCTCGTACATCGGTCCGTTCACCTCCGTCGCGGAGGACTGCCTGGTGGTGGACAGCGAGGTCGAGTACTCCATCGTGCTGGCCGGCACGGTCATCGAGGGCGTGCGCCGCATCGCCGCCTCCGTGATAGGACGACATGTGCAGGTCACCCCCGCGCCCCGTACGCCCCAGGCCCACCGACTGATCCTCGGCGACCACAGCAAGGTGCAGATCCGCTCATGAACATCCTCATCACGGGAGCGGCCGGGTTCATCGGCTCCCACCTGACGCGCACCGTCCTCGGCCCCGAAAAGCCGCTGGGCGACGACGTCCGCGTCACCGTCCTGGACGCCCTCACCTACGCCGGCGACCGTGCCGGCCTGGCCGCCGTCCAGGACGAGCCCGGCTTCTCCTTCGTGCACGGCGACATCACCGACGCGGCCCTGGTGGACCGGCTGGTCGCCGAGCACGACGCCGTCGTACACCTGGCCGCCGAGTCCCACGTGGACCGCTCCATCGCCCACGCCGACGCGTTCGTGCGCACCAACGTGCTCGGCACCCACACCCTGCTGGAGGCCGCGCTGCGCCACGGCACCGGCCCCTTCGTCCACGTCTCCACCGACGAGGTGTACGGCTCGGTGCCCACCGGCTCCTCCAAGGAGAGCGACCCGCTCGCCCCCAACTCCCCGTACTCCGCCTCCAAGGCCGCGAGCGACCTGCTCGCGCTGTCCTACCACCGCACCCACGGCCTGGACGTGCGCGTCACCCGCTGCTCCAACAACTACGGGCCTCACCAGTACCCGGAGAAGATCATCCCGCTGTTCGTCACCCGACTGCTCGCCGGTGGCACCGTCCCGCTGTACGGCGACGGGGAGAACGTACGCGACTGGCTGCATGTGGACGACCACTGCCAAGGGCTGTTCGCCGTCCTCACCGGCGGCCGGGCGGGGGAGACGTACAACATCGGCGGCGGCACCGAGCTGACCAACAAGGAGCTGACCGGGCTGCTGCTGGAGGCGTGCGGCGCGGGCTGGGAGCGGGTGGAGCGCGTCACCGACCGCAAGGGCCACGACCGGCGCTACTCGGTGGACTGGACCAAGATCAGTGACGAGCTGGGCTACCGGCCCCGCCACGACTTCACCGAGGGTCTCGCCGAGACCGTCGCCTGGTACAGAGCCCACCGCCCGCCGTTGACCGCGCCCGAGGCGGAGCTCCGGGGCACATGAGACCCGAGTGCACCGAGCACTCCACCAGGGAGGGCACCCCGGACGCCGTCACCCTGATCCAGATCCGGCAGCCCGCGGTCCCCAGCACGTACCGCATGATCTGCTTCCCCAGCCGGCGCAACTCCTCCGTCTGCTACCTCGCCATGTCGGAACTGCTGCTGCCCACCGTGGAGTTGCTGATCATCCAGTACCCCGCGGGGACCACGGAGGAGGAACAGGAAGGCGGCGACCGCGCGGGACTGGTGGACAAGATCTTCGAGTCGATCCGCGGCTGGGCCGACCGACCGCTGGCCCTCTTCGGCCACCGGCTCGGCGCCGAGCTCGCCTACGCCGTCGCCCGCCGTCTGGAGCAGGAGGAACACGCCGCCCCGCTGACCCTCTTCGTCTCCGGGTGCACCGGACCGGCCAACCACGGCAGTATCGGCCCGCCGGCCCTCACCTGCCGGGTGGTCGCGCTCGCCGGACACCACGACGACCGTGCCCCGCTCGCCGGGATGCGGGCGTGGCGCCGGTGCACGGCCGGCCTCTTCGACCTGGAGGTGTTCCCCGCGCCGCGCGGCTACCTCGACTCCCACCGCCGCGAGGTCGTCAACCTCGTGCACGACCAGCTCATCTCGCTGCCCGCTTCCGAACCGGACTGAAGCGCAAGGGAGTTGAGGACTCCGGCCGACCCCCGGCCGGCCCCCGAGGTGGCGTTGACAGGGGGCGGCAGGGGCCGGTCTGGGGTACCCGCCCGCACCCCGACTGCATAGCGTGCCGTGCGGAGACCCGCGTCAACCGGGCGGGACCGACCGGTCTCCCCGTCTCTCGTGAAGCCCGCGATTCCGCGATTCACCCACCGGACCAGCCGGACCGCCCAGGCACGGCGCACCGCGCGCCGCCTCCGGTCCCGTCCGGTCCAGAGGAAGGACAGTGTGCGACCGATGACCGCGAAGATCTTCGCAGCCGACTCGGTGCGGCCCGTTGCCGAGTTCGAGCAGGACGCCCTGCGCGTCGCCGATGTGATCCGCGACCGCGGTGTCGGCCTGGGCGACCGGGTCATGCTCAAGGCGGGCAACTCGGCCAACTACGTGTGCGTGCTCTACGCGCTGATGCACGTCGGCGCCTCGATCGTCCTCGTCGACCAGCAGGAGCACAAGGAGGAGACCCGCCGCATCGCCCTGCGCACCGGCGTCAAGGTCACCCTGGTGGACGACGAGACCCCCATCGACCAGGACGCCGACCCCATCCACCTGTACGAGCTGATGGTGGACGCGGCCGACCGCGTGCCCGCCGGCGCCGGGCTGTCGTTCGACGCCTGGGGCGAGCTGCCCGACGGGCTGATCATGTGGACCTCCGGCTCCACCGGCTCCCCCAAGGGCGTGGTGAAGTCCGGCGCCAAGTTCCTCACCAACCTGCGGCGCAACGCCGCCCAGGTCGGCCACCGGCCCGACGACGTGCTGCTGCCGCTGCTGCCCTTCGCCCACCAGTACGGGCTGTCGATGGTGCTCATCGCCCACCTCACCCGCTGCTCCCTGGTGATCGCCCCCTACCGCCGGCTGGACCGGGCGCTGCGCATGGCCCGCGACGCCGGCACCACCGTCGTCGACGCCACCCCCTCCAGCTACCGCAGCATCCTGGGCATGGCCACCAGACAGGCCGGGCTGCGCGAGCACCTGGCCGGGGTGCGCATGTTCTGCGTCGGCGCGGCCCCGCTCGACGCGCCGCTGGTCGAGGGCTACGTCAAGGAGTACGGGCTGCCGCTGCTGGACAGTTACGGCTCCACCGAGCTGGGCAACATCTCCTTCGCCACCCTGGAGAACCCGGTCGCCTGCGGCAGGGCCATGGACGGCATCCGGCTGCGCGTCGTCGACGAGGACGGCCGCGAACTGCCCGCCGGGCGGCCCGGCGAGATCGAGGTGGACACCCCCGACGCGCTGGAGGGCCAGATCGCCGACGACGGCACCGTGGTGCCCGCGCCGACCGGCTGGCAGCCCACCGGCGACCTCGGCCACCTCGACGCGGAGGGCAACCTCCACGTGCTGGGCCGCAAGTTCGCCGTGCACCGCCTGGGCTACACGCTCTACCCCGAGCTGATCGAGCGCAAGGTGGCCGGCGAGGGCTGCTCCACCCGCATCGTGCCGGTGGACGACGAACTCCTCGGCTCCCGGCTGGTGTTCTTCGTCGAGGACGACGAGCGGCGCGACGCCGCCCACTGGCGGGAGCGGCTGTGCGCGGTGCTGCCCGCCTTCGAGCAGCCCAACAAGGTCGTGGTGCTCGATCAGTTCCCGCTCAACCGCAACGGCAAGCCCGACAAGAAGGCCCTGGCCCGCATGGCCGCCGAGGAACAGCGCTTCCCGGCAGCGTAGTTGGCGCCCGCCCAAGCTCCAGGGGCGAGACCTTCCGTACAACGGACGCCGCCCCCGTCCCGGTTCGCCGGGACGGGGGCGCCATCGGTGCGGACCCTCAGCCGTCGTAGGGCAGTTCCACAGGAGCCAGCGCGTCGAAGAGGTCACCGGGGCCCGGGTTGTCGGGGTGCGTGGCGCCGCCGAGGTGGTCGAGGACGGCCCACACCGCGTTGAGCGCGGTGGTCACCGCGCCCTCCGCGAAGCCGGCCGTCCACGACACGTCGTCGCCGCACAGGAAGAATCCGCGCCGGTGCGCGGCGAGGTCGCGCTGCACGAACTGGGTGAACAGCCGGCGCTGGTAGCGGTAGTGGCCGGGCAGGTTCGACTTGAAGGCGCCCATGAAGTGCGGCTCGTTCTCCCAGGTGATGGTGATGGGGTCGCCCACCACGTGGGAGCGGATGTCCACGTCCGGGTAGATCTCGGCCAGCCGCTCCAGCAGTACCTCCAGGCGTCGCGCGGTGCTCAGCGTGGAGATCTTCGCCGAGTCGTCGTTCCAGGTGTACGACAGGCACATCACACCGGGCCGGTCCGGGCCGTCGTCGAAGAGGTACACCCCGCGCGGCATCCGGTCGGTGAGCGTCATGCTCATCGCCGGCCGCCCGGTGAGCGGGTCGAGGTCGTGCCAGAAGGGACGGTCCGTGAGCACGAACAGCTTGGAGGCGCCCATGTAGTGGGTGCGCTCCACCGCCGTCCACAGCGGCGGGGTCAGCAGCGCCGGATCGCACGCCACCCGGTTCAGCAGGGTCCACACGTGCGGGGTGTAGACCACCGCAGCGAACCGCTCGCGGTCGCCGTCCGCGTCGGTGACGACGAAGCGGTCACCGTCGCGCGCCACGGCCGCCGCGGCCGGGCGGGTGCGCCCGCCGTGCAGCGAGGCCAGCGACGTGCCGGCCGGCCAGTGCGCGAGCGCCTCCGGAGCGTGCTCCCAGAGCCCCAGCGGCACCCGCTGTGAACCGCCGTCGATGGAGACCTGGTTGTCGTCGGCCTCGGTGTAGACGACCCGCAGGATCTCCAGCAGCGAGTTGGGGAAGTCGGTGTCCCAGCCGCCGGAGCCGAAGCCCACCTGCCCGAAGATCTCGCGGTGCCGGAAGGACTGGAACGTCGAACTCGTCGCGAGGAAACCGTAGAACGACTGGTCGTCGAACTCCCTGACCAGACGGTTCCATATCTGCTTGAGGAGGTCCACGTCGCGGCGCTGCACCGCGTCGCGCATGGTGGCCAGTTCGGCCCGCTCCTGCAGGGCCTTCTCCCAGGCGACCGCCACCTCCTGGAAGACGTCCGGGAGTTGCTCCACCACGCGGGCGCTGTGCCGCTCACCGCCCAGGTCGATCAGGGTGCTGGGGGTGGTGGGGGCCAGCGGGTTCGGGAAGGGGCGGGTGGACAGCCCCAGCAGGTCCACGTAGTGGAACAGGGCGCGGGCGGAGAGCGGGAAACGCATCGCCCCCATCTCCGCCACGCACCCGGGCGCCCCGGGGAAGGACAGCGACCGCATCCGGCCGCCCACCTGCTCCGCCTCGTACACCACCGGGCGCAGCCCCAGCCGCATCAGTTCGTACGCGGCGGTCATCCCGGCCATCCCGCCGCCGACCACGGCCACCGGGGTGCCGGCCCGGTGCGCCGGCAGCGTGCCGAGCCCGGCCGGGTGGCGCAGCCAGTCGTCGTAGGAGAAGGGGAAGTCCGGCACGAGCATGGTGGTGGGAGGCGCGCTGGCTGACGTCATCTGGAATACCTCTCGGGCCGATTCCACATCGTTTCCGGGGAAACCGGAGACCTGTTCCGGCGGAGCCGGAACGCGCGGAGTCGGGCCGGGCCCCGTGAGACGGTCGCCGCGAGCGGCCCGGCGCGGTCGTGCCGGTCACCTCACGCTAAGGACCGGCCGCAAACCCCGACAACCCCTATCCACCCTGGTTGCGCCCCGTACCCGGGGTACCGGGAGCCACGGCCGTCGCCCGCCGGGCCGGCACGGTGATCGCCGTCACGACGATGCCGCGCCCGGACAGCCAGCGACCCGCGAAGCGGTCGACCAGCCGGCCGTCCGGGGCGTGCCGGGGCCGCAGCACGCGCGCCGCGAAGACGCCGCGCGCGGCGCCGGTGAGGGCGTCCTCGTGCTCGGTGCGGAAGGCGATGTCGGCGTCGTCGAAGTCCAACTCGCTGCCCAGCGCCGGGAACCAGGTCTTGTATACGGCCTCCTTGGCGCTGAACAGCAGCCGGTCCCGGCACAGCCGCCCGCCCGCCCCCGCCCGCACCCAGGCCAGTTCGCGCGGCAGGGCGATCGACTCCAGCACCCCGTCCGGCAGCGGCCGGTCCGGCTCGGCGTCGATGCCGACCATCGCCAGGTCGGTGTCGCGGGCCAGCACCGCCGCCCGGTAGCCGGCACAGTGCGTCAGGCTGCCCACCACGCCCTCGGGCCAGCGGGGCACGTTGCGCACGCCCGGCAGCACCGGGGCGGGCGGCAGGCCGAGCGCCGTCATCGCGCGGCGGGCGCAGGCCCGTACGGTGGTGAACTCCTCGCGGCGCTGGTCGGTGGTGCGGGCCACCAGCTCCGCCTCCTCCGGGTACAGCGTCGCCGAGCCGTCCGGCCCGAAGGCCTCGACCGCGACGGCCGCGTCCGGCAGCAGTGCCTCGATCACGTCGCTGCCTCCTCCGCCCGGCGCGCACCCGTCCCGGTGGTGCTCTCCGCGCCGGTCGTGGCGCGGGCCTCCGGCCGGCCGGGCTCGGGCAGGATCTGCCGCAGCAGGCCCCTGGGGTGGCCGCGTCGGCGCCACTCGCGCGGGTAGCCGATCGACACCTCCTCGAACCGCACGCCGTCGTACCAGGTGGTCCTGGGGATGTGCAGATGTCCGTAGACGACCGCGGCGGTGGTGAACCGGCGGTGCCAGTCGGCGGTGAGCACCGTGCCGCACCACTGGGCGAACTCCGGGTGCCACAGCACGTCCGTGGGCTCGCGCACCAGCGGGAAGTGGTTCACCAGCACCAGCGGTACCGCCGGGTCGTGCGCCAGCAGCCGCTCGCGGGTCTCCGCCACCCTGGCCCGGCACCAGGCGTCGCGGGTCGGGTGCGGGTCCGGGTGCAGCAGGTACTCGTCGGTGCACACCACGCCCGCCTCGTGCGCCCTGGCCAGCGACTCCTCCTTGGTCGTCGTGCCCGGCACCCGGAAGGTGTAGTCGTACAGCAGGAACAGCGGGGCGACCGCGACCGGGCCGCCCGGGCCGCGCCACACCGGCCACGGATCCTCCGGTGTGCTCACGCCCAGGTCCCGGCACAGTTGCACCAGGTACCGGTAGCGGGCCTCGCCGCGCAGTTGCACCGGGTCCTCGCGCGCGGTCCACAGTTCGTGGTTGCCCGGCGTCCAGATCACCTTGGCGAAGCGTCCTGCCAGCAGCCGCAGCGCCCAGGCGATGTCGTCGGTCAGCTCGCCGACGTCCCCCGCCACGATCAGCCAGTCGTCCTCGTGCGCCGGGCGCAGCGACTCGGTGATGGGCCGGTTGTCGGCCATCCCGATGTGCAGGTCGCTGACCGCGAGCAGTCGCGGGGCGGAAGTCCTCTCGGTGCCGGGGATCTGGGCCGCGGCGTACGGGTCATGCGGTGTGTGCGACATCTGTGTCCAGACTCACCGGCAGGTCCTGACGGTGGGTTATGTTGATTTTCCGGTAGACCCGGGTGAGGTGCTGCTCCACGGTGCTGACGGTGATGAAGAGCTTGGCGCTTATCTCCCGGTTGGTGTATCCGTGCGCGGCCAGCGCCGCCACTCTGCGCTCGGCGTCCGTCAGCGAGGCCGGCGCCGCAGAGTGCCGCCGGCCCGCGGCCCTGTCCGGGCGGGGCGACATGGTGCGGTCCGCGAGCCGCGTCGGCGCGTCGCCGGCGGACAGCGCGGGAGCGGTCTGCCGCTGCGCGCCGTCCGCGCGGTCCTGGCACGGCTGGAGCGCGCGGTACAGCTCCTGCGCGGCGCAGCCCTTGGCGATCCGACGGGCCCGCCGGGTGTGCAGCTTGAACTGGGCCGTGTCACCGAGCTGCTTGTACGCCGCACCCAGGTCGCTCAGCGCCCGTGCCAGTTCGTACCAGTCGCCGTTGTCCTGAAGCAGCGACACCGCCTCGCCCAGCAGCGCCGGGCGCTCCGCGGCCGGGCGGGCGGTGGCCAGCACCCGCAGCGCCAGCCCGCGCACCCGGGGACCGGCGTCCCCGGCGAGCTGCTCGCGGGCGAACCGTTCCGCCTCGTCGCGGCTGCCCAGCGCCAGCCACGCCTCGGCCACGCCCACCCGCCACGGCACCAGCGCCGAGCGGTCCATGTCCCAGCGCCGCATCAGCCCGCCGCAGGCGGCGAAGTCGTTCAGCGCCGCGTGGTGCCGGCCGGTGGCCAGCCGGTGCCGGCCACGCGCGTAGAGGTAGTGCAGTCCGTAGCGGGTGCGCAGCATCGCCTCCGGCACCGGCCGGCGCACCAGCTCGGCCGCCGCCTCGTGGTCGCCCATCGCGGTGCGCGCCTCGATCAGCGCGGCCAGCGGCATCCCCACGCCCACGCCCCAACTGTGCGGCGGCAGTTGCTCCAGCGCCTGCTCCGCCATGTGCCGGGCCTCCGCCAGGCAGCCCCGGCGCAGCGACATGTGCGCGCGCATCCCGCGCAGCACCGCCGTCCAGCCCGGCGCCCGTCGCTCCGCCGCCTCCGCCAGCAGCCGGTCCGTCCACACGGTGGCCGTGCCCAGCCGGTCCGCGTACAGCAGCGCCAGCAGACAGCCGCGCATCCCCAGGTGGGTCTCCTCCGTCAGCCGGGTCGCGGCCAGCAGCCGCTCCGCGGTGTCGGCCAGCTCCTCGTCGGCGGCCTCCCCCGCCCCGGCCGCGCCCAGCACCGCGTGCAGCACCCGCGCCGCCTCCAGCCGGGGATTGGCCGGCGTCGGTACCGGGTCCCCGGCAAGGGCGGCGTCGGCGGAGGCGACCGGCGCCCCGTCGAGCTGCTCCAGGACGGTCGGGTAGGTGCCGGCCAACAGGAGCCACAGAGTGCGCAGTTCGGCGGCGAGTGGCTCGTCCGGTTCGTCCGGCACCTCCGCCAGCACCTGGCACAGCGCGCCCGAGGCGTCGTCGGTCCAGCCGTTCCACAGCAGGTCGCGCACGAGCCGCAGGGTGTCGGCGGGCGGCAGCAGCCCGTCGCGGACCGCGCCGAGCAGCGAGCGCAACTGCTGCGCCCAGGCCGAGGGTTCGACCCACCAGATGTACTTGGCGAGCGTCGCGCGGAGCTGCATCCGCTCGGCCTCGTCCGCGCAGCAGTCCTCCGCCAGCCGCAGGCAGCGCACCGCCAGGGCGACGCGCTGCGCGGCCAGCGCGGTGCGCGCGGCCTCCCGCAGCACCCGGGGCGCCCACTCCTCCTCGGGCGCGGGCATCTCGTGCGCGAGGAGCTGGGCGGTGACCACCATGGGCGAGGCGCCGTCCGCGTACAGCAGCCGGGCGGCGCGCAGCCGCAGCCGGGTGACCGCGTCGTCGGCCAGGCTCTCCACCACGGCGGCCCGCACGCCGCCGTGCCGGAAGCGGGTGCCGGCGAGCACCCCGGCGCGGTCCAGGGCGCTCACCACGCGGGCCGCGGTGCGCTCCTCGACCTCCATCAGCCGGGCCAGCAGCGCCATCGAGCCCGCCGAGCCCAGCAGCGCGATGCCCTGGGCCACCCGCAGCCCGTCGGGGCCGGTGCGGTGCACGCAGCTCAGCGCGTTGCGCAGGAACTGCTCGTCGGCCTGGCCCGCGACGACCGGGGCGGGCGCGGCGGTGCCGTCCGGGTGCAGCAGCGGGTCGGCCGCCGGGTCGCTCAGCTCGGCGAGGTCCATCGGCGGGCGCGGCCCGAAGGCGCCGTCCGTCTCCAGCGGGTCCGCCCCGTCGTACCCGTCGCCCGCTTCCGGAGCCGGTACGCGGTAGGGGTCTTCGCCGCCCGGCCGGCCAAGGCGGTCCTCCATCAGGCCGAGGACCAGCAGCGGGTTGCCGCCGGTCGCCGCGTGCAGGGTGCCGGCCAGGGCGGCGGTCTGCCGGGCGGTGCGGCGGGCCGGGCGCCCCGGGGCGCGCTGCCCGGTGGCCTCTGCGGCCGGTACGCCCGGTACGGTCCCGGTCGTCCTGGTGCCGTGCCCGGTCTCCCGGGCCGCGAGCAGCCGTGCCACGCCGTCCACGCTCAGCGGCGCCAGCCGCAGGTGCACCCCGTGCCACTGGTGCAGCAGCCGTGACAGCACGCGCGGGGCCGGGCCGTCGGCGTACGGGTCGTGGGTAACCATCAGGGTGATCGGAGCGCCGGTCGAGGGGGCCCTCAGCAGCGCGTGCGCCAGGCATTGCAGGGACTGCGGGTCGGCGTACTGCACGTCGTCCACCGCGATCAGTACCTGCCCGCGGGACCGTACGGTCGTCAGTCTGGCGTGGAACGCCTCCAGGACGTCGAGGGGGACGTCCCTCGGCGCGTCCGGACCGGTGGGCGCCACGGGCCGGCGCAGCGGCGGCAGCCCGTCGACGGCCGGGGCGTCGCACAGCAGTTGTTCCACCACGCCGAAGGCGATGGCCTGCTCCGCGGGCGAGGGTACGGCGGTGAGCACCTGCGGGCCGGTGTCCGCGGCGGTCTCCAGCGCGCGGTGGAGCAGTGCCGTCTTGCCCGAGGCGACGGGCCCGCTGATCACCGCGATCCGCCCGGCTCCGCGAGCGACGCCGGGAGCCGTGCCGGAGGCCGCCCCCGATATGAAGGAGGTGAGCCTTCCGATCTGTTCGTCCCGCTCCACCAACACAGCCGCGAAGCCTTTCCGTTGTATGTCAAAAGGCGTCGGCGGGGCGCGCTGCCGCACCCCCGTCCGCTCTCCCCGTCCCCGCACGGTACAGAGGCATCAGGCCAACTCGTTTGGTATGCACCGGGAATTCACCGCACGTGTCCCAGGCCGCACGACACTCCGGTTCTCCTCGTTCGGCGGGTTTCTCGAACTGTACCAACGACGCGGCCCCCGATTGCGTCCGTGCCATTACGGCTGCGCCTCGTCGTGTTTCCCGGGTAACACCGGGGAATGGAGGACCAGTTACCCCTGGGGTGGGATCATTGCTGGTCAGACGGATAGGCGTGCCACAGGGGACCTGAACCTCAGGTAAACCTCAAGGAATGGCCGCGGCACCGAGAACTGGCCGACGGCCAGCAGCTATTGGACCCCTCTTCCTCTAGGGGTGATCGCGCCGAGAGTAGGGGTGGTCAGCGGTGTCGGGCCCATTGCCCGGGCCACTTCAATTACCTGCGTGGGCATTTGGCGCCCACGGGAACGCAGAGTCGCCCGTACCGCCGGGCCGGGTTGGGGATGGTGCATGTCGACGATCCGGGAGAGCGCTTCGGCACACGGGAGCGCCACGACAATCAACGGCAGGGTTGCCGAGTTGTGGGCTGTTCGTGAAGCCGCCGTACGCGGTCCGAGCGGGAGGGCGACCGAGGCGCAGCACGCCAAGGGCAAGCTGACCGCGCGGGAGCGGATCGAGCTGCTGCTGGACGCGGGTTCGTTCCAGGAGGTCGAGCAGCTGCGTCGGCACCGGGCGACCGGTTTCGGTCTGGAGGCGAAGAAGCCGTACACGGACGGTGTGATCACCGGCTGGGGGACGGTCGAGGGCCGGACGGTCTTCGTGTACGCCCATGACTTCCGGATCTTCGGGGGCGCGCTGGGTGAGGCGCACGCCACGAAGATCCACAAGATCATGGACATGGCCATCGCGGCCGGTGCGCCGCTGGTGTCGCTGAACGACGGCGCGGGTGCCCGTATCCAGGAGGGCGTGAGCGCTCTCGCCGGTTACGGCGGCATCTTCCAGCGCAACACCAGGGCCTCCGGGGTCATCCCGCAGATCTCCGTGATGCTGGGCCCGTGTGCGGGCGGCGCGGCCTACAGCCCGGCGCTCACGGACTTCGTGTTCATGGTCCGTGAGACCTCGCAGATGTTCATCACCGGGCCGGACGTGGTGAAGGCGGTGACGGGCGAGGAGATCACGCAGAACGGCCTGGGCGGCGCCGACGTCCACGCGGAGACCTCCGGCGTCTGCCACTTCGCCTACGACGACGAGGAGACCTGCATCGCGGAGGTGCGCTACCTCCTGTCGATGCTCCCGCAGAACAACCGCGAGAACCCGCCGCGGGCCGCCTCGTCGGACCCGGCCGACCGGCGCAGCGAGGTGCTGCTCGACCTGGTCCCGGCCGACGGCAACCGCCCGTACGACATGACCAAGGTCATCGAGGAGCTCGTCGACGACGGCGACTACCTGGAGATCCACGAGCGCTGGGCCCGCAACATCATCTGCGCGCTGGCCCGCCTCGACGGCATGGTCGTCGGCATCGTCGCCAACCAACCCCAGTACCTGGCAGGGGTGCTGGACATCGAAGCCAGTGAAAAGGCCGCGCGCTTCGTGCAGTTGTGCGACGCCTTCAGCATCCCCCTGGTGACGCTCCTCGACGTCCCCGGCTTTTTGCCGGGTGTCGCCCAGGAGCACGGCGGGATCATCCGGCACGGCGCGAAGCTGCTCTACGCGTACTGCAACGCGACGGTGCCGCGGATCTCCCTCATCCTGCGCAAGGCGTACGGAGGTGCCTACATCGTCATGGACAGCCAGTCCATCGGAGCGGACCTCACCTACGCCTGGCCGACGAACGAGATCGCCGTGATGGGCGCCGAGGGCGCGGCGAACGTGATCTTCCGCCGTCAGATCGCCGAGGCGGAGGACCCCGAGGTCATGCGGGCGCGCATGGTCAAGGAGTACAAGGCCGAGCTGATGCACCCGTACTACGCGGCGGAGCGCGGCCTGGTCGACGACGTCATCGACCCCGCCGAGACCCGCGAGGTCCTGATCAAGTCCCTCGCGATGCTCCGGACCAAGCACGCGGACCTGCCGTCCCGCAAGCACGGCAACCCGCCCCAGTGAGCCACCGGAAAGGTACCGATCCCACCATGACCGCCCACCCCAATGGAGTGACCCCGCCGGTGCCGCCGGTGGAGTCGGACCGCACCGTCCACTTCGCGGGCCTCGCGACGTTCGGGCGGGTGCCCCGGCTCGACCAGGTGGACAAGGCGGAGGTCGCCGTCGTCGGGGTGCCCTTCGACGGGGGCGTCACCTACCGTCCCGGTGCCCGCTTCGGCAGCAACGCCATCCGCGAGGCCTCCCGCACACTGCGCCCGTACAACCCCGCGCAGGACGTCTACCCCTACCACTACAGCCAGGTCGCGGACGCCGGCGACATCACCGCCAACCCCTACAACCTCGACGAGGCCGTGGAGACCATCGAGGCCGGCGCCGACGAACTCCTCTCCACCGGCGCCCGGTTGATGACGCTGGGCGGTGACCACACCATCGCGCTGCCCCTGCTGCGCGCCGTCGCCAAGAAGCACGGCCCGGTCGCCGTCCTCCACTTCGACGCCCACCTGGACACCTGGGACGACTACTTCGGCCAGGCGTTCACCCACGGCACGCCCTTCCGGCGCGCCGTCGAGGAGGGCATCGTCGACACCTCCGCCCTCTCGCACGTCGGCACCCGGGGCCCCATCTACGGCAAGCAGGACCTCGACGAGGACGCCAAGCTCGGCTTCGGCATCGTCACCTCCGCCGACGTGATGCGGCGCGGCGTCGACGAGGTCGTCGACCAACTGCGTCAGCGCGTCGGCAACCGCCCGCTCTACATCTCCATCGACATCGACGTCCTCGACCCCGCGCACGCCCCCGGCACGGGCACCCTGGAGGCGGGCGGGCTGACCTCCCGTGAACTGCTGGAGATCCTGCGGGGCCTCAGCGACTGCAATCTGGTCTCCGCCGATCTCGTCGAGGTCGCCCCCGCCTACGACCACGCCGACATCACGTCCGTCGCCGCCAGCCACGCGGCGTACGAACTGGTGAGCATCATGTCGAAGCAGATGGCCCCGGTGCGGTGGGGGACAGGGCAGTAGTCGCCCCGCGCGCCCCCCTGTGCGGGGCCACTGGGTGTGTGGCGCGCCGCGGAGTCAGAGCCCCTGTTCAGCCTGGAAACAGTCATTGACCTGCGAGAACGCAGGCAGGGAGCTGCCATTCCGCGGTTCACAGCAAGCTGGTGCCGTCCCCTTCCGTCACTGCGTCAAGTTCCTGGCCGAAACGCCGAACCCGCTGGGCAGGCGGCGGTCGCGCCGTACGCGGCCCGCCGACCGGGAGCTGTCCGGTAGTCCACAGGGGCAAGTGTCAGCAAAAGTGTCTGATAGATCGCTAGGTATATTGTTAACAATCTTGTAGCGTCCATCAGGCCTTGGCCCAAGGCATCGGCGGAGCACTTGGTGCTCAACGAGGGGAGACCCCTATGCAGCGGCTCTCTGCGTCCTTCGGACGCGATGGACTGACCCGAGCGACGGGCAAGCGAGAAGGACACCCTGTGATCCGTAGAGACTTCCTGAGAGTCATGGCGATCACGGGCTCCCTGGTGCTCACGGCCGCCCCGGTGCCCGCCTCCTTCGCGGCGGCCGGCACCGGGGCGGCCCACTCGCGGGGAAGCGGCCAGGCCGCAGACCCGCAGGACGTCGCGCTGGCCTTCGACTCCACCGCCTACACGACGATCACCGTGTCGGTCGACGGCCAGCCGATGAACGTGCGCTGGTACAAGGAGATCTGCTACGTCGCGAACCCGGTGGCCGCGGCGGCGCAGCAGCCCGGCGGTCCCGGCGGCGGCAGCACCACGATCCCCAACACCGCCTGCGGCTACCAGAGCATGAACGTGTTCGTCCCCGAAAGTGCCTTCGGCGACCAGCAGGCGCCGATCTACTTCGCGGTGAACAACGCCGGCTGGATGGCCAGTTACATCAAGGCCGGCGTGACCGACGGCACCGCCTACGACAGCGCGACGTCCAACGTCGGCGCCGCGCTGAAGGCCGGCTATGTCTTCGCCGACGTCGCCGACCGCAGCCGCGGACTGATCGGCGCCGACGGCACCTCTCCCGGCAAAGCCCCTGCCGCGGTGGTCGACGCCAAGGCTGCCGTCCGCTACCTGCGCCTCAACGACGCGACGATGCCCGGCAGCGCCGAGCGGATCGTCGTGAACGGCACCAGCGGCGGCGGCGCACTGTCCTCGATCCTGGGCGCGTCCGGCAACAGCACCGAGTACAACCCCTACCTTGCCGCGATCGGCGCCGCAGGCATCGACGCGAAGGGGCAAAGCACCCTGCGCGACGACGTCTTCGCCGTCAACGCGTACTGCCCGATCACCGACCTCGGCAACGCCGACACCGCCTATGAGTGGCTGTTCAACATCCTCGCCACCCGCGACACCACGGGCGAGAACCCCTCGCCGGCGGACGCCGCCGCCATCGCGGCCCGGTTTCCCGCGTACGAGCAGCGCCTCGGGCTGCGCAACCCCGACGGCTCCCGGCTCACCGCCGCGAACATGCTCGACACCATCAGGAAAGAGGTCATCCGCTCAGCGGAGACCTACATGAAGGCGGATCCCGCCAACACGATTCCGCCTCTGGGCGGCACGTTCGAGATCCAGTCCGGTGGTCCCGGAGGCCCGCCCACCACCAAGTCGTACGTCAACGACTGGATCGACGCGGACAACGCCACCGACAAGGTGCTCTCCGTCGACATGGCGAAGTACCTCGCCTTCGTCGCCACCCAGGCCGTCCTCAAGACGACTCCCGCCTTCGACGCCGTGGGCGTCAACGGCAACACCACCAGCGGCACCGAGACCAACCTCTTCGGCCCACCGACCCAGAAGTACATGAACTACACCGAGTACAGCTGGAATCACAACAACGTCGCCGGTGACGGAAGCGGCACGGACGACACCGGGCTCACCTGGGACCAGTACACCAGCAGGAGGAGCACCACCGTCGACGACCAGGTCCACCTGATCAATCCGATGGACTTCGTCGGCACCGGCGCCGACACCGCGCCGAACTGGTACGTGCGCACCGGCACCCGCGACCGCGACACGTCGTTCATCGTCTCGGTCAACCTCGACCGCGCCCTCGAAGCGGACAAACAGGTCAAGAACGTCGACTACCAGCTCGCCTGGAACAAGCCGCACGCCGGCAACTACGACGTGCCCGAGGCCATGGCCTGGATCGCCGACGTAGTCCGCGGTGCCGGCAACCCGCTTGCCCCCGGCCACCACGGATAGGCCGGCAGCGGCAGCGGTCCGACGCACGGCGCCGGGGCGCAGGAGCCCCGGGCTCCGCGGTTCAGAGTCCGCCGGCCGCGCACGGATGGGAATCTCGGCACAGGCAAGGCGCCGAGGGGCCACCCCATGTTCCATCCGATATTTGCGGACTTCAGTAAGAAATTTGCAATGACTTGAGTGGCTCATTCTCGCCGCCAGCAAGGCCACCAGCGAGTCCAGCCACGCCGACGTGCACCCGTCGTCGGACGTGACGCACAGCAGTCGGTGCTACGTCCGCGTCACCATCACCGCCGACAGTGGCTGACCCACAGGCCAGGTGTCCGAATTTCAGATCTGGACCTCTTGGCCGCGCCCCCCACGGTGGGGGCGGGCACCCCGTCCGGCGGTACCCCCACGTGTGGGGGCCGGTGTTGGGTGGCTCGTTTCGAAACCGTCCTCGATCCTTTCGGCTGCACTTTTCTTTTTTTCCCGCCC
>NZ_JBVJCT010000020.1:127567-172375 GCF_055588305.1 Streptomyces sp. NPDC042002 | reverse complement strand
CCGCGAGCCGCGAGCCGCGAGCCGCGAGCCGCGAGCCGCGAGCCGCGAGCCGCGAGCCGCGAGCCGCGAGCCGCGAGCCGCGAGCCGCGAGCCGCTGACCGGCTGGAGGAACGGGTTTGTTAGGGGTGGCCTCCTTGTTCGGTAGCCAGCCGCTTCGCGTGCCCGTGGGGCGGGATGCCCACCGTTGGAGCACCTTCCACGGCGAACGTACCCTCGTCGCCGCCCGTACGGTCACCTCGACCGTGCGCGTTCTCGAAACGCTGCCGCCGCTTCTTCGCGGTGACAGTCGTGTGACTGTCGTCTTCGCCTACGACCCCACGTCCGCCTTCAATGCCGGCGTCCTCGACCTTCTCCACGCTGCCGGATGCCGGGTCATGCCCTGGGAGCAGTTGGGGGACGCCGCTCCCGACCTCATCCTCTCCGCCAGCGAGAACATCGATGTGCCGGAAGGTGACTGTCCGGTGCTGGTGCTGCCGCATGGTGTCGGTTTTCAGAAGTTCGTGCCGGATTCACGGAGTTCGACGGACAGGCTCTCCGGGGTCGTGTCCGACACTCTGCTGGAGACGGGACGTGCCTGGCTGGCGGTCTCGCATCCGACGCAGGAAGAGCAGTTGCTCGCCACTCACCCGAAGGCCGCCGGGCGCACGCTGGTGGTCGGCGACCCGTGTTTCGACGAGCTGGTCGGCAGCCGACCGCGCAGGAAGGCATACCGAGACGCGCTGGGGATCGCGGAGCATCAGCGGCTGGTCATGGTCAGTTCCACCTGGGGACGCACCTCGCTTCTGGGAAGTCGCCCGGACCTTCTTGCGCGTCTCCTCGCCCAGCTTCCCTACGACGACTACCGGGTGGGCGCGATCATCCACCCCAATGTCTGGTCGGCTCACGGGGCCTGGCAGATCCACACCCTGCAGGCCGCCGCCCTGGACGCGGGCCTGCTGCTGATGCCGCCCATCCATGCCTGGCGGCCCGCGCTCGTCGCCGCGGATGTCCTCATCGGCGACCACGGTTCGGTGACGCTGTACGACGCGGCAGCCGGTACGCCGTTGCTGCTGGCCGCGTTCGGCGGTGACGCAGTGCCCGGGACGGCCGTTCACGACATGGCGGCCCTCGCGCCCCGCCTCGACCCGCGCGGGGACCTGCTCCAGCAGGTGGAGGACGTCGTACGTGAACACACGCCCCAGCGATACGCCGCGGCCGCGGAGCATGCCTTCGTCGAACCAGGGCATGCCCTCGCCCGGCTCCGCGCCACCCTCTACCGCCTGCTGAGGCTCCCGGAGCCGTCCTCCCCACCGCCGTCTCCCCGGGTGCTGCCGGTGCCGGATCCCCCCGCGTCGCCGGTCACCTCATGGCAAGTCACCACCAGCGTCACCGGAGACACCGAGGAACCGTCCGTCACCGTGCACCGCTTTCCGGCAGCCGTCTCCGCATACGACGCGGCCCACATGGACTCCCCCGCCTCCTACACACCCATCTGGCCTGCGTGGACGACGAGCGCGACCACCGACTGACCGAGAGCGCCTCCGTACTCGTCCAGCGCCGGCCCGCGTCCACCTCGGGTGTGGTGGCCCGGCAGACCGGACGAGGCGCAGACCCGCCAGTGGCTGCACGAGCAGCAGGCCTCATCGGAGCATCTGCACGGCGGGCAAAGGGGGTTGGTGCGCAGCCTGGCAGCAGACACATATGGTGCAGGCCGCCGAGGCTGCTGATGATCGCCTTCGCCTGGCGCGTTGCCCGATCCGGGGCCTTCCCCGTTCACGAGGCACAGGGCTGGGGCCAGGCTGTCGGCTTCTGGTTGGACGAGGGATCAGAGGTGGACGGTCGACGCGGCGATCCCTCGGGGGCTGCCGAAGACGATGGTTGGCTGGCTGTCCTGGCCGTGGGTGTCGGGTGGGAGCACCGCGAGTGCAGTGATGGGGGCTGCGGTGATCAGCCGCAGTATCTCTTCGCCGGTCTGGCATTCCCATGCCCGGATGGTGGTGTCGTCCGTGCTGGCGCTGAGCAGCAGGGGCTGGGAGTGGGCCGGGTGGTGCAGGACGGTCAGGGCGGTCACTTTCCCTCGGTGGCCTTGCAGAACAGGCAGGGCTTCCCTGCGCGGTGCGGCGGGGTTCCACAGTCTGATGACGCCGTCGGCGCCGCCGGTTGCAAGGAACGGGTCTGGTGCGGCGGGGAGTGTGATGAAGGCCAGGCTGTGCGCGCTGCCGATGCGCTGGGGCAGGCGGGCATGGGCCGGTTGGCCGGGGTACAGCAGGCGGACGGTGCGGGTGGCCACCGCCAGCAGGGGTGATTCGCCGGCGGGTGCTGCGGCCAGGGCACGGATGGCGCCGTCGGTGTGCAGTGTGTCCCAGTCTGGGGCGTACTCATCGTCGAAGGTGTAGTAGACGAGACAGGAGTTGCTGAACCCCGCGGCCAGGACAGGGGGTTGGGACGGCGCGGTCGGCAGGAACAGCAAGGTGCGTGCATGGCTGCGACGGGTGGGGTCGAACGGTGTCTGCAGGACATGGTGGTCGCCTTCTTCGGTGAGAATGCGAAGGCTTCCGTCGCTGTAGCCGACGGCAAGGGGCGTGGGACGGTGACGGGAGGCGTTCTCCGGGGCGGCCAGGGCTGTGATGTGGTGGCCGGGTCGGTCGGGGCCGTCGTGCGGGTAGGACGTCGTGCGCCCGGTTGTGGGAGAGAGCTCTGTGAGGGTGTTCGCGTCGTAGCCGGTGATGAGGCGGGGCGGGCCGGTCTGTTGCGGGAGGAGGGCGACATGGTCTGCGTGCTGGTCGGCACTCCAGTTGTCGTGGGCGTCGTCGCGGGCGGGATCCCAGAGCCGGATGGTTCCGTCCATGGAACCGGACACGACGATTGGTTCCCTGCCCACCCGCAGGACGGCCAGGCCGCGGATGGCCTTGGTGTGTTCGGCGGGCAGTGTGTAGAGCAGTTCTCCGTCGTTGGGGTCGACCAGGGTGATGCTTCCGTCGACACCGCTGCCGAGGACCAGCAGCCCGCCGTAGGCGAGGTCGGGGAAGTGGGCCATCGAGGCCACTGACCGGCGGATGGGGGCATGGGGTTGTGGTCGTCTGGTGACGGGGTCGAAGATCCGCACGCCTTTGCCGGAACGGGAGGCGATCGCCAGACGAGGCTGGCCGTGCCGGTCGGTGAATGCCTGCAGCGCCGAGGTGCCCATGCCCATGCCGGGCAGTTGGCCGGCGCTCTCGAGGGTGTGCGCGTCCAGCAGCGGGATGTGTGAGCCGTCTTCTCCGATGGCCAGCAGCGTCTGGCCGTCGGGCAGGGTGATGGTCTCCAGGGCGTGGACGGTGGCGGGACGGCGTTCAAGCGTGCGAGGGCGTTCGCGCACGATGGCTCCGGTGTAGGGGTCCATCGTGAGCACGCCCTGCGGCGTCGCAACGGCCAGCACGGTGTCCCGGTCCGGTCCGGTGAAGGATGCGATGGCTCTGATGCGACCGTCCAGCAGGCTCCAGATGCGTCCGGTCTCCGGGTCGCACCGCCACAGGCCGGCATCGCTGCCCACCACAAGGAGCGGGGCGGTTTTCCTCCGGCGTGTGCTCAGGACGGTCATGGCGCGGACATAGGGTCCGAGGTTGGTGAAGGGTGCGCCGAAGGGGACTCCGGTGCGGGCATCCCACATGGTGACGGAGCCGTCGACGTGACCGGCGGCCACGATGGTCGATTGGTCCGCGCTGCGGAAGGTGACGAGCTGGCAGACGCCGCTGGGGGTGCCCGCGAGGATGTTGTTGGGCAGGCGGAGCCGGTTCCAGCGGGGTACCAGTGACGGCGGCCGGGGCAGGGTGCCGGGGCGCGGCACGGGTTGAGCGCTGTCGGCCTGTTCGGCCAGTGCCAGGCTGTCGGCCCGGGCGGCAGACGGGGCGTCGGCCAGGAACGGCTCGATGCGGGACCAGGCGGCCAGGCGCCGGGTGTCTGTCTGAGCGGTGACGGGAAGTCCCAGGGCGCCGCGGATGCGGCCGTGGGTTTCGAAGGGCAGGAACGATGCGGGGATGTGCGCGTCGTCGAGGACACCGCCCGCCTCGGCGTGGGCGATCAGGTGACGGCGCAGGTAGGGATGCGGCGGCTGCTGGGGGGCGGCGGCGAGCAGGCGGGCAAAGGCCTGGGTCAGATGGGCGTGTACCTGGGCGCTGCCGGTGTCAGGGGTGTCGTAGAAACCGGGCAGGGTCTGCTCGATGAGCAGGGTCTGGGGGGCGGTGCGCAGGGTTTCGCTGACGCGTTCGTGGATGGGCCGGTAGACGGTTCGGCCGTCTTCGACGGCGGTCGTCAGGTATCCGGTGAGGCGGCTGTTGCGCACCAGCCGGATCGTCGCTTCCGGGGTGTCGCAGCCGGGTTCGAGGCCGCGGACGGCGGCCGGCCACACGGTCGCCCAGGGCAGTCCGGCGCCCAGTGCGAACGCCGTGGCGCGCAGGACGGCCAGGAGGTCCTCGGGCCTGGTGCGGGTGTGCTGGGCGACGTCCGCGAGGTCCTGTCGCAGCAGTTCCTGGGTTCCCTCGCGCAGTTGGCGGCGCCATGGGGCGTCGGACGGCGCGGGCAGGAAGGTGCGGGCGTGCAGTTGCTGGGCGGCCAGCCGGGCGTCCAGGAAGGAAGGGGTGACTTCTTGTGCGATGGCGGCGGCTACGGCGGCAATGGGCTGGTTGCTGCGGTGGACCAGCCGGGATCCTGTGGCGGGTTCGGCGTGCAGCAGGGCTGCGGTGTAGGCGGCGATGTCCTCTTGTGCACTGTCATCGTCGGTGCGCAGTGGGGCGGTTGTGTGGGTGGCCTGTCGGAGCAGGTCGAGGAGGCCCCGTTCGGCGTGCGTGTCCTTGACCGACAGGGTGTGGCGGGAGGGGGGTGGTGAGCTGCGGATGCCGAGGATGAGCCGGACCGTGTTCCGGCCGTCGCTGCGCAGGGCGGCCAGGGGGCCCAGGACGTCGGTGATGATGCGGCGGGGGGTCTTCGCTTCGTCGATGCCGTCGACGACCACGGTGAGCGGTCGGCCGGTGCGGGCCAGGGTGGTGCGGGCATGGCCGCGCAGCAGCTCGGAGGCGTCTGCGCCGGTCGGCACGGGCTGGCCGGTGAGTGCCCGGTAGAGCGCGGCGGACAGTTCTTGCGGGTCGGTGTTGCGGGCCAGCACCGCGGCGTCGATGGCGCCGATGGGCACCCGCAGTTCTTCTGGGATCGCCTCCAGGTAGGGGCGGTAGATGGGGTTGTCGCAGAAACGCGGGTCGCTGAGGGTGACCAGGCGGGCCAGCAGCGCGCTTTTGCCGGAGCCGGCCTGCCCGGTGACGATGAGCGTGCTGTCGCCGCCGGCGAGGAAGGCGTTCATGCGGGTGACGAGTGCGGTGCGGCCGGTGAAGTACCAGCCCGCATCGCCGGACATCTGACCGCTGGCCCTGGTGATCCAGTAGTCGTCGACGTCGGGCCGTGTCCATCCCAGTTGACTGCGGGCGTCCTCCAGCAGGGCGGTGTCGGTGTGGCCGGGGTTGGGCAGACAGGGGCTCAGCTCACGGGCGGCGAGACGACGGCTGACACTGCGAGGCGGCCACAGGACATGGAGGTCGGCCATCTGCGCCGGATCCCACACCGTGTCCAGGATGGTGTGGAAGTCTTCCCAGCTCAGGTGGGAGCGGGCGTAGCCGTTGGCTTCGTCGGCACAGTGCGCGTGAACGGCCGCCAGGGCGGAGGTGAAGGCGCGCAGGCGGGGTGTGCTGTCTTCGTTGCCTGCGGCCAGGACGACCAGCGAGCTCAGGGCATGCCGGTCGGGATGCAGAGCCTTGAGAGTGCGGTCGAGCTCTTCGGCAAGGCGGCCGGAGAAGCAGGAGTCGACCATGACCAGCACATGTTCGGCCGGAGAGTCGAGGGCCGCAGCGATGAGTTCGGCCGTGGGGAATGCGGTGCCCAGGGGCCGGTCGGTGTGGGTGTCGGGCAGACGGAGGAAGTGCTGGGGTCCCGCAGGGGCCAGGCCGTGGCCGGTGAGGTAGATGACGAGGGCTTCGTCGTCGAGTGCGTCCATGAGGTTCTCGTCGATGAGGAACGTTCTCAGGTCATGGACGCTTTGCAGTGGTTTGGGCGGGTGGGAGGGAGTGAAGCGGCGCTGGTCGTCCAGGCGAGAGCTGTTCCACCAGTCCTCGACGACGGCGACCTGGGCGTCGATCCCCTCGCGGAAGGCCCTGCGTTTGGCCGGGGTGCCGTCGTCGTAGTCGCTGACGGCGATCACGACGAGGCGGCGCTCGGAGGTGGCGGGGGCGTGCTCGTCGGTCATGACCAGGTGGCGGTGACGGCGCGGGCGACGGGAAGGGTGCGCAGGTACTTGACGGCGGCATGCGGATCGAGGCGGCCGTTGTCGACCTCGGCGTCCCTGACCTGATTCGTCGCCAGGGCCAGGCCCGCGGCGCCGGTGACGGCGTCGTCCGGGTCGAACACATTGATCCACCGAAGACGGGGTGCGATCTGCGCCAGCCGCCCGCCGGTGATCCCCATGCCCCGCTGGACGGTGGGGATGGCCAGGGGGGAGCCACAGGTGACGAAGGTGTGCACGGCCGCACCCGCCGTGCCGGGCGCGGCGATCTCCTCGCGACGGAGGAGGTCGTAGGCGATCACGCTGCCCAACGAGTGGCCGATCAGGACCGTGGTGCGCGCGTCGGCGCTCTCCAGGACGTATTGGCGGACCTGGTCGGCCAGGTCCGGTTCGGTCAGATAGGTGTGAACCTCGCGCAGGGAAAGAATGATCTTGCTGGCCCGGCCGCCGGGCTTGCGCCGGTCGTAGGCGATCGCACGCCGGGTGATGCTCGGCGGCACCTTGACCAGCCCGAGGGTCGTGGGGTCGACCTGCGCGGCGTAGTCGCGTTCCTGCGAGGTGAGCAGGTCGTCCAGCGCCTGGACGATGAAAGCCTCCTCGTCCGCGGTGAACGGTGTCGCGTCGTCAGGGAATGCCGTCTGCGTGCTCAGCCCGCCCCCGTCATCAGCCAGGAGGGCCGACCAGTGCGGCACCTTCAGCACCGGAGCGAGCGCGCTCTCCGCCGTGGGCATCGCAGCGTTGTGGAGCAGTTTCACACCGCGGTCGAGGGCATCGCGCCAACTCTTGGTCAGCTCACGCTGTGATGTCTTGCCCTGCCCGATCCCGTGCACCCCAAGCACATGCTGCTGCCCCACCCGCTACCCGCCCTGTCCCCTTGACCTGCCGTGCTGGGAGGACACTCTACGGGTGCGGCCGCATCCCAACCGGAGCACCAATCCCTCTCACACGGAAAACACAGCACGACCTGTGCCGCTTCCTCAACAAGGGCATCCTGCTTGAGCTGTGGCCGGTGCTCCACAGGCTCATCGGCAGGGCCGTCAAGGACGTCCGGGAGGAGGCATTCCCGAACTGCGGCCGTAGCCGCCGTAGTCGATGTTCCCAGCTGCGCGGTGGCGCTCCCCGGCCACCGGTCTGCGCTCCAGCCGGTGCCGGTCGTCGTCTGGCGCCGGTCGCGCGTCCTGCACCCGCGTGACGGGTTGTCACTATGCTGCGGCCGGAGGGGACCGGCCCACAGAGAGGATCATCGGGGGATGCAGGATCCAGGCCGTCTTCCGGCGCCTGACGACACGGGCTCGGCGACCGAGGAGCGTTTCACCTACCAGGCACAGGCCACGCTCCGTGGGGTGTTGGAGATGCTGGCGGGTGCCGGAGTGGTCCACGTGACGTGCGAGCATTTCGAGGATGTCCTGGTCGCCCGGGCCGGCGGCACAGTGTCAGACGGCGTGGCGCTGTGGGATTTCCAGCAAATCAAGTCCCGGGAGAAGCAGGATAGTTGGACCTTGTCCAAGGTGCTCCGGAGCAAGGCTCTGACAAGCCTTCTACGCACCCATCGGGCCCTGTGGGAGCACAAGGACCTGCCGTACCTCCTAACGGTCGGCGTGGAGGGTCCGCTGAGCTCCGAGGCGGATGTGCGTGCTGTCGCACAGGGACGGGGAGGCGACAGCACGAAGCGGCTGGGCAGGATCGCCAAGTACCTCGATGCGGACCCTGCCGAGACTGCGGAGTTCCTGCGGTTGGTACGCATCGAGGAACTGCCGGACCGTTACGAGCTGGAGCGCCGCAACCGCGATGTGCTCTTCGCCTTGGCCCCGCATCTACGGGTCGGGGAAGTCGAGGTGCTGCACGCGGATCTCCTCAACCGGGTCAGGCTCGCGATGGGCGGGAGCCTGGGACCGCGCTGGCAGGCGCTGGTGACACAGCCCGATGTACCGGAGCCGGTCCTGCGCAAGCGCCTGACGCCGCAGAAGCTCCGCGACGTCGCGCTGCGTCTGACCCGCCCGGACCTGGCCGACTACGTGCGCGCGAGCCGGCTCGCAGCACAGACGCATCCCTATCCCGAGGCCGGGCAGGCGGCCGTGCCGTCGCTGAGTTCCGTCTACGTGCCGCAGCGCCTGCACCGGGTCGCCTCGGAGAACGGGCGACAGCACGACAGTCCGGCAGATCAGTCTCCCGGCGATGTTGCCGACGCCTCCGCGCTCTTGGGACGCGCACCCGTGTGCCTGGTGCTTGCCGGCCCGGGCGGCGGGAAGTCCAGCCTCCTGCGCGCTGTGCAGGCCGACTCGGCCGAACGCTGGCTGGCCCGCGAGGACCAGCAACTGCTCGGGGTGACCGTGCCGGCCACAGCGCTGCTCGGCTCTCCCCTGCCAAATGCTCTGGCTGCAGCGGCAACCACACAACTGGCCGCTTTCGCACTGCAGCGGACGCTGTCCGACGAGCTCTTCCTCAGCAGGCCTGCCCCGGGCGCCTGCTGGCTCGTGCTGGTCGACGGACTCGATGAGATCACCGACCGGGACGACCGGCAGAACCTCCTGCGCACCCTGGCAAACTTCGCCGCCGGGCCCGACCCCCTGTACCGGTTCGTCGTGGCCACCCGGCCGCTTCCCGGGAAGGACCTCCGAGCCCTGGGCCACGACGTGCCCCGCTACCAGTTGGTGCCCTTCTCCCGCAGCGAACTGTCCAGCGCGGCCCAGCGCGTCCTGGACGGCTTGGGTGTGCCCGGCTCCCAGGAGGCGGCGGGCCGCTTCGTCCGCGTGCTGGACGACGCGCACCTGACCGGTTTCGCCCGTACTCCGCTCATGGCGACGATGCTGTGCCAGCTGTATGCCGCAGATCCCGGGCAGTCGCTGCCAGCCACCCGGGGAGCTCTGTATGCGAGATTCACCGACCTGCTGCACCGCCGGATGAGCGGCAGGGGCCTGTCGGGGGTGCGGAGCCAGGCCGAAGCTGCCCTTGCGCGTTTCGGCCCCACGGCCGTGTCACGGGCCCATGACCTGCTCGATCAACTGCCGGACACGATCGACAGCCTGGCGTATGGCCACCGCAGCGGCAGTCTGACGTCCTGGGTCGGCGCGCTGGCCTCCCTGGACAGCGCGCGGCGCCCCCGCGCCGTGCCGGAGGACGACTGGAACGGTTTCCTGGCCTCGGTCCTGGGGCGCAGCGGGCTGCTCACTCGCTCCGGGGACGGTTTCGCCTTCCTCCACCAGACCCTTCAGGAGTACTGCGCTGCCCGCCACCTCGCGCGCACTCCTTCTGCCCATGCCCGTGAGCTCGATCGGCTGCTCGACCCCTGGGAGGAGGGCTGGGGGACGACCCCGTGGGGTGCACCGCTGGACTCCGCCTCCTACATCGGCTTCCTCATCGACCCCGGAACCGCCCCGCCCACCGACCCCGCCACTTCCCTCAGGGCGCTGGCGGTGCCCGACAACATCCGCGGGTGCCTGCTGATCGCCACCCAGCTGTCCCTGGGCACCCTGCTCGCCGACACGTGGAAGCCACTGGTCCAGACGGCCGCACAGGCCATGGCAACAGCGAGCGCAGATCCCGACAGCGACGCCACCTCACGCGTCTGGGCGGCGAGCGTGCTGGCGGAACTGGACCTCCAGGAGGGCACCACCGCGCTCGAGACACTGGTGGACGACCGGCTCCTGGACGAGGAGTTCAACGAGGACCCACACAGCCCGGACTTCAGCGACCGCCTCCTGGCAGCCCGCTCCTTGCTGGAGCTGGACCCGGCCCGCGGGACAGACGCCTGCCACCGGCTCGTCCGCGACTCCCACCTGTACGACTCCGTCCGGGTACGAGCCGCTGAAGTACTCCTGTCTGCCGGGGACGAGCGCGCCCGCCCCGCCCTGGAGCACCTCGCCAGAGCGGACATCCATTTCGACGACCGCCTCGACGCGGCGAACCGCCTCGCACCCCTGGACCTTGACGCGGCAGTTCACTCGCTGCACAGATTGATCGAGGACTACCGGGGCGACCCGGACTGGCTCGACTGGTGCAAGGGCGCCGCCCAGGCATTGGCCGATCTGGGCGACCCGCGCGGCCAGCAGATCATCGACGAGCTCTCAACCAGCCTCTGACATCTCGCCAGTTCCGCGAACGCCGCGTCCGGCTCAATATGATCAATAGACGGACGAGGGGGCACCTGGGATCCCAGCTCTGCCCGTCGGACGCTGCGACGTGGGCCCTGGGCCGCTGCCCAACGGGGGTCGCCCGCAGCCGGTCGGGCAGTTGCCTTCTGAAGAGCCCGTGCTCGTCATGGTGATCAAGCGTGCCCTCATCGTGTTCCTTTCTCTATCTCCTACGGGGCACGGACCCGGATTGGCGCTATGGCCGCCCAGCTCGTCGCTGCGATTCACGCCTGCCGACCTTGCGATGGCGGCGGAGGCAGGGTGCAGTCGAGGGTGAAGGCTGCGACGGGGACACCCTTGAGGGCTTGCTGTGTATGGGCCTGTTGTTGCTGGTGTTGGTCAATGAACGCGAGCGTGTGATGGGTTGCGGGGCAGGATCGCCGCTTGGTAGCCGTCCAGCGGTCGCAGTCGAAGTAGCCGGTCAGCAGGATGCCTGCCGTGCGAGGGGTGTTCAGGTAGCGGTCGACGAGTTGGTGTTCCAAGGCTGTGGGCAGCGTGCTGTTCCAGCAGCCTTTGCACTCGATCACCAGTCTGACCGGGTCGTGTCCGCTGCCTGGCGGGGCTGGGACCTCGATCTGGATGTCGGTGCGGCGGCCGGACAGACCCGGGCGGTCGAGCTGGACTTCACGATTGACGACCACACGGTAGCCGCCGATGTCCTGCAGGAGGAACGTGGCAAGGATGTCGCTGAGGTCTTCCTCCCAGCAGGGCCACCACTCGGCTTGGGCCGCGGAGGACTCCGAGCGGTTCCACAGGGCGATACTCAGGCCGTTGGGGCGACGCAGAGCATGTTGGAAGCGGCCGAGAGCCTCCAGCACGAGCGCCAGGAGATGCCCTTCGTCAGTGACCCAGCGACGTTGGCTCGATTCGGCAAGTGTCCTGAGCTGAGGGGGCGTTACCGGGGCGTGTAGGGATTGCGCGGCTGTGGTGGCGGTCTGCCGGGCGAGGAGTCGTAGGCGCCGCAGCCCTGTCTGGGAGGCCAGACGGCGCAGCTGATGGGCGGCTTGCGGCGTGTTCTTGGCCTGGAGGAGCGGTGGAATGGATCGGATCAGCTCACCGAGGTGGTCCTCGCCGATCCACCCGGAGCGCAAGGGCGGGTCCAGAGCTTCCGCTGCCATATGTCGGGCGAGCGCGAGGTACAGCTCGGCGAGGGCTTCCTCGGTCAGGCCAGCCAGCTGGTGCGGCTGCGTGTAGTGGCTGACGGGGCGCTGGCCGAGTTGGTCGATGTAGGCCCGGGCGAGCACCTCGTTGTTCAGACGTTTATGTACGAGCGGCCACAGGTTCGGCAGTGCCGCCGAGTACAGCAGGATCTGCGCTGCCGTGAGCCATCGGGCCAGGAGCTCGGGGGTCGTGTCGGGGCTCGATGGGTCGAGGTCGAGGGCCGCCTGCAGGCGGCCGGGGGCGCTGGCATGGTCGGTGAAGACCAGGGCGCTGGTGACGCTCTGCCAGTGCTCGATCCCGCGGTCGGGGTGGTCGGCCCAGACGGTGAGAGCGTCGACGACGTCTTCCTGCGCGTGGGCACTGAGGCGGCGGGCCAGGTCGTGCGTGGTGGCGGCGTCCGTGTGGGTATCGCGGAGCACTTCGCCCAGCAGATCGACCAGCGAAGGGCCGGCTTGTTCAGCGCAGACAGGCAGGAGGGCGTCCCGGATGGTTTCGGCGGCAGAGGTGTAAGCGTGTGTGGTGGCGAGGGCGAGAGCCCAGCCGGCCCAGTGAGCGGGGGCAGCCGAGGGGAGTTCGTCGGATGCATTCAGTACGGCAAGAGCGCTGAGCTCCAGCATCAGGCGCGGATTGGCGCGTGCACCGTAAGCCAACAGGTGCGCTGGCAGAGGCGGGACGGTCGTCAGTACCTGCCGGGCGGCGGCCCTCAGCCGCACATCGAGGTCGCTGCCCTGCTCCGGTCGGGACGGGGCGTGACGGGCCCACAGGAGCAGTGGCTCCTCCCCCAGGCGAGGAGGCTCGGCTCCGTCGCGGGTGCATCTGGTCTGGTCAATGACGGTGCCCCAGGCATGGCGGATGGTCGCCGGGGTGGCGGTGTGGACGGCGGCAAGTGCTTCGCGTAGCCGTGTCTCGCTGTAGAGGCGGCTCTCGTCGAGAGCGGTGTCGGCGTCCTGGCGGGGTTCTGGGTCGGAGGCCGGGGCCCAACGCTCGGTGATCTGCCGGAGGGTGGGATGGGCGCGGCAGGCTGCTTCTACCCGGGCTTGCAGATCGGGATCGGTCGGTGGGGTGATGGATACGACCAGCCGGGCCAGTGCGGATGGCACGTCGGTGAGGTGGTCCCAGTGCTCCATCCAGTAGAACGCGTCGTCGTAGGTGGTCAGGCCTCCACGTGGCACCGCGCTCCAGGCGCGGAGGAAGTCCTGCTCGCCGAGATGGGTGAGCAGGTGGCGTGTCAGAGTGCGGCGCAGACTGTGCTGGGCGCGCAAGGCGTCGCCCAAGGCCTCGTGTTCGGTCCGGCCTTCAAGGCTGTAGAGCAGATCGCTGTGGTTGGCCAGCGCGAGGAGCGCCTCTCCGATGACGGTCTCGGGATGAGGCAGTCCAGGAAGTCCATCGGCACCGGCCAGGGTGACCGCGCGGCTGATCAGGCTGGTGGCCAGGACGATGCTGCGCCCCAGTAGTGGCTGCTGAATCGTGTCGCGGGCCCACAGCAGAGCCTCGGCGGTCTGGGCCGCGGTCAGCTGGGCGGGGATTTCCGAGCGCAGCACCCACGCGCGGCCGTAGTAGTCGGCGGCCGGATCATGAAAGAGGTCGAGCAGTTCTCGCAGGGACAGATAGCTGGGCCACAATCGGTAGAGAGCGGCTGCGACGACTTCCGGTGAGGGGTCGTGGGCCGCCACTTGTCTGACCCGTTCCACTGTCGGGGCATCCGCGGGACGGAAGTCGGCGATGGCCCGTAGGGCAAGGGCGCGTAGTTCCTCGGGCAGGCTGGTAGTCCCGGCGACCTGCAGCAGGGCATCTGTCAGCCCCGGATGAGGACAGAATCGGGCCACTTGCAGCGCCGTGTACACCACCAGCGTGTCCGCGTCTGGTCGCAGGCGAGACAGGAGTTGCTGTGGCAGTCCGGGGTGTTCGAGGCGGTGCAGCGTGGTGTGGTCGATGTCGATCGTGTCGTCTTGCTGGACCAGGCTGAAGATGGCTTCGACGACTCGGGCCCGGTCGGCGGGCGGCCGCGCAGGCAGGTCGGCCAGGAGCAGCACCAGCGGATCGTCGCGTAGGAGGTCTTCGAAGAGCGTGCTGTCGGTGCCGCTGCGCCAGGCGGCCACTTCTCGGTGGGCCGGGTAGATGTGCCGCGCTGCCCCGTCCCCGACCCACAGCAATCCGTCCTGGGCGCGCGGGTCGAGCTGGTGGGCGTGCAAGTAGTGGGCTGCCAGGAATTCCTGGTAGCTACGGTGCCCGAAGGTCCACTGCAGCAGGCCGACCGGATCGAACAGATGGGACTCGGTCAGCCGCCGCAGTTCGTCGGTCGTGCACGCGACCTGGCCGTCCAGCAGGCCGGGCTCATGTCCGCCTTCCAACTCGGCCAGCGTGATCTCCCCGCGGCTGGGGGGCTGGTGGGAGTCATCGCTGAGCACGTTGTGCGCGCCGAACTGCATCGCCGCAGCAACGCGGGCGGCAACCGGGAGCAGACGCTCCCCTGTGGGCTGAGCACGCAGTTCACGGATGTCGGCCGGGCGCCGGGTCTCGGAACAGAAGAGCACACACGCCTGCCTGTAGGCATCTGCCGCAGTGGTCGGCAAGGTCCCGTGGACACGCTGATATTCGAGCAAATGCAGGAGAGTGACGGGAGTCTTGGACAACTGCGTCAGGTTCCGCTCGCGCAACACGGTGCAGAAGGCGTCAGCATCGAGACCGTAGTCTTCGGCAGCTACGGCGACATCATGGGCGCTGAGCGGGGCCAGGATCATATGCCGCACCTGAAGCGGCGACCGCCAGTGCCTGGTGAGTGTGTCTTGCAGGACGTCAGGCCAGCGTCCTGTGCGGCAGCTGAAACGCAGCCTCAGATTGCTTCGTTGGTCCACGGTGAGCGAGTCGATCCAGTCGGCGATCAGGCCGCCCAGGGCAGGCAGGACGTTCAAGCCCTCGTCGACACTGTCCAGGAACACCCACCACTCCCCCGCTTCCCAGGCAGCGGACGTGGCAGCCAGAGCTGTCCGGACCTGGGACTCTGTCTGGTGCCGTCCCAGGTTCACCCACCGCGTCATGGCTCGCGCAGCCTCCAGCGCCTGGTGCTCCTGCACAAGCGCCACTGACTTGCCCGCACCCCGCTCGCCGAACAGGGCGAGCACCGGCACGTCCCGCAGCTCCTCCAGTCGCCGGCCGTGGTCTCCTTCCGCACCAGGCGCGCTGCTCCGGTCTCGGCCTGGTACCCACTCCCCCAGCGGCACCGTCTGACGTGCCCATGGGTAGACCGCTCCGGACAATGATGCTGTCGTCACAGGTCCACAGCGTAGAAGCCCGCACTGACATCGCCGGTGACGACGCTGGTTGGCCATCGACAGGAAGCCGCCGTGCGGGGTCGCAGAGCGCGAACCCGCAGCCGGCAAGGCCGGCAACGCCCACTAGCTGATCATGAAGGTCCGCGGCAGAACCTCTGCCTTAACGAGTCCGGGCACCCCACCGGAAGTCCTGGTCTTTCCGAGGAAACGGTACGCCGAAACCGGCCAACGCCCAGTGGAAGAAGCCCGGTTCTCGGTTGCCGCCGTAGGGGCCGAGTCGGGGAAGGCGAACCGTGGGTCCAGTCTCGGGGAGCTGCAGCAGGTAGTCGGCGTCGTCGGGGTGGCCCATCACGCAGGTGATCTCGCTGACCGTCCAGGCGACCTGGTTCACGATCTCCATACCCTTGAGGTTGAGGATGCGCTCGGTCAGCGGGCCAGCCTCATAGTCGTCGGCTGGCCGCGCGGCGCCCACCACCATCAGCACGGCGATCTCTGCGGAGAGCGGGAAGAGCACGCCCTTGAGGTCGAGCAAGGTGTCGTGCATGGGGATGTAGCCCTTGTCGTTCAGAACAAACCGCGGCGCGGCCGTGCCACGCCGGATGAGTGCGAAGCGTGCGTTGGCCATCCACCGTCGTGTCTCGCGGAACGTGATCTGCCGCTGGCGTTGCACATGATCACGGGCCGGGGCGGGCGTGCCCTCTTCCTGGATGTAGGTGACGGCGACACGGTCGTAATCGGGGTGGCGGATGGACTGCGCCTGCACGTGCGACAGGATGGTCTTCCAGTCGTCCCGGGTGACCGTGCCCTGTTCAAGCGCGCGGATCGCAGCGGGAAGAGCTCCCTCGTACGCCTGCCAGATGGTCTCCGCGAAATCAGCGGGCAGCTCACTGCTCGGGGCGTCCACGTCGTAGAGCCCGTACTGGTAGGCGATGTTTTCCGCCTTCAAAGGCCCAAACACCTTCTCCGGCTCCTGCCGCCGCCGCACGCACACCTTTGCGTGCCGGAGGCCCGTCGCCCGGCTGGCCTCGGACTCGCCGAAGCCGCCGATCAAGGCCGCGGGCAGGTAGTGCGGTTTGGGTGCCATGCGCGCCATTGTGCCCAGCTCCACCGACACCCCGGGCCTCGGTGGTGGTCAGCGGGGTGCCCGCCTCGCCAGCTTCCACGGCACGGCACGGACCGGCCTCGCATCCACGGGCCCACGTCAGGAGACGGTGTCCGCCGCCGTGTGGCTTCCCGGATGTCGGCCCCTTGGTGTGCACGACGACCCCATCTCCATCGCATCGTTGCTGCGAGCGAGATACAAACAACGTCTGCCCTCCCGCCTCGACGAGCTGGCTGGACCCGAGCACGGGTTGGTCGAGCTGCCGCTGCACAACGCGTGGTCCGGACTGCGCCGTCCTCGATCTGGACCTGCCACGCCAGCGCATGAGCCTGTGCAGAACCGTCCTCGCCGAAGACATGCGTGACGACCTGCCCCGCTTCCTCAACCGGGACATCCTGCTTGAACTTTGGCCAGTACTCCACAAGCTCATCAGCAGGGCCATCAAGGACGTCTGGGAGAAGGCATTTCCCGAGCTGCGACCATGATCATCTTTCGGCACACTCCCCCAGCACCCCGCAATAGGCGTTCTCACCGCAACTGCGGCAGTCTCACCCAACCTGCAGGACCACAGGTCAAACAGCCCGAGCAGGGGCCAGAACCCGCCGCAATCCATCTGCGGCACCGCAGGTCAACGGCATGTGGTCACCGCAACAACGGTGCGACCTCACACCGGCGGCGAAGGCCATGTTCACGTCGATGCCGACCAGATGCCGCAGGGTGCACTCGGCATCCGTCATCGGCCGCGCCCAGTCGTACGCCTCCTCGAACAGCTTCTCCGCAGGTCCCCTCACGTGGAAGCGCGGCAGGTCCTTGAGGAGCGGGTGCCCGTCGGGGGCCTCGCACGGCGCCGGGTCGACCGGGTCCTTGCCCAGGCTGCCGGGATTGTGCTCGGAATGCCGCTGACCGGCAGCATCGGGTGTCGAGGCCCGGGTCGCCGGGTGCAGCGCCGTCATCAGCTCCAGACCGGTCACCGCAGCCGATCCGCGCGGCGTCATCACCCGGGACGCGAACGCGCCCAGGACGCGGGCGAGTTCGGCCGGCGCCAACTGCCCGGCCTCGCCCCAGTGCCTGGCGTCCAGGGCGTGCCACGACGGAATGCACAGCTGCACGCACGCTCGCTGTGAACCGTGAGCGGGGCGGTAGATCCGCGCCCACGGCCCGAAACCGCGCTTGGTCAGCTTCCACTCCGCGCGCACCAACTGCTTGATGACCTTGTGGTTCTCCGGGATCCGTCCCGCGAGGCGCTCGTCGTCGGCGAGGGTGACGGGCAGGCCATAGCGCTCCAGTGCGGCTTCGGTGAGGACGAGCAGCGGGTCGCCGTCCTTGCCCGGACCGGAGAGCTTCGGCTGACCGAGCTTCGCCTCTTTCAGGGTCCAGTCCACCAGGGACGGCAGGGACTTGGCGGGCACGTCCAGGATCAGGCCGCCAGTGCAGTACGCCAGCACCTGCCCGTCCTCGACGTCGACGACCGCCAGCGGCCCGTTCTCGAACCGCGGGTCGGCAACGTCAGTCGAACTGCCGGCCGGGGCCGCCTTCTGTGTGCCCGAACGAGGCGACGTCGATGACGGCCCGGCGGTATGCGACGGACGCGGCACGGCCTCTGGAGTAGCGGCGACGGGGGCAGCAGGGGTCTGAGCGTCTTCGGTTGCGGTCCTGGCCGCAACCTCGGGTGCCGGATCGGTGGACACAGGATGCGCTTGCGCCGGGGCGGGCGTACCAGTGACCGCAATGGGTGCCGGGGTGGCCGGCTCCTCCGGGGCTGGGTAGAGCTCAGCAAGCTGCCGCAACATCCGCGCATACGCCTCACGCTCCGGACCACGCGGCTCGGTCGGCTTCGTCAACGACTCCCAACCCGACACCGTCGCCCGGCGCACCTGCAACGCCGTAGCAACCTCATCCAACGTCAGACCGTGCGCGGTACGCAGCCGTTTACGCTCCGCCGCAGGCGGCAACGACGAACGGGACGCAACCAACGCATCCACCGCATCGAACAACTCAGACATGCAACACCTCCAGACCAACACCCTACCCTCTACCGTACAAATAGCGTGCAATACGCGTACGGATTGCGTACGAAGAATGTACGGGAGGGAGACAGGAGCACCCCGCCGGTTTCGCCTTCTCGGAAGGGACCTTGCCGACATCATGGGCGGCCCTTCCGCGTTCCCAGACGTCCCGTGCCAGGTGCGCCATACGTCACGGACCGGGCATGCCGCGCAGCAGTCGGCGAAGAGCGCGGCGCAGGGCCAGGCGGCAGTCGAGGCCGGGTGCGGCGTAGGCGGTGACGACGAAGACGGCCACGGCGGCGAACGTGGTGAGCGGGCCGATCCAGCAGAACATCGGCAGCACGCTGCCGGTCAGGAGCAGAATGGCCAAGATGAGTGCAAGCCCCTGATCCTGCTCTCAATCCCGCTGTGTCTGGCGCATCTTGCCGGTCATGCGCGGCGCAGGCACCCGGACGGCACCTGGCCTCCGGGAACAACCCGCCACAGGCGCCCGCCGCCGCACTCGCGGTACTGCGACCAGGAGCCGCGGCCAACCGCGACGGTGCACGACCGCACCCGCTCACCCCGGTGTAGGTACCGCACGATCGGCGAACGCGTCGTCGCGACCGGTCCCTCGTTCCACGCCAGCATACGCACCGCCGCCTTCTGAACAGCCCGCCATGTCGACGTGCACGGTGTGGCAGCCGCAGCAGTCGACGGAGCAAAGGACAGAGCGGTCGCGAGGGCGACGGTGACGGCGGCCGCCGCGGTGAGTAGACGTCGAGTCAGGTGCATACACCGGTCAACCCCGCTCCCCACCCACCCGGTCACGGCCCCCTCCCAAGATCGCCCGCCAGCGGCAGCCGGGCAGGTTGTCGGCCTGGCCCGCGCGCGGCCCCGCCGTGGCGCGGAACTAAGGCGTGTATCGAAAGTGCTGGCAAGAACCGATTCATCGGCGTCTGGTGTCAATCGGTGCGGTGTACCCCGGCTCCGTGGCGGTCGGCAGTCACCCACCTGAGGAAAGGCGGTTTTCCAGTGCCCGAGGCAGCGGGTAGGCGCGCTCTGCGGGGAACAGCCGCTGGGCTTTTGCGGCATGCCCAGCCTGTATCAGGGAAGCAGCCTTGCGGACCTGCGGGGTGAGGTCGGTGAGACTCACAATCCAGTCGTCGGTGAATGTACGAATCAGATGGCGGCCAATGCCGACCTGGATGCTGTAGTGGTTAAGCGCCGCCCCGCGCGGCGAGCGCTCCGGGTCCCACTGGACATGCACGGCCGCCTCAGCGACGGCCGCTGGGTCTGCGGTCGTGAGCACGGCCTGGGACAGGGCTTCCTCCCAGCCCTCCCGCGTTATCCGCACCGCGAGAACGCGCTCCTGACCAGGTTTGCGGGTCCAGTTGCTGCGGTGCATCAGCCACATGAACGACGGCTTGATCCACGTCATCCTGCGGAATGAGAACGGCGTAACGAAGCGGCCAGCCCGCAGTGCCGCGTCGGCGATGGCAGGCGTGTACGCCTGGTAGACCACGATTGTGCGAGCGTCGTAGTCGGCACGAATCTGATGCTGGGGCGCCACGCAACGCACCCTGCCATCCGTCCCATGAGTCTCGCGAGCCGTTTTCTCGCACTGGCCGCGCAGCCGGTTGCGAAAGTGCTGGTCACAGCCACTCGTTGATGGCCGCGACGAGGACGGTCGCTTCGTAGCGGACGGCGAGTTTCTCGTACCGGGTGGCCACCGCGCGGTGCCTCTTGAGGCGGTTGATCCCGCACTCCACCGCGTGGCGCTCGCGACAGTCGGTCTTGTCGAACTTCGGCGGACGGCCGCCGCGGGAGCCGAGTCTCTTGCGGTTGCGGACATGGTCAGCCTTGTCCGGGATGGTGCAGCGGATACCCCGACGCCGCAGGTAGGCACGGTTCTTGCGGGAGGCATACGCTTTGTCGGCCCGCACCCGGTCCGGCCGGGTGCGGGGCCTACCGGGCCCCAGCCGATGCACCCGGATCTTCTTCAGTACGGGCTCGAACTGAGGAGAGTCCCCGCGCTGCCCGGCCGTGATTACGATAGACATGGGTTTCTGGCCCTGTTCAACGGCCAGGTGCAGCTTGGTGGTCAGGCCACCGCGCGAGCGTCCGAGCCCGTGGTCCTCAAGCTCGGACGTGAGGCCGCCGGGCGGCTCCTTCTGAAGATCCCCCTTTTCCTGGCTCCGGCGGCGTGCTGGTGGGCCCGGCAGACGGTGGAGTCGACGTTGATCTCCCAGGTGATCAGTTGCTTCGCCTAAGCCTGGGCCTGCAGGTCAGCGAAGATCCGCTGCCAGGCGCCGTTCCGCTGCCAGCGCCGGAACAAGTCGTACACCCGCCCCCAGGGGCCGTACCGCTCCGGCACATCCCGCCACGGCGTCCCGGTTCGGGTCCGCCACCGTATGCCGTCGATCAGCTGCCGCCGGGTCCACACCGGCGGGCGCCCCGGCTTCTTGCCCGCCGGCAACAGCGACTCCAGGCGGGCCCACTGCGCATCGGTCAGATCACCACGTGCCACAAAGCAAGATCATCTCACCTCAAGATCCACTTTCGATACAGGCCCTAGGAGATCCGAGCCCGCGACGGTCTCCGGGGGATCGTCGCCCAGCACCTTCCTGAGCGATCCCACGGTCCGTTTGCAAAGACGCCGGGCGGCCCGAACGCGTCGCGTATCCAGCGTAGCGATGACGAGGTTCATCCGGACCCGAAGCGTGTCGGGGCGCTCGTCCCCCAGAACACAGCCCATCTGCTCGGCCAGGTTCTGGAAAACAGCGAGGATGACTTCCGGATCCTCAACGGCGGCGCGGACCGCCGCGTGGTTCGAGGCTGCTTGCAGTGTCTGCGGGGCCCGCGTCCGAAGCACCGCTCCGCGCGGGCCAGGACGTCGGCGAAAGTGATGAGGGCCGCCTCCTCGTCGGACTTCAGAAGGCAGAGTGCTTCCACCTCGGCCGTGTGGGTGCTGAGGGGATGGTCCGGCCCCAGCAGCGACTCGCACCTTTCGCGTACGGCAGTGGACATCAGAAGCAACCGGGTGGTCGAGCCGGCCCGCTGGGTCCAGTGGGCCAGAAAGATGCGGAGGCGCAGGCCGGTGGGCCGAGACGGTGCGAAGGGACTCGCGGTGTGCCCCGGTTCGTTCAGCTCAGGCGCCACTGCTGGTTGGCGCCGCCGTTACAGTCCCACAGCTCCAGCTGCGTGCCGTTGACGTTGCCGGCCGGCTGGTCGCCGCCGGTGACGTCGAGGCACAGGCCGGACTGGACGCCGGTGATCGTGCCGTCGGCGTTCAGGCGCCACTGCTGGTTCGTGCCGCCGTCGCAGGTCCACAGCTCGACCTTGGTGCCCGCGGTGGTCGCGGCGCCGGTGGCGTCCAGGCACTGCGTGCCCCCGTACAGCCGCAGTTCACCGGCCGCGGTCAGGGCGGCCTTCTGGTTGGCGCCGCCGTTGCAGTCCCAGATCTCGATCTTCGTGCCGGGCGCGGTCTGGTTGTCGAACGCGTCGAGGCAGCGGCCCGAGGAGGCGCCGACGAGGGCGTGCGTGGTGCCGGTGCTGGTGGCCGAGCCGGTGGACACCCGGAACAGGACCGTGCCGTGGCCGGGCACGGTGGCGGAGATCGCACCGCTGGTGGTGGTCTTCACATGCGACCACAGGTTGTCCAGGCTGTAGCCGGCGGGCGAGGTGGGCAGGCCGACCGCCGACGCGGTCGTGGAGATGGTGGCCGCGCCGGAGTTCTCGTTGAACAGCGCCACCGACACGTCGCCGCCGGCCAGCGGCTTGGCCAGTACGTCCAGGCCTCCGGCGGAGGACACCTGCACCCCCTGCTTGCCGAGCGCGTCCTGGTCGACCGCGACGACGTCCCGGTCCCCGAGGATGGACGCTGTGGCGGCAGTGGAGTTGGGCAGGTCGTTGCCCGTGATCAGCGGGGCGGCCATCTCGGCCCAGAGACTGAACTCGCTGCGGTCCTCGGTGAACGACATGCCGCCGTTGCCGACCTCGAGCATGTCGGGATCATTCCAGCCACCGGGGCCGGCATACTGCGCCAGCTTGACGTTGGCGTGAAAGATCGACAGCAGGGAGCCGTAGCTGTCGTTGATGTCGCCGGTGGTGCGCCACATGTTGCCCACGCCCGCGCCCCACGTCCATACGTTGTCCACGCCCCACTCGCACAGGCTGAACACAATGGCGCGGCCGCTGCCGGCCAGGGCGTCGCGCATGGTGGTGTCGCGCTGCTGGGCCGGGGTCCCGTCGTCGTTGCAGTTGTCGTACTTGAGCAGGTCCACGCCCCAGGAGGCGAAGCTGTTCGCGTCGGTCTGCTCGTGGCCGAGGCTGCCGGGGTAGCCGGCGCAGGTCTTCGTGCCCGCGCTCTCGTAGATGCCCAGTTTCAGGCCCTTGCCGTGCACGTACGCAGCGGTGCCGCTGATGCCGTCCGGGAACTTGACGGGGTCCGGCACGAGACGGCCGGCGGAGTCGCGGCTGCCGGCCATCCAGCAGTCGTCGATGTCGACGTAGGTGTAGCCGGCCGCGGCCAGCCCGGAGGAGACCAGGTAGTCGGCGACGGATTCGACCTTCTGCTCGGTGACGTTGCATCCGAACTTGTTCCAGCTGTTCCAGCCCATCGGCGGGGTCAGGGCCAGCCCGTTGGGCAGCGCGTCGGCCTGTGGTGCGGCGCCCAGGACCCAGGCGGCTGGAGCGATGAGCAGGGCCAGGACGGTGCCGACCGCGGTACCGGCGCGTCTGCGGGCGGGCTTACGGCGGCCGCCGGTGCGGGCCGAGACGTACTCAGGGTGGAATGCGCGGCGTGTCCGGAGTGTGCGGGCCATGTGGAGCGGGCGGGGCATATGGAGGCGCACGTTGTCCTTCTTTCGGATGGGGGCTACCCGATGGGCACTCAGACTCGCGGACAGACTTGAGTGACCCCGCGTCAGGTGTGAGAACAGCCGAAGGGGATGACAAAGACGCATGATGGGTAAGGGTGAAAAGTTTTGGATTCTGTGCGAATGCCGGGCCATACCGTCGCAGTCCACACAGGCCCCGTCAAGGGTGCACACAGCAACCGGAGCGAAACTCTGGCGCCGGTACTCATCGGCGCCGTCGTCGACCAGACCGTGAGCAGCGGCGACAGCAGTCGGCTGCCGCTGTGACCGGCCGTCCTCACCCCGGCGCTGAAGAGCGGACCGGACAGCGAAGGCGTACGGCAGCAGGTGGGATGGCTGTCCGCTCTGCCGGGCGATCTCGCCTACCATCTGGACGACATCAGCGGCGCCCGCGTGCACCTCGACAGCGCCGCAGCGTACGGAGCACGGACTGGCGACCGCAGGCTCGAGGCCTGGGTGTGGGGCGCGCAGAGCATGGCCTCCGTGCCTCCGGACGCACGGAGGCCATCGCCGACCGCGTCTGGTCGTTGTGGTCCGCGGTGCTGTCAGCGTGAGGGCAGCCCCGGGGCCGCCGGTCCTCCGTTCAGCCTCCGTTCCCAGAAGAGCTCGTCGCGCCAGGCGCCGTCCACGTAGAAATGCTCGTGGGCAATGCCCCAGGAACGGAAGCCGTGCTTGCGGAGGATCGCCTGGGAGGCGAGGTTCTCGAGTCGGGTGTGCGCCTCCAGGCGGTGCAGGGCCAGCTCGTCCTCGGCGATCCGCAATGCCATGCCGACAGCACGGCTGGTGTGTCCGAGCCCTTGGTGACGGGAGGCGATCCAGTAGCCGAGAAATCCCTTCTGGAACGGTCCGCGCAGGATGGAGCTGATGGTGACCTGTCCGATGGCGGTCCCGTCGCAGACCACGACACCGGGCCACGTGAGCCCCTTGGCGTGGGACTCCAGCAGTGACGTGATGACTGCGGCCTGCCCGTCGGGTGTGTAGAACTCCTCGGGTCTCGCGGGCAGCCAGCGTGCGTACGCCTGTCTGTCCCGTGTCTGCGACTCGGCCAGCGCGGGGCCGTCGCAGGGGTCGATCAACCGGATCGACGTAGACCTCAAAATGCTGTGCTCCCTTGTCAGTTGCCGTAGTCGGTGGGTTGCGAGGGGGTCTTGCGCGGGTCGCGCTCGATGATGGGGCCGAGGATCTGGTCGATACGCTCGACGGTCTCGTCGTCCAGTTCGATCCCGGAGGCCGTGGCGCTCTGCGTGATCTGCTCGGGCTTGGTGGCGCCGACGATCGCGGACGCGACGTTCGGATTGCGCAGCACCCAGGCGATGGCCAGCTGAGGCATGGTCAGGCCGAGGTCCGAGGCGACCTCGCCGAGCTCGGCGACACGCTTCAGCACGTTGTCGGTCAGTGCCCCCGCGGCGAACTGGGAAGCGGCCGCGCCTGCGGCGCGCGATCCGGCGGGAGGCCGCTCACCGGGGAGGTACTTGCCCGTCAGCAGTCCCTGGGCCAGCGGCGACCAGACAAGCTGGCCGATTCCTTCTCGTTCGCACAGCGGGACGACCTCCTCCTCGATGACTCGCCACAGCAGGTTGTACTGGGGCTGGTTGGAGACGATCCGGTCGAGCCCCATGCGGTCGGCCAGTTCGAGAGCCTCCGAGATCTGGGCGGCGGTCCATTCCGACACGCCCACGTAGAGCACCTTTCCCTGCCGGATCAGGTCGTCGAAGGCGCGCAGGGTCTCGGTGAGAGGGGTCCGCTCGTCGAAGCGGTGTGCCTGGTAGAGGTCGATGTAGTCGGTCCCCAGGCGCCGCAGCGAACCGTGTGCCGCCTCCATGATGTGTTTGCGGGACAGGCCCCGGTCGTTGGGCCCCGGACCGATCGGGGAGAAAACCTTGGTCGATATCTCGACGGATTCCCGGCGCGTGTTCGCCAACGCACGGCCGAGCATGACTTCCGCTTGAGTTCCGCCATAGACATCGGCAGTGTCGAAGGTCGTGATGCCCTGTTCCAGGGCTTCTCGGGCGATTCGTTCGGCGGAAGCCTCTGTATAACTGATCCAGCTTCCGTACACGATTTCGCTGACTTTCAGCCCGCTGCGTCCAAGTGGTCGATGCTTCATGGAGCGGAAGTGTATGCCCGGCCCCCGTCACCAAGCAGCACGGCTCAAGTGAGACTCGATTCGACCAACGCATAATTGAACGGCCGAGATCGAGCAAAGGCGAGCGTTCGTTCTTACTTGACCTTCGAGAGGGTGATCATGCGCGACCAACTGACCCGGCAACGGAATGCGGAGTCGGGCCTGTACGGGTACGAGGACCTCTCGGGGCTCATGTCGAGAATGATCGGGGACGAGAAGCATTCCGAGGCTGCGACCTCGACGGTGGACGCACTCTGGGTGCTCTACGACCGGGTCCTGTCCGTCGATCCCTCTCTGTGTGAGGACCGTGACCGCTTTTATCTGTCGAAGGGCCACGGCCCCCAGGCCTACTACGCGGTGTTGTGCGCCAAGGGGTTCTTCGGACCCGAACTGTTCGACATGTTCGGCGCGTTCGGGTCACCGCTCGGCCATCACCCCGATCGCACGCTCGTTCCGGGTGTTGAGATCTCCAGCGGATCTCTGGGGCACGGCCTGCCTCTTGCGGTGGGGACGGCGCTGGGATTGCGGGCGCGCGGGCTTACGGACCCCCGTGTCTGGGTCCTGCTCGGTGACGGCGAGTTCGACGAAGGGTCCAATCACGAGGCGGTCGCCTATGCCGCACGTGCCGGTCTGGACCGGCTGAACGTCGTGGTCGTCGACAACCACTCGGCGACCCAGGGCTGGCCCGGCGGTCTGGAGTCGCGCTTCGCGTGCGAGGGCTGGGCAACCCGTCGGGTCGACGGCCGTGACCACGACGCCCTGGAAGAGGCTTTCACCGCCCCGCATGCGGGCCGGCCCGGCCTGGTCGTCGCCGACGTGGGTGCTGCGGCCGACCGCTGACCCCCGATCTCAAAGACATCCAGACCTCGAGACATCCAGAGGAGTGTCCTTGGCCGGCATCATGCGTCAGCGTTTCGTCGACGTCACGACGGAACTGCTGGACGTCCACGAGAACCTCGCCCTGGTGACCGCCGATCTCACCGCAGGCCTGTTCGGCACCGCCAAGGAGAACCATCCCGAACGCGTGCTCAACCTGGGTATCAGGGAGCAGTTGCTGGTGAGTGTGGCGGGAGGCCTGTCGCTGGCGGGAATGCGGCCGATCGCCCACAGTTTCGCCCCCTTCCTCGTCGAGCGGCCCTTCGAGCAGATCAAGATCGACCTGAACCACCAGGACGTGGGTGCGGTCCTGGTCAGCGCCGGTGCCTCCTACGACATGGCGAGCAGTGGCCGCTCCCACCATGCGCCCGGCGATGTCGCGCTGTTGTCGACGCTCCCGGGCTGGACCATCCAGGTGCCGGGCCACCCGGACGAGGCCGAGGCGCAACTGCGCGAGGCCGCGACGGGCGACGGGCTCGTCTATGTCCGCTTGTCCAACCAGTCGAACTCCGAGCCGTACGGCCTGCGTTCCGGGCCGGGATTCCGGGTCCTGCGCCGTGGGAGCCGGGCGACGGTCATCGCGGTGGGCCCCGTGGCCGACTCCGTACTGCGGGCCACTGAACAGCTCGACGTCACAGTCCTCTATGCCGCCACGATTCGCCCCTTCGACGCCGGGGGACTGCGCGCCGCGCTACGCGGACAAGCGGTGACCTCTGTCGTCCTGGTCGAACCCTATCTGGCGGGAACTTCGACGGCCGAGATATCCCATGCCTTGATGGACGTACCGCATCGGATCCTCGCTCTCGGGGTCGCCAAAGCAGAACTCCGGAACTACGGATCATCGCGCCAGCACTCCATCGCACACGGCCTCGGCCCGGCGGGTATGCGTCAGAGAATTATTTCCTTTATTTCCTCTTGACGTGCCGTCCGCTCTCTCGTCTACTATTCCCCGAACCGTCACCCGACGGAAATTCAGGAAACCAGAGAAGGAGAAATCAAATGTCCATCAACGACAAGCTCGCCGCCACCACCGAAGAGGCCGTCCTTTCCGCTGCCGAGGCTGAGGCCGAGGTCGCAGAGCTCTCCAGCCACGACCGCCCGATGGTCATCGGCGTCATCAACGAGGCCTGACAGCGCATCGTTCGGAGACGGCCTGAAGGCCGTCTCCGAACGGCTCATCCGACCGAAAGGATTCTCATGGGAACTCTGCATCCACTTCCTCGCCTCATTGACGAAGTCGATCTCATGGGAACTTTCTGGAACAAGAAGCACGGCTTTTTCAAAAACGCCTCTCCCGTCACGGGAATGCTGGATGAGGCAGCCCTTCAGGAAACACTGGAAGTCGGCCTGCTCCGCTGGCCGTACTTCATGCTCCTGAAGGAGGGGATCCAGCCCGCGATTTCGGACTTCACGCGGACCAGGAACGTCCGCGGCCAGGGCATGAGCGGCTTCGCCGACGCCCGGAAGGTCCGCGCCCTCCTCGAGAACGGCGCCACGATGAAGCTCAGCCAGCTCGAGGACTGGCACCTGCCGACACGACAGCTCATGGACGAGATCGAGAGCCGGCTTCCGGCGGAGCTCAAGGCCTACGTCTTCTACACCCCGTGCGACAACACCGGCATGCTTCCGCACCGGGATCCGTCCCACGTACTCGCCCTGCAGATCGCGGGCGCCAAGGAATGGCGTATCTACGACACCCCGGACAACGTCGACTCCCGGGGCGGGCTCCTGCCCGACCTGGACGCGGACAGCCACTCGCACTCCTTCGTCATGGAGCCCGGGGACGTCCTCTACCTGCCGCACGGCATCCCGCACGTCGCGACGGCTCGTACGGGCACCTCGCTCCATCTGACCCTGACCCTCACGGAGCCGGCCCCGTTGGAGCTCGTCGAGTCCCTGATGGAGGACTTCGGCGACGCGGCAGACCGGTTGGAGGCCGCCACCTCCGGCATCTCCATCGAGGACAAGACCGAGGCGGTGATGAGCGGATTGCTCGACCATCTGGACCGGATGGATCCGGATGCACTCGTGAACTCCGCCGTGGCGCGCATGCGGAACCGGAGGGCCTGAACCGATGACGACCGACCTTTCCTCCCGGACAGACGTGACCGCGACGTCCTCGGGAACGGACGGGAACACGCGGACCGAAAGGCTCACGCACGCGCCCGGGAACCTCGCCGACCTCGTCGGTGACGCCGAGTCGTTCCTCACCGAGGTATGGGGGAACCGGACGGCCACCTTCACCTGCGCATCGGCGACGGCGCTGCTCTCCATGGCGGGCGTATGGCGCGAGCTGGACTGCGGCGGGCTGGCCGGACCCTACTTCGGCGTCCTTCGGGACGACACCACTCCCACGGGCTCGGGCGTGTCCGAGACCCGGATCGTCCAGACGAAGCCCCGCCCGGGGTACGCGAAGCCTGCCGCGGTGCGAGCGCTGGTCGCTTGCGGCCACGTCTTCGTGCTGAGCCAGCTGGAGGACTGGAACGCCCAAATCGGCGCCCTGGTCGACATGCTGCGCGGCCAATGCCGTGCCCAGGTCGCCACCGACGCCTACCTCTGGGCCGCAGAATCCGACGGCGTGCCGGCCCGCAACGACAGCGCCCACGCCCTCGTCGTGCAACTGGACGGCCGGACCCGCTGGGTCGTGGGCGAGGGCGAGCACGCCGACGAAAGCGTCCTTGGGACCGGCGACGTCCTCTACGTCCCCGCGGGACAGGTGCGGCAGGGATCCCCGGCCGGCACCGACGCGCTCCACCTGGTGATCTCCTTACAGCAGCCGACGGCCCGCGATCTCACCGAGCTGGCCCTCGCCCAGTTCCTCAAGGGCTCAGCCGCAGCGAAGATCGCGGGAACGCACCACTTCCGATCCCCCGCGGAGAAGGCCGCCTGGCTCCGTACCGAACTGCGCGCCCATCTGACCGGCCACGATCACGGAGCGCTGGCGGAGCAGGCCGTGCGGCTTCGGCAACGGGAAGGCAGGGCGTAGGACCGTGAGCGAGCCCACCACCGAAGGTGCCGCCGGGGCCGCCCTGTTCGACCTCATCAGGGCACAGCAGCGGCTCAAGAGGGCGCACCGGCTCGGCAGCCGTCTCCTCGTCGAATCCGACATCGAGCGCACGAGCCGGCCCGATCTCGTTCCCTTCGTGCTGGGCTACTCGCTCGACCGCGCCGACGGACCGACCCTGCTGCACGCCCACGCGGGCGCCTCGTCGGTGACCGTCATCGGCGACGACGACTATCTGTTCCTCTCGGACAGGCGCCCCCGGACGCCGGATCCTGTCGGCGGCCGATCACTCTGGCGACACCGCGAGGGGCGAGAGCCGCAAGCACTGCTCGGCACCGCCCGTGACGTGGTCTGCTACGCCGCCGCCGGAGGGACGGCCGTCGCGGCCGTCTGGCTCCACGCACAGGCGGACTCCCTCGCCTCGGACCGCAAGCTCCGGGAGGAACCGGCCCGGCAGGGTCTGACTGCGGTGACCGTCGACGGCGACCTCTGGCCTCGCTCCGGCCACCGGTTCGGCACCGAGGTACTCAAGCTCGTCGCCGTGTCCCTGGACACGGACACCACCGGCCCGGAACTGTTGAACACGCCACTCGGCCACGACACCCTTCTGTCCGGCCAACTCGCCCTGACTCCCGACGGCCGGCGGTGCGCCGCCGGGCTCGTCCGCTTCCTCCCCGGCGGACACCGCCGCCACGGGTTGCTGGTCTTCTCCCCCGGCGCGCCGGACGACGCCCGGCAGGTCTGGGCCGACGATGACCTGAGCGACGTGATCGCGTCCCCGGACGGCACCTGGTTCGCCTGCACCGCGGAACGGATCGCGGTTCCCGGGACCGCGCCCCGCCAGGAAGCGGCCCTGGTGTCGAGCGACGGCCTCGTCGTGCGCAAAGTCGGTCAGGACCACCGCGACTGGCTCCAGCCCCGCGCCTGGCAGGACCCGCAGAACCTGCTGTGTACCGGCGAGGAGGACGGGCAGCGCCACCTGTGGCGGGTCGCCGTCGACGAGGACGTCGTCACGCGGGTCGACACCGGCGGCTCGGTGCTCTCCGTGACGGCCGGCCCGCACGAGGCCTTGGTCGTCCGCTCCTCCATCGCCTCACCCCCCTCGGTCGTCAGCCTCACGCTCACCTCGCCGCATGTTCCCCGGACGAAGACATTCGCCCCGGCAGCCGCGGCCACTGCCCATGGCCGGCTGGAGCGCCTCACCTACACGGCACCCGACGGCGTCGAATGGAGCAGCTGGCTCTGCCTGCCCGAGCACGCCGAGCGGGAACTGCCCGTCCTGGTCTGGTGCCACGGCGGACCGATGCTGAGCTGGACCGACTGGTCCTGGCGATGGAACCCATGGCCGTTCGTGGCCGACGGGTACGCGGTCCTGATGCCCGACCCGCCCCTGTCGGTCGGGTACGGCCAGGACGCCATCGAACGGGGATGGGGAAAGTGGACCTCCGAAGTGGCCGCCGTGGCCGCCGGGCAGGTCACGAACGCGCTGCTCGATCCGCGCCTGGACGCCGATCGTGTGGCGGTGATGGGAGCGAGCTTCGGCGGCTTCCTGTCGCTGGCCCTGGGAACCCTCCTGCGCGACCCGCGCCTGATCGTCAGCCATTGCGGCTGGGCCGACTTCCCGGCGGTCGCACGAGCGTGTGACCTGCACTGGCATTGGCTGCGCGAGTACGGCCCGGTGGACTCGTCACCCTCCTACCGCTCGGAGAGCCTCTCCCTGGAGGCGCTCCCGGCGCGGACGAAGGTGCTGCTGTCCCACGGGTGCGAGGACACGCACGTACCGGTCGGTGAATCCCGCGCCATCTACCGGACGCTGGACGCCCTGGGCGTGGACGTCGAGCTCATGCTCGTCCCCGACGAGAGGCACAGCATCATCAGGCCCGCGAACGCGGCCGCCTGGCACCGGTGGGTGGCCCGCGTGTGCCGCGAGACACTCGGCGGCCGACCAGCCCGAAAGGAACTCAGCATCAGATGACGATCCTTGCCACCGACATCCCCACAGGGCCCCGTACGGGTGCTCCCACAGGGGATGTTCCTGCGGGCTCGCCTGCGAGCCTCGATCGCGCCCATTGGTTCCCGCCTTCCGGGGACGCGCCCGCCACCGCCTGTGGCACCTCCCTGCGGACCCGCACACTGCAGGAGACCGAGGCGTTGGCCCGGGCTTCCTTCACCCGGTGCGGCATCACCCGGATCGCCGACGTCACCGAACTCGACGACCTCGGCATCCCGGTCTTCAACAGCTTCCGTCCCACCGCTGCCCCCGGGCTCAACACGGTGACCAGCGGCAAGGGCACGACCCCGGCCGCGGCCCGGGTGTCGGCCATGATGGAGGCGATCGAACGAACCTGGTGCGAACAACGGGCCGGTGAGCCCCCGCTGCGGGCGTCGTACGGCGAGCTTCGCGACGCGGGCGTCCCGGTCCTGGACCCGCGGCGTCTGATCCTCAAGCGGGGCCACACCTGGACCAAGGACACGTCCATCGCCTGGTGGCCCGTGCGAGAACTGGCGTCGAACGTCGAGATCCTGGTGCCCGCCCTCGCAGTCTTCGTCCCGTTCCCGAACGAGTGCGGGATGTTCCGGTCGAACACCATCGGCCTCGCCGTGGGCAACAGTCCGCAGGAAGCCCTGCTGCACGGGCTGCTCGAGACCATCGAGCACGACTGCACGGCGTTCGGCGAGACCCTCAAGAGCGGCTGGAACATCCGGCTGTCCTCGCTGCCGGACGCGGCCCGGGAACTGGTCGGGCGATTCCAGCGGATCAGGATCGAGGTCCAGGTCTTCGCCTACGCCAACGAGATCGGGGTGCCGACCTTCTTCGCGACGACCGATGACACACAGGCCGCGGACGGAATGCTCTTCAACGGCGGTGCCGGCTGCCATCTCGATCCGGTCGTCGCGGTGACCCGAGCGCTGACGGAGGCCGCCCAGTCGAGGCTCGCGGTCATCGCCGGCGCACGCGAGGACTTCACCGCTCAGGCCTACCGCCGGCACTCGTCCTACAAAGCGCTGCAGGAGATGTTCAGGATGTGGAGCGGTGGACGGCCCACGGCGGACTTCGACGTGGTCGAAAGCGCCAGCACCGGCACGACGGACGGCGACCTCGGCGTGGTCCTGGCAGGACTGACGCACGCCGGGCTCCCGCTGGTGCTCGCCACGGAACTGGCCCCCGAAGGCCTTCCCTTCTCGGTGACCAAGGCGATCGTTCCCGGACTCGAGGTCCACCACAACGATCCAGCCCGACTGGGAACACGCCTGCACCGCGAGATGGTGCGGGCCGGACTCGCGAAGCCCCTGTCATGAGCGCCTCCACCGTGACGGTGTTCGCGGGCCCATCGCTGCGCCCCGCCGACCTGACGCACCTGCACCGACTCGCCGAGGACCGCGACCGGGTCCTCGACCTGCGCCCGCCGGTCCGCCGCCACGACCTGGCGTCCCTCATCGGCACCGAGCCCACCCGCGGGATCGTGATGCTGGACGGGGAATTCGGCCAGAGCCTCGCAGTCAGCGTGACCGAGGTACGAGCCCTTCTGTTCGCGGGGCACCGTCTGACCGGCGCGTCCTCCATGGGCGCCCTGCGGGCCGCGGAGTGCCGGACGATCGGAATGACCGGCAGCGGCTGGGTCTACGAGCGGTACGCGAACGGTTCGATCGAGTCCGACGGCGAGGTGGCGCTCCTCTACGACCCGGAGGACTACACGCCCGTCACGATTCCCCTGGTGAACATCCGCTGGCTGCTGGCCGAGCGGGTCAGGGAGAGAGACCTCTCCACCGATGAGGCTCACACCGCGCTGGAGATCGCACGGTCCGTCAACTTTCGGGCCCGACGGCACCCCGTCCTGCTGAAGCAGTGGAAACGCGGGCTTCCCGCGGACGCCGCAACGGCTCTGGAGGAACACCTCGCCGCCGAGCACCTCGACCGCTGGGACCGCAAGCGGCTCGACGCTCTGGAAGCCGTCCGGGCGGCACTGTCGTCCTGAGACACGATCCGTGCCCTGCGGACGGCGTCGGCAGACAGCGCACCGGCGTCGACGCCGTCCCCCTGGGACGCAACCCCACCCACCTGAGCTCCCGGGCCCGCACGCAGGCCCGGGCCCGCTCCCCGGATTCAGGCAGGAGGACCGCGTGACCCACCCCGTGACCGAAGAACAGATAGCCGCCTACCGGCGCAACGGGTTCGTCCACATCCCCGGCATCATCGGCAAGGACGACGCCGCCCGCTACGCCAAGGCGGCGCTGGCGGCCCGGGACCGCCACAAGGACGGTCCCCCCGATCCGGCGTTCACCCACGTGATGCAGCTGTGGCGGCAGGACGAGATCCTCCGCGAGCTCACCCTCGACCCGGTCCTGGCCGCCGCGGCCACCGCCCTGGCCGAGCTCCCGCTGCGGCTCTACCACGACCATCTGATGATCAAGGAGCCGCACAACGGCGCCCCCACCGAGTTCCACCAGGACCAGCCCTACTGGCCCCACCTGAACTGCCGGCACGCCCTGTCCGCCTGGGTCGCCCTCGTCGACGTCCCCGCGACACGCGGCTGCATGACCTTCATCCCCGGCTCGCACCTCCTCGACGGCCGGCACAGCCAAGACCTGCGCGACGCCGACAACCTGATGCGGGCCGCTCCGGAGCTGGTCTGGAAACCACGCGTCACCGTCCCCCTGCGGGCCGGCGACTGCACCTTCCATCACTTTTTCACCGCCCACAGCGCATCCCCGAACCGCACCGACGACCCACGCATCGCCCACGTGGTCGTCTACATGGACGCCCAGACGCGCTACGACCCCCGCAAGCGTGCCGGCGGCGAGCCCGTCATCGAGCCCGCCGGCATCACCGCAGGAGTTCCCTTCCCGGACGACGACTTCCCCCCGCTCCCGTGAGGACGGTCCGCCACAGGCGCACAATGCCCCCCACGCCACGGAGTTCAACGTGATCGCTTCTTTCGTGCGGAACAACTACGCATCGCTGAAGGGACCGGCACGGACGCTCGGCCTGCTGCACTTCCTCGACAGTGTGGGCGGCGGGATCTTCCTGTCCGGTTCAGCCGTCTACTTCATCGTGGTCGCCGGTCTTCCCGCAGCGCAGGTCGGCCTCGGCCTCTCCTTCGCGGGCCTTTCCGGATTCGTCTCCAGCGTGCTCATGGGCATGGCCGCCGACCGGATCGGGACTCGGCGTCTGCTGTTCCTCACCCTGCTGGCGATCGGATCGGTCTACTGCCTCTACCCGGCGGTCGATTCGCTGCCGGCGTTCTTCCCGGTGGTGGGCGTGATCGGAGCGCTCGAATGGGGCAGCGGCCCCCTGTTCCACGCCCTGATCGCGGAGCTGGTCCCGGAGGACGACCGGGTCAGCGCACGCGCGGCCCTGCGTTCGGTGTTCAACGTCGGCTTCTCGATCGGTGCCCTGACTGCGGCGGCGCTGATCGGTGTCGGAGGCGCCGCGATGCAGGCGCTGCCCCTGGGCAACGCCCTCTCCTTCCTGCTGGCGGCGGTGATCGTGCTGCGGCTGCCCCTCACCCGCGCCCTACCGGCCAAGACCGAACGCACGTCCCGCTTCCGCGCGCTGAAGGACACGCCTTTCCTCGGCGTCATCGGCGCGTCGAGCCTTCTGGCTCTCCACAGCGCCGTCCTCGTGGTCGGCATACCGCTGTGGCTCGTGACCAGCGACAAGCTTCCCCGCAGCGTCGTCCCCGTCGTCTTCGTGTTGAACACGATCCTGGTCGTGCTCTTCCAAGTGCGGTGTGCCAAGGGCTCCGAAACCCTGGACGGCGCCGTCGGCGCGGCGCGCAAGGCGGGGCTGATCAGCGTGGCAGCGTGCCTCGCCCTGGCCGTCGGCAACGTGACGACAGCATGGGTCGCCGGCGGGTTCGCCCTGGCAGCGGTCCTCCTGGTCACGTTCGCCGAACTGTGGCAGTCGGCCAGCGCGTTCGGTCTCGGCTTCGGACTCGCACCCGAGGCGGCACGGGGAGAGTACCTGGGCGCGTTCCACCTCCACACGGTCGCCCAGGCGACCATCGGGCCGGCCGTGGTCTCCTTCCTCGTGATCCACCACGGCTCGTACGGCTGGCTCGTCCTGTGCCTGGCATTCCTCGTCGGCACGACCGCAATCGCCCCCGCTGTGCACCGAGCTCGCAAGGACGACCTGATTCCGTCGTCCGTCTGAAGGATGTCGCACAAGGGTGGCTGCCGGCATGACCGAGCGGTCGATGACCTGCGCCCGGCACAGCGGCTCCCCCTACGTCACTGGGGCTGGTTCCCGTGCTTGCGCGAGGGCAGCGGCACGTGCTTGGTGCGCAGCACGGCGAGCGCGTCGATCAGTCTGACGCGGGTCTCGGCGGGGTCGATGACGTCGTCCACCAGGCCGCGTTCGGCGGCGTAGTACGGGTGCATGAGCTGGTCCTGATACTCCTTGATGTACTGCTCGCGGGCCGACTCGGGATCGGCGGCGGCCGCGATCTCGCGCCGGAAGACGACGTCGGCGGCGCCCTCCGCCCCCATCACCGCGATCTCGTTGCCGGGCCAGGCCAGCGAGAGGTCCGAGCCGATGGAGCGCGAGTCCATGACGATGTACGCGCCGCCGTACGCCTTGCGCAGGATCAGCTGGACGCGGGGGACCGTCGCGTTGCAGTACGCGTAGAGGAGTTTCGCGCCGTGCCGGATGATGCCGCCGTGCTCCTGGCCGACGCCGGGCAGGAATCCCGGCACGTCCACCAGCGTCACGAGCGGGATGTTGAACGAGTCGCACATCTGCACGAAGCGGGCCGTCTTCTCGCTGCCCTCGATGTCGAGGACCCCGGCGAGCGAAGCGGGCTGGTTGGCGACGATTCCGACCACATGACCGTCCAGGCGCGCCAGGGCGCACACCACGTTGGGCGCCCAGGCCTCGTGCACCTCGAAGAAGTCGCCGGCGTCGGCGAACTCCTGGATGACCCCGCGCACGTCGTAGGCGCGTTTCGGGTCGGACGGCACCAGGTCGGACATCGCCGGGGTGAGCCGGTCGGGCCGGTCCGCGCAGGGTTCCGACGGGGGCAGTTCACGGTTGTTGGCGGGCAGGAAGGACAGCAGGTGGCGGACGTCGGCGAGGCAGCCCTCCTCGTCGTCGTAGGCGAACTGGGCGACTCCGGACAGACGGGTATGGGCATCGGCGCCGCCCAGATCGTCCTGGCTGATCCGCTCTCCGGTGACGGCCTTGACCACGTCCGGCCCCGTGATGAACATCTGCGAGGTGCCGCGCACCATGAACACGAAGTCGGTCAGCGCCGGGGAGTAGGCCGCCCCGCCCGCGCAGGGGCCCATCACGACGCTGATCTGCGGGATGACCCCGGAGTTGCGGACGTTGCGCTGGAAGATCCCGCCGTACCCGGCGAGCGCGGTCACCCCTTCCTGGATACGTGCCCCGGCACCGTCGCACAGGCCCACGATCGGGGCTCCGGCGGTGGCGGCCATGTCCATGATCTTGTGGATCTTCTCGGCGTGCGCCTCACCGAGAGAGCCCCCGAAGATCCTGAAGTCATGGGCGTACGCGAAGACGACACGTCCGAACACCCGGCCCCAGGCGGTGACCACACCATCGGTGTAGGGGCGCTTGTCCTCCAGACCGAAGCCGCTCGCCCGGTGTCTGCGCAGTCCTTCGACCTCGGTGAACCGGCCGTCGTCGAAGAGGAGCCCGAGCCTCTCCCGGGCCGTGAGCTTGCCCTTGGCGTGCTGCACCTCGGTGGCCTTGGAGCCGGGCCCTAGGCGTACGGCGTCACGTACGGCCTCGAGCTCGGCGACCGTACCGCGCCGCCGGCCCGCCGGCTTGTCCTCCACCGCGGTCATGAACTCCCCTTCCGGCCGTCGATGAACCACCGACCAGCCTCCGCCGGGCCGCTCGAAGCCGGTTAGAGCGACGGACGACGTCGGCCGCTCGGCTCTCCGCCGTGCTGCGAGCGCCCTTCGAGGGCGGGGCGGGACGCTCGGGCGTGGGCTCCGCTGCGGAGGACCGTGAATCCTCGTGGGGCACCGAACAACCCGCCGGCGCCCCACCCCCCTGAGGGCACCGGCGGGCTCCTTGCGTGCCCGCCGTCGGTTCGGCCCCCCGGTCGGCACGGACGAAGGGATGCACCGGCAGTGAGCAGCATCTGGTTCCGACGCTTCACCAAAACCGCGGGGAACGGGCCGCGGCTCGTGTGCTTCCCGCACGCCGGGGGCTCCGCGACGGCGTACGCGCAGCTGGCGCGTACGCTGCCCGCGGACTTCGACGTGGTGGCCGTGCAGTATCCGGGGCGTCAGGAACGGTACGCCGAGGCCCCGTTCACGACCCTGGCGCCGCTCGTGGAGGCGGTGGCCGAGGAACTGGACCGCGAACTGGCCTCGGACCCCGGACGGCCGTACGCCCTGTTCGGTCACAGCATGGGCGCGCTCGTCGCGTTCGAGACGGCCCGGCTGCTCGTCCGGGGTGAACTGCCCGGCCCTCAGCGGCTGTTCCTCTCCGGCCGGGGCGGTCCGGACGCCGGGGCCGGCGTCCGCCGCGACCTCCACGACGACGAACTGCTGGCCGAGATGCGCAGGCTGGGCGGTACCGATCGGTCCATACTCGAGGACCCCTACATCCTGGAGATGGTTCTGCCGGCGCTCCGGGCCGACTACCGGGCCGTCGGCACGTACCGCTGGCAGGGGGGAGAGCCGCTCGCCGTGCCGATCACCGCCCTGATCGGGGACAGTGACCCGATGGTGCCGGTCGAGACGGCCCGGACGTGGCGGGAGCACACCGGCGGCGACTTCGCCTTCAAGGTCTTCCCGGGCGGTCACTTCTATCTCGTCGACCATGTCGGCCAGGTCGCCGCGGCCGTCACCGAGGCACTGCTCGTCGGCACCGCCGCTTCCTGACCGTGCGGCGCGGCGGCAGTCTTCGCGGTCCGGCGCGGTGCGCGGTCCGATGGTCAGGCGGCGGGGCAGAACGCCGCCGGACCGGCCGGTGCCGCGGCACCGGCCGCGGTCGTGGGCACCGCGCACTGCCTCGGAGAGCTCACCCGGCCGCGGCCGTCCAAGCCGGTGGGACGCTTCGGGACACCAGGTCGGTGATGTCGGCGAGGGGGCGACGGGACCGGTCCTGCTGCGTGCCGGTACGGCCGATGGACAGCAGGCCCAACAGGCTTTCGTCCGGGGAGAGTCCGGGAAGCGGCACCGGGGACGGCGCGGGACGTTCCTCGTGGTCGGCGGAGTGCCAGGAGCTGGCGTAGCCGCGAACGTGCAGCAGCAGTTCGAGGGCGTGCAGGGCCGCGTAGGCGCGCTGGGTGCGTTCGCCGCCCGACAGGTGCGGTGTGCGGGCGGGCGCCAGCACCAGGGCTGCCCTGAGCGGCGCGGTGGCCGCCGCGTCGTCGCTCTGAAGGACCCAGTACCAGGGGTGGGGGGCTTCGCCGGATGCCGCGGCCGCGCCCTTGAGCAGATACCGCAGTTCCTGCTCACCGGGTGCCGGGCCGGACAGGCGCTCCGGTGCGCGGCGGGTGAGCAGAGCTGTCATGACGTCCACGAGGCGACCTCCGAGGTCGGTATGAGCCGTGCGGCCGGCGGCGCAGGCGAACGCCGAGGCATGAAGGGCGAGGGCACGGACGCCGGCGCCGTCCGGCCGCCGCAGGTCCGGTGATGGCAGGGGCCGTACGCCTGGCCGGCCGTGCCGTGACGGGACCTCGGTGCCGTCACGTGTCCTGCGCGAGCGGGGCGGCGGGTCATGCGAAGACCAGGGTCCAGGTGACGCGGCGGCGCTCGGGGGCGGTGTGCGCCACCGGTTCCACCCAGTGCCGGGCGTCCCGGGTGGGGCGCAGCAGTACGGCCGAGTTGCGCTGCGGCCGGTAGCCGAACCAGCCGCCGGCGGCCGGGTTCCAGTACTTGGTCATGCCCCCGTCGGCCGCGCGCCAGCCGTCCGTCAGGGAGATGACCATCACCAGCTGGTTCGCTCCGTTGCCGTGGTCGTTGTGCGGTGTGGTGAAGGAGCCCGGTCCCCAGTAGGCGAGGGAGGCACTCCTGACGCCTCGCAGGGGGAGGCCGCTGACGCGGCGGAACGCCTCCAGCGCTTCGGGTGCCGCCAGCTCTTCCTTGATCCGGTCGAGTTCGGGCAGGCTCCCGTGGGGGCGCTGGTGTCGGGAGCGGACGATGTCGGTGGGCTCGGAGGTACGGAACTCGGCCTTGACCCGGCCGGGTTCCTCGGGCCCGGAGTAGATGCAGTACGGGCGTACGTCCTGGTGCTGCTCGGCGGCCCGGCACACGGTCGCGAGCGTGGGGGCGGCGAGGACGGCCGGGGCGAGCGCGATGCCGGGCAGGGGGTAGGCGGAGGCGAGCTGGGCCGCTGTGGCGTCCGTGTCGGCGAGGAGCCGCGGGTGCAACAGATCGGGCAGGGCCGTGGTCATGACGCTCCCGTCTGCGTGCGTGGCACGCGGCCGAGGTCCGGCTCGGGGTCCGGGTCCTCGGGGTCCGGGTCTGCGAACTGCGCCACTCCGGGGACCAGGAGAGCGGCGAGGGTCGTGGCGGCGATGACCACCGCGCCTATGACGAGCAGCACCGCCGGGCCGGTGACCGCGGCGACCGCACCGGTGACGGCGAGCCCGACGGGCATCAGGACGGTGCTGGCCAGTGAGCTCAGTGCCATCACGCGCCCCAGCAGCCGGTCGGGATAGGCACGTTGGAGGGCCGCCGTCCACAGCACGGTGTTGTACTCGCTGCCGGCGCCCGCGACGGCGTAGACGACGAGCAGCGGCACGAGGCCGATGCCGGGGACGAGCAGGGTCAGCAGCGGCCCGACGAACAGGATCTGCGCGCCCAGGGCGGTGAGGCCGGGGCGGCGGGGCCGGTGCCGCATGACGGCGAGTCCTCCGGCCAGGCCTCCCAGTGCGAAGGCGCCGAGCAGGAAGCCGTAGCCGCGCGGTCCGAACTCCCGCACCGAGATCGTGGGCAGCAGCACCAGCCAGGGCGCGACGGCGAGCAGCACGTGGGAGATGTCGGTGAGGAGGACGGCGAGCACCCAGCGGCGCTGCACGACGACACGGACGCCTTCGCGTGCCTGGTGGAGCACGGATGCGCGGGCCGCGGCGGGGCCGGCTGCCCGGCCGCGGCCGAGGAAGAGCAGGGTGGCGGTGGACAGGGCGAAGGTGACGAGGTCGGCGACGAGGGCCGCGCGGTAGGTGGCGAAGGCGACGAGGAGACCGCCGAGCGCGGGGCCGGCCAGGCCGCTGCCGGTGGTGGCGATGCTGGTCATGGAGTTCGCCCAGGCCAGTCGGCCGGGCTCGACGAGGGAGGGGACGAGGGCGCGGAACGCGGGCCGGAAGAAGGCCTCTCCGGTGCCGAGCACGAACGTGAAGGCCATGAGGGTGGTGGCCGGGGTGTCGGCGGGCACGAGCACGAGGGCACCGACGCCGAGGAAGCGGACCATGTCGCAGGCCATCATGACGTGGGTGCGCGGGTACCGGTCGGCGACGACGCCGCCGAGTGGCACGAACAGCGCGAGGGCCAGGGCGCGGCCGGCCAGGACCAGGCCGAGTGCGGAGGCGGTGTGGTGCGGGCTCCGCACGACCCAGGCGGCCAGCGCGATGGGGACCATCTGGTCCCCGAGCAGCCCTGCGGTCTGGCCGCCCCACAGGCACCAGAACCGCTTCTCCCGCGGTCCGGACCGGGCCGCTCGTGCGGCGCGGTCCGTGGTGGTCTTCGATGTGCCCATACTGCCTGCCCGGCCCTCCCTCGTGATGCCGCCCGGTCAGGCCGCTGGTGTCGGTGCGGGGACGAACTCCCCGTTCTCGTAGAAGACCTGATCGTTCACCAGGACGGTGACGTCGGGGGCGACGAAGTCCAGGTGGATACGGGTGGCGAACCGGTCGATGTCGGCCGGGTCCGCGCCGAAGCCGACGTGCACGCCGCAGACGGCCTCGTTGGTGGGCGATGCCCACGAGGTGATCAGCGGCAGGGCCGCGGGCGACAGGCCGATGCCCACCTCGACGACGGTGCTGTACGCCTCGTCGCGGGCGAACACCTCGCAGAAGGCGGCCGCGAGGGTGCCGGGGGAGTCGACGGCGACGAGCCGGCCCTCCTTGAGGCGCAGGTCGACGCCTTCGCCGGGCAGCCGTGCGCCGAGTTCCAGGAGCCGCCGGTAGGGGGCGTCGTCGAACTCGTTGCCCAGGGGCAGCAGGTTGAGGGCGCCGGTGCAGTGGAAGTCGCCGTCGACTTCGGCGCCGTTCCAGAACAGCTCGCAGCCGGGCGCGAACCGTATGTCTCCGACGACGGCCGGACCGCACAGTTCCATCCACGGCCGCTTGCCCGACACGATGAGCCGGCGCCGCTCGTCGGCCGGTCCGCTGAGCACCTCCACCGTGTAGTCGCCGGCGTCGCCTCGTTGGGACAGCAGCGAGAAGAAGCGGTCGGCGCTCTGCCGCTGGGCCTCGGGGTCACCGGCGAAGTGGCCCGCGAGCACGGTCTCCGCCTGCCAGGCCAGCAGGTCGCGGCGGGGGAACTCGTAGGAGGTGTAGTCGGCACTGACGTCCGGGGAACTGCTGTCCTTGGAGAGGGACTTGGCGAAGTTCTTGGCGAACCGGGACGTCGGCCTGCCCTGGGTCTCGCAGAAGCCGTGGAAGGAGAAGTGGCCCGCGTCCGGCGCGGAGAGGATCTCCTTCAGGTGGTCCGAGGGGTCACTCTCGCGCAGGTCGTAGGCGAGCAGCGTGACGCCGGGGACGGCGGAGATGCCCTGCCACAGGGCTTCCGGCAGGTCCCGGTCGTAGAGTCCGACGACGGTGACGCGGCGGCCGTCGTCGAAGCGCGGCAGTGCCGCCTGGACGAACCGGGACACCTCCTGCGCGTGCAGCGGCCGGTGCGTGGGGTCGAGGAGCGGGGCAAAATGCCCGGTCGTGGGGGTCGTCATGGGGGTCCCTTTCACTCGGTCCGCATGAAGGTGTGCCCGTTGATCTCGACCTCGGTGGTGGCGGCCATCAGGTCCAGGTGGACCAGCTTCGCCGCCCGCGCCCAGTCCTTGAGTTCCGGGTCGGGGTCGCCGCCGATCGCGATGTGGACGCCGGGCCGTCCTTCGTTGGACGCCGCGTTCCATCCGTGGACGAAGGGGTGGCAGGCCCGGTTGAAGGAGATGCCGACCTCGGTGATGGTGCCGTAGCGGTCCAGTGGTGTCAGGGCGATCAGTTCCTCGGCGAGGCTGCCGCGGCTGGTGACGGCGGTGACGCGGCCCGCCTCGATGTGCAGGGTGATCGGGTCCTTCGACAGCCGGCCGCCGAGCGCTGCCATGGCGGTGGCGGCCTCGGCCGCTTCGGGGCGCTGCGGTGTGGCCAGCAGGGCGCCGTCGACGGTGAACGTGCCGGAGACGGCGCCGCCGACGTAGGCGACCTCTCCGCCGGGCACGAGCCGGGCCTCCTTCGGGGTGAGCGGCCCGGCCAGCTGGTACCAGCCCGAGTCGTCGGTGATCTCCAGGCCGCCCTCGCGGGTGGTGATCCCCACGCGGTAGGGCCTGCGGGAGCTCAGCAGGCGGTAGAACCGGTCGGCCACGTCGGCCTGTTCGCGGTAGTCGCTGCGGCGGATGACGTCGATGAGGTACTCGGCGCGCTCGGGGGCGAACTCGTCGCCGAGCGGCAGGTCGATCTTGGCGAGGTCCCCGTGGGGCAGTTGCTCGAAGACCTTCCGGGCCGCCTCGGCGTTGTCGAAGGACGGCGTGAGGAGCTGGATGGAGACATAGTCGCCGGCCGGGTCGATGCCGGCCTCGCGCAGTGCGGCGAGGACGTTGTCGGCGTCGGCGTCGAGGGTCACGAAGTGGACGGTGGTGGGGGCGTCGGCGAGATCGCCGCGCAGGCTCGTCACCATGGTGTCCGACAGCGGGAAGTCGTGCAGGAACACTGTGTGATGGGGCTCGTCGCTCCGGCACATCAGAGTGGAGTATCCGGTTTCCTCGTTCAGTACGGTCACAAGCCCCACCTCACAGTGTTGGGATCCTGGCGTCAGGAAGCGATTTCGTAGATGTGGTCGCCGGTGGAGCGGACGCGAAGGTCGTCGGACTCGGTGAGCGACTCGTTCTCGTTGGGCTCGAGGGGCTCGGTGATCTCAAGGTTCATAGCGCTGTCTCCTTATCGGATGCGTATGGCTCTCGGTGTGGCCGCGGGGGCGGCCGTGGATGAGAGAACCATGGCCTCCTAGAACAGAACTTGAGCGGTCCCGGAAACCCCTCTCGAGCCGGTGTGGCCGCGGCGGGTCACGGGAGCGGTGGAGCGGCGTCGGTTTCCTGCGGGTGTGTTCACGTCCGGGTGACCGGCAGGCCGTGGACGCGGTGGAGGTTCGTTCCGGTCCCGCCTCCCGCGAGGGGGCGAGGAGGTATGACCCCGGGAGGGTTCGGGGTGTAAAGGCGGGCGGGCGCGTCAGGCTCCAACGCCCTTCCACGGCCGCTCGAGTGGGTGCGGACACCGTGGAGGCCGACGCGCAACCGTATGCGCGACCTGGATCGTCCCCGCAGCCGGAAGGAAGTCCGTACCCATGGCTCAGCGTCCGTGGAACGCGAGGTTCGAGACCATTCTCCGGCAGGGTCTGCCCGGCCTGGGCAAGGACAAGGCACCTGCCGCCGACGTGCCGCTGGAGGCGTACGGGCTCGACTCCATGGCCCTCATCGGCATCGTCGTCGCCCTGGAGTCCGCCTATTGCGTCAGCCTCGCCGGGCAGGTCACCGTTCCGGTGCGCACCCTGACGGCGGGCCACCTGTGGGGCATCGTCTCGGCCGCCCTGCAGCCGGCCTGGGACACCGACCGGCAGTCCCCGGCGGGCAGTTCGACGCGCGGCCAGACCCCGTGGATCATGGCCTGACAGGCTCACCGTCCTTGCCGTCCCCCATCAGGGGCCGGGCTCGGCCGCATCCGCGTGCCGGGAGCCGGTCCGGAGCTGTTGGACACCGGGCTGCCGTTCGACGCCGTCCGGCGACGGCGGGCGGTGTCGTACGTGTGCATGGCGGCCAAAGAGGTATTCGCGGGCCCAGCCGTACCGCCATGTCCGGGCCGGCATCCCGCTCCGCGACCTGGGCGGCGAAGCGGTCAGGCGGCGCGGCAGAGCCCCGCCCGGACCGCCGGCACCGCAGCACGGGCCGCGGTCACGGGCGCGGGGCGGGCGGTGCGGAGGTCGGCCGTGGCCGGCGCGTGGTTGCGCTCGACGGCGGCCGTGCCGGGGAGGTGGTTCCGGCCGGGGGTGGTCGCGGCCTGGGTGTGGCTGCGTGCGAAGACGACCAGACGCAGCGCCGCGAACCGGGCGACACCGGCGAGTGCGGAGGCGGACAGGTAGACGGCCTGCTCGAGCACCGCGCCGGGGGCCGCCACCAGTTGGTGCAGGACGAGCATCGCCGCGCAGGTCACCGCATAGGTGGCCGCGGCGGACCCGGCCGACTGCACATGCTGGCGCCAGGTCGCGCGCCCGCCCGCGCCGAAGGTGAAGCGGGCGTGCAGTTCGGTGGCCAGGAGGGTGGAGGCCGCGGTGATCAGGGCGTTGGCCAGGCCCCAGGGGATCCAGGAGGCGAGGGCCGCCACGGCGAAGCTGGAGGCGAGCCCCACTCCCCCGCCGCAGAACACGAAGCGGGCGAAGGCGGTGAAGGCGCCGGGAGCGTCGGTCTGCCGCCGGCTCGGTGCTGTTCCCATGATCCCCACCCCTTTGTCCGTCCGCCCGACCCGCGGGGCCCCGCCCCGCCGCCGTTCCCCATTTTTTTCCTGCACTAGAAACGCTACGTTGCGTTCACAGATACGGCAACTCACTAATTGCGAATCACTCTCATACATACAGGTGAGAGGCATGAAATTGTTGCAATGGTTTTGACTCTAATGCAACAACCCTCTCTCCATTTGTTGCAATGAAGGAGGGTGAACGCTACAGCGGGCGGGCGCGGGGGGGGGGGGGGGGGGGGGGGGGGGGGGGGGGGGGGGGGGGGGGGGGGGGGGGGGGGGGGGGGGGGGGGGGAGGTGTGGAGACCGGCTGTGCGCCTGGCCCTGGCGACTATCGAAACCCGTTCCC
>NZ_JBVJCT010000020.1:118646-127557 GCF_055588305.1 Streptomyces sp. NPDC042002 | reverse complement strand
CACGCGCGCCCTTCCCCGGCCCCCCTCCCCCCCCCCCCACCCCCCCCCCCCCGCCCCCCCCCCCCCCCCCCCCCCCCCCCCCCCCCCCCCCCCCCCCCCCCCCCCCCCCCCCGCCTTCAGCTCCCGCCACCGTCGAGGGCGGCGACCTCGCGTACGGCCTCGGCGACGGCCGCGAAGTCCTTCTTGAGGATCGCGTCGTGGTTGCTGGCGACCTTGGCGCTGATGCGGATGTTCGGGTTGCGGGCGGTCACCGCGTCGAGGGCGGCGCGGATCCGTTCCTGCTCGTCGCCCTTGCTTCCCAGGGAGGCGCCCGAGGCGACCACGTAGCGTGCCGGGACGGTGATGCTGTCCAGCACGGGGGCCAGTTCGCGCTCGCGGGCGAGCCTGCCGAGTTCGATGTTGGTGTTCGCCATCTGTTCGGCGTTCATCCGCGGGGTCAGGCCCGTCGGGCGCAGCAGTGGCAGGAACGGGCTCATCCGCCGGAACAGTTTCCGGATCCGCTGTTCCATGGCCGCGTCCAGCCAGTCGTAGGGCTGTGCGCCCTCGACCAGGACCGCGCCCAGGGCGCGTTCGGGGTTGCGGGCGGCCCAGTGCGCTCCGACGAACGCTCCGTAGGACCAGCCCGCCACGAGCGCGCGGTCCACGCCCCGGGCCGCGAGGACGGTGTCGACGTCCCGGACGGCCGCCTCGAAGGAGTAGTCCGCCGAGCGCTTCGATTTGCCGCGGGCCCGCTCGTCGTAGGTGATGTGCCGCCATCCCGGGCCGAGTTCGGCGATGACCCGCCGCCAGTACCCCTGGGTGGCGAACTGGCCGTTGAGGTAGAGGACGGGGATGCCGGGGCCGCCGGTGTCGGTGACGGCCAGGGCCGTGTCGTCGACCGGCACCATGCCGGTCCACGTCGAAGTCGAACCGGCCGAGGGGGTGTTGTTCTTCTTCACGGGTTTTCTCCTGACGCGTCGGGGGTTCTTTTCAGAGGCTGCGGGCGGTGATGTCGCCGCGGGAGGTGGTGGCGCGGATGTCGAGTGCGGTGGTGCCGTCGTTCCTGAGGGCGTTGTCGACGCGGCCGTGGCCGGTGCCGGCGTCCAGGCGGGCCGGGACGCCGGGGGCGGCGCCGACGGTGATGTCGCCGGACCGGGTGCTCAGCACGACCGTGCCGCGCGCGGCCTCGGCGATGCGGATGTCGCCCCGTGCCGTACTGATCTGCGCGGGGCCGTTCAGCCGGCCGACCTCGATGTCGCCGTCGGTCGCGGTGAGGCGGACGCTCGCGGCCTCCTCGATCTCGATCCGGCGGTACGCGCCGTCGAAAACGATGTCGCCGAGGCGTCCGGCACAACGGAGTTCGGCACTGGCAGCCCTGGCCTCGACACGGGAGCCGGCGGGCAGCTGGACGGTGACCTCCAGGGAACCGGAGGAGCCGAGCCCGCTGCCGGAGTCCGGGGCCGCGATCCGCAGGACGCCGCCGGCACAGGTGACAGTGGTCTGCTCCGCGGTCCTGGTGTCACGGCTCCTGGAGGGGTCGGCGGGCAGGACCTCGACGGTGGTGTCGGCGCGGTCCGCGGCGATGAACCGGACGCGTCCGGCGGGGATGTCCAGGACGGCGGAGATCGGGGCGGGGGTGTCGAACTTCTGCATCGTGTCCTCCTGCGCTCGCTTTTTGTTTCTGACATTGGAAACGCTACGTTGCTTTCCATTGTCAGGCAACAAGTCCGTTGCAAGGAATCGATGTTCACGCAGATAGAAGGCGCTAAATCGTTGCAACAGAACCGAGAGTAACGCAACGTCCGACGATCCGATCATTGCAATGGATGTGAAGTGAACGCTATAGTGGAGGGGTCAGGGACCGCCGCGAGGGATCACCGAGGAGACCGCGATGCCGGGAGGCAGACTCACCCAGCAGGAACGCCAGCAGATCGCGCTGGGACTGGCCGACAGCCTCCCCTACGCCGAGATCGCCCGGAGCCTGGGCCGTCCCACCTCGACGGTCACACGTGAGGTGATGCGCAACGGCGGCCCCACCGCCTACCGCGCCAATCTGGCCCACCGCGCCACCGAACGCCGCGCCCACCGGCGCAGGACCACCACCTCCCGCGGCCCGGAGTCGGCCCCCCAGCCGCACGGACGCGACGCCGAGGCCGTGGCCGAGTACGAGGAGACGTTCACCACCGTCCTCATGAGCTCCGGCCTGCCCAAGATCCCGGCCCGGGTGCTGACCTGCCTGTTCACCGCCGACACGGGCAGCCTCACCGCGTCCCAGCTCACCCAGCGCCTCCAGGTCAGCCCCGCGTCCATCTCCAAGGCCATCACGTTCCTGGAGAGCCAGAGCCTCGTCCGCCGCGAACGCGACGAGGGCCGCCGCGACCGCTACGTCGTCGACAGCGAACTCTTCTACCAGGCCACCATCGCCAGCGCCCGGGCCAACGACGAACTCGTCAAGACCGCACGCCAGGGCGTCGCCGTCCTCGGCCGCGACACCCCCGCCGCCGCCCGCCTGGAGAACGTCGCCCGCTTCCTCGACTTCATCAGCGAAAGCATCACCCGCGCCGCCGAACAGGCCCGCGAAGTCCTCCACACCAGCCCCGGACCGGCCTCGGACGACACCGCACCGAAAGACGCGGACCACGGCTAGTCACGGCCGGGGCGAAGGCACGCGAGCGCGAGCTCGGGCCCGGGCGCGGCTGACGTGGATGTTGCCGTGCCGGGTACGGGCGCGGATCTTGACGGTGTCCCCGGTCCGCTCCGGAGCATCGGACGCGGTGCGAGCGAGGCGGTTCGGGCGCGGTGCGGTCAGCGCACCCAGCCGGTGAAGCTCTGTCCGACGGCCTGGGTGCGCTCCGGGGCACGGACCCGGGCGCCGCTGCCGACCGCGGCCGACACCGCGCGTACCAGCCATGCGTTGACCGACAGGCCTTCGCGGCTTGCCGCCTCCTCGGCGCGGGCCTTGAGGTGGGCGGGCAGCCGCAGGTTGACGCGGGCGGTGCCGCCCTCGTCGCCGTCGGCCGGGGCCCTGAAGGGCTCGGCGGGCTCGGCCGGTTGTGCGGCGGGCCCGTTGTCGGCGGGGGCCAGAGTCACTACGAAGGCGGGGTCCAGGCCGCGCAGCCGTACGTCGACCGAGCCGGGCGCGAGCTCGCGGGTGATCTCGTCCATCGCGGCGGACAGGACGTTGAGCATGACCAGCCGGGTCGCCGACTCCAGCGGGGCGGTCAGCCGCTCGGCCAGCTCGCCCGCTTCCTTGCCGCCGGCCTCGGCGGCCACCGCGAGTTCCCGGCGGAGAGTGTCGATATACGGCGTGAGATCCATGGCGCCACAATCGCACCATGCACAAGCGACGGGCGCGCCGGGGAGAGGTGTTCTCCTCCCGCGGGCCCTCCAGCTGTGGGAATGTGCAGGGCCGTCCGGGGCATCGTGGTGCCATATACGCAACGGCCGGTGATCGCGTGGTCAAGTGCCGTGAGGCGGACGAGAGTTCGGGCGCCGCCGGGTGGAGGTCGGGTGCTGTCCCACAAGCACCGGGCGTCAGTCGACGGGTTCGACGCCCGCCCGCAGCAGGCCGTAGGTATAGGCGTCCTCCAGCGCCTGCCAGGACGCGGCGATGACGTTGTCCGCCACGCCGACCGTGGACCACTCCCCCGTGCCGTCCGTCGTGGAGATCAGGACCCGGGTCGTGGACTCGGTGCCGTGTCTGGCCTCCAGGATGCGGCCTTTGTAGTCGACCACTCCGAGGCGGGCGAGCTGTGGGTAGATCTGTTCCAGGCCGACGCGCAGGGCGCGGTCCAGGGCGTTGACCGGGCCGTTGCCCTCGGCGGTGGCGACGATGCGCTCGCCCTTGGCCCACAGTTTCACCGTGACCTCGCTGGCGTGGCTGCCGTCGGGGCGGTCCTCCAGGATGGCCCGCCAGGACTCGACCCGGAAGTAGCGCAGTGGCCTGCCCTCTGCCTCGGCGCGCAGCAGGAGTTCGAAGGAGGCGTCGGCCGCCTCGTACGTGTAGCCCTTGAGTTCGCGTTCCTTGACGCGCTCGACGACCCGGCCGACCAGTTCGCGGTCGCCGCCGAGGTCGATGCCGAGTTCCTTGCCCTTGAGCTCGATGGAGGCGCGGCCCGCCATGTCGGAGACCAGCATCCGCATGGTGTTGCCGACCTGCTCGGGGTCGATGTGCTGGTACAGGTCGGGGTCGACCTTGATGGCGGAGGCGTGCAGGCCGGCCTTGTGCGCGAACGCCGACACTCCCACGTACGGCTGGTGGGTGGAGGGGGTCAGGTCGACGACCTGGGCGATGGCGTGGGAGATGCGGGTCATCTCGCGGAGCCTGCCCTCGGGCAGGACCTTCATGGCGTACTTGAGCTCCAGCGCGGCGACCACGGGGAAGAGGTTGGCGTTGCCGACCCGTTCGCCGTAGCCGTTGGCGGTGCACTGGACGTGGGTGGCGCCCGCGTCGACGGCGGCCAGGGTGTTGGCGACGGCGCAGCCGGTGTCGTCCTGGGCGTGGATGCCGAGCCGGGCGCCGATGTCGGCAAGGACCGTCTGCACGATCGCCTGGACCTGGGCGGGGAGCATCCCGCCGTTGGTGTCGCACAGCACCACCACGTCGGCACCGGCCTCGTGCGCCGCCCGCACCACCGACTTCGCGTACTCCGGATTGGCCCGGTAGCCGTCGAAGAAGTGCTCGCAGTCCATGAACACCCGCCGCCCCTGCGCGACCAGGTGCGAGACGGTGTCGCGGACCATCTCCAGGTTCTCCTCCAGCGTGGTGCGCAGCGCCAGCTCCACATGCCGGTCGTGGGACTTGGCCACCAGCGTGATCACCGGGGCCCCCGAGTCCAGGAGCGCCTTGACCTGGAGGTCCTCCGAGGCCTTGGCGCCGGCCCGGCGGGTCGCTCCGAAGGCCACGAGCTGCGCGTGCCGGAGGTCGAGCTCGCTCTGCGCGCGGGCGAAGAACTCGGTGTCGCGGGGGTTGGCGCCGGGCCAGCCGCCCTCGATGAAACCCACCCCGAAGTCGTCCAGGTGCCGCGCGACGGCCAGCTTGTCCGCCACGGTGAGGCTGATGCCCTCGCGCTGCGCGCCGTCGCGCAGCGTCGTGTCGAAGACGTGGAAGAGATCGTCGAGTTCGCCGGTGACGTTCCCGGTGCGTTCGCTCGGGCTGCTGCTCACTGACCTGTCTCCTGTCCGGGATCTCGGTCCACCGGGATGGCCGGCCTCACCGTCCATCTATGGCCCCTCGCACTCGCTTCCCGGTCGAGGATGGGCACAGGGACTGCGCGGCAGGACAGCAGGCGCCCGGTCAACACCGGCGTCCGTCAGGTCACTTGAAGCCGGCTGGAGCGCCGGACGACGATCGCTACAGACACGCCGGGTGCTCCAGCGGTGCTCGAGGCCGCGCCGGGTGGGGCGTGCGACGCTCAAGGTCGTGAGCTCCGATGCGGACGGTCAAGAGCCTTCTTGGAGCACCGAAGGGCCCGCCGGTGTCCCCACCATCCCCCGAGGGCGCCGGCGGGCTTCCTGCCCGTCCGCCTCCGAAGGAGGCCGGTGTGACCGAAGCGGTCGGTGTGGCCGAAGCGGTCGGTTCCGGTGGTGGCGTCGTCGGGATTCGGTCGTCTTGGCGTCTGCGGTCATGTCGTGTGAGCTGTGGCTTCATGAGCGCAGGTCACCTCATGGCGCATATTGGCGTCATTAATGGCTCACAGTGATGCCAAGCATGTGCCACAGTGGAGCCACGGAAACGGAGCGACGCCGGGCGCGGCGTACGACACGAAGGAGCCCCCACCATGTCCGTCACCCTCAGCGACCAGGACAAGCTCACCCTGCGCACCGCCGCCTACGGCGCCGTGACGCTGATGGCCGCGGCCGCCGGCGCCGACTCCCCGCACAAGGTGGCCACCCAGGGCAGCATCGCCCTGACCACCGGCACCGGTCTGGTCGGCCACGTGCTGGCGGAGAAGTCCCCGGTCGGGGACCTGAGCGGCAAGTCCGCGGCCGAGATCGCCGACCGTGTCCTGCCCGCCCTGACCGCCGCCGTGCAGCTGCTGAAGAAGCAGGCCCCCGAGGAGGCCGACAACTTCCGCAGCACCGTCCTCGTCGCCGTCGAAGCCTCCGCCCGCACCTCCAAGGGCGAGCCCGGCCCCACCCTCACCGCGACCGCCGGCAAGATCACCGCCGCTCTGGACGCCGCCTGACACACCGGCCCGGTACCGGTACGCCTTCGGCACCGCTCCCCCGCTTCACCCCTGGCTCCGCCGGAGAACGCTCCGGCGGAGCCTGCCGTCTTCGCGCACCGCCTCGTGTCCCGCCGGCGGGACACGAGGGGCCACCGGCCGGCAGGACGCGGCAAGCCCGCCGGCGAACAGCCGCCTGCCGGCGCCGGGTTGTCTTGAACGGCTGCGTCGCGTGCGTGAGCGTGGAGGTCATCCAATGCCGTGACAGGCGCAGCGGAAAGAGGGGGCACACGTGGGACACACCGGCACGGACACGGATGTGGTGATCGCGGGCGCCGGGCCCACGGGCCTGATGCTCGCCTGCGAACTGCGGCTGGCGGGCGCCGACGTGATCGTGGTCGAGCGGCTCGCGCAGCGCTCGGGCGAATCACGCGCCGGCGGGATCCACTCCCGCACCCTGGAAGTGCTCGACCAGCGCGGCATCCTGGAACGCTTCCTGGCAGAGGGACAGCTGCAGCCGGTGGGCCACTTCTCCGGCCTCTACCTCGACTTCGACGAGTCGGAGTCGCGCCACCCCTACCCGCTGATGATCCTGCAGTCCGCCATCGAGCGGATCCTGGAGGAGTGGGCCGTGGAACTCGGCGTACGGGTACGCCGCGCAGGCGAGGTGAGCGGCCTCAGCCAGGACGAGAGCGGTGTGACGGTCGAGGTCGGCGGGGCACAGGAGACGCCCGCGACGCTGCGCGCCCGCTACCTCGTGGGCTGCGACGGCGGGCGCAGCACGGTGCGCAAGCTGGCGGGCATCGGCTTCCCCGGCACCGAGGCGACGATGACCGCGCTGATCGGCGACGTCGAACTCCCCGACCTGCCCGAGGACTACGTCTGGATACGGCGCACCGCGGGCGGCGACTACTCGGCGATCGCGTTCGAGCCGGGCTGGCACCGGGTGATCACCTCCGAGTTCGACCGGGTCGCGGACCGCGACGAGCCCGTGACGTTCGAGCAGCTGAGGCAGTCACTGGTCAGGGTCGCGGGCACCGACTTCGGCATGCGCAACCCCCGGTGGATCTCCCGGTTCAACGACGCGGCACGGCAGGCCGACCGGTACCGCAAGGGACGGGTGCTGCTCGCCGGGGACGCGGCGCACATCCACTTCCCGGCCGGTGGGCAGGGGCTGAACATGGGCGTGCAGGACGCGGTCAACCTCGGCTGGAAGCTCGCCTCGGTGGTGCGCGGCCGGGCGCCGGAGAGCCTGCTGGACACCTACCACGCCGAGCGGCACCCGGTCGGGGAGCGGGTGCTGCACAACACCCGGGCGCAGTCGGCCCTGGTGCGCCCCGGACCGCAGACGGACGCGCTGCGCGAGGTGTTCAGCTCCCTGATGGTGTTCGACGAGGTCAACCAGTACCTGCGCCATCTGCTGACGGCACTGGACATCCGCTACCCCATCGACGGCGATCACCCGCTGACCGGCCGCCGGATCCCGGACGCCGACCTGAAGACGTCCGACGGCACGGGTGGGGTCCACGAGCTGCTGCACGCCGCCCGCCCGGTCCTGCTCGACCTGACCGGCAGCACGGCGGCGGCCGTCGCCGAGGGCTGGGCCGACCGCGTGGACGTCGTCGAGGCGCGCAGCGAGGACGAGCACTGGATCGTCCCGGCCCTCGGCGAGATCCCCGCGCCGGCCGCGGTCCTGATCCGCCCGGACGGCCATGTCGCCTGGGCGGCCGCCGCCGGCACCACTCCCGACACCGCCGCGCTCCGAGCCGCTCTCGAAACCTGGTTCGGCCCGGCCCTGCAGGGCTGAGCGGCCCCTGCCCGAAACGAACGGCCGACCGGTCCGGTCACCAGCGGGGCCGGCCGTGACGACCCCGACGAAGGGACACCCGACAGTGGACAGCACGTGGTTGCGACGCTTCACCACGACTGCCGGAGACGGACCGCGGCTCGTGTGCTTCCCGCACGCGGGGGGCTCCGCAACGGCGTTCAAGAACCTGGCGCGCATCCTGCACCCGGACCTCGACGTGGTGTCCGTGCAGTACCCGGGCCGCCAGGACCGCTTCCGCGAGGAGCCGTTCACGGCCCTGGAGCCGCTCGCGGAGGCGGTGACCGAGGAGCTGGCCCGTGAACTGGCCGCGGACGGGCGGCCGTACGCCCTGTTCGGGCACAGCATGGGCGCGCTGGTGGCGTTCGAGACGGCCCGGCAGCTCGCCCGGCGCCGACTGCCCGCCCCGCAGCGGGTGTTCTTCTCCGGCCGGGGCGGCCCCGACGACCTCAGGGACAGTGCCTACGGCCTCTACGACGACGCCGACATGCTGGCCGAGGTGCGCCGACTGGGCGGCACCGACCAGTCCATGCTGGAGGACCCCGACATCCTGGAGATGGTGCTGCCGGCGCTGCGGGCCGACTACCGCATCCTGGGCGCCTACCGCGGGCCCGTCGGCGGGCCGCTCACGGCACCGGTGACCGCCCTGATCGGGGACAGCGACCCGATCGCGACGGTAGAGGACGCCCGCACCTGGCGGGAGCACACCGCCGGCGACTTCAGGGTGGAGGTGTTCCCCGGCGGGCACTTCTACCTCTTCGACCAGCTCGAGAAGGTCGCCGCCGCCGTCACCGGGGGACTTCTCACGCAGGCCGCCGCGTCCTGACCGGTGCCGGGGGGGGGGGGGGGGGGGGGGGGGGGGGGGGGGGGGGGGGGGGGGGGGGGGTGGGTTTTTCCTCGTCTGGCCTTTTGTAGGTGTCGTGCGGTGGGGTTTGCTGCG
>NZ_JBVJCT010000020.1:8760-118636 GCF_055588305.1 Streptomyces sp. NPDC042002 | reverse complement strand
CCGCCCCCCATCCTCCCCTCCTGCTAGCACTCCCCCAAAAAAAAGGTAACCTCCCCCCCCCCCCCCCCCCCCCCCCCTTTCTCCCCCCCCGCGGCTTCAGGCGTAGGTGTGAAAGCCGCGGCCGGACTTCTTGCCCAGCAGGCCGCCCTCGACCATGCGCAGCAGCAGCGGCGGCGGCGCGTACAGGGGCTCCTTGAACTCCTCGTACATGGCCTGCGCGATGGAGACGGTGGTGTCCAGGCCGATGAGGTCGGCGAGCCGCAGCGGGCCCATCGGGTGCGCGCAGCCCTGTTCCATGCCCTGGTCGACGACCTCGGCCGTCGCGAGTCCCGACTCGACCATCCGGATCGCGGACAGCAGGTAGGGGAAGAGCAGGGCGTTGACGAGGAAGCCGGCCCGGTCCGGGGAGGCGATCGGCTTCTTGCCCAGGACGTCACGGACGAAGACCAGCGCGCGCGTCCTGACCGTCTCGTCGGTCAGGACCGAGGAGACGAGCTCGACGAGGGGCAGTGCGGGCACCGGGTTGAAGAAGTGGATGCCGAGGACCTGGCCGGGGCGGCGGGTCGCGGCGGCGAGCCGGACGACCGGGATGGAGGAGGTGTTGGTCGCCAGGATCGCGTCCGGGTCCTCGACGGTCTTGTCGAGGGTGGCGAACAGCTCCAGCTTGAGCTGCTCGTCCTCCTTGACCGCCTCGATCACCAACTGGCGGTCCGCGAGGTCGGCGAGGTCACGCGTGAAGGACACCCGGCCCAGGGCCGCGTCGCGTTCCTGCGCGGTCAGTCTGCCCTTGGCCACGCCCCGCTCCAGTGATGCGGCCAGCCGCCGCGGCGCGCTCGCGAGCGACGCCTCGGAGAACACCGCGACCCTCACGTCCAGCCCGGTCTTCGCGCACAGTTCGGCGATGCCAGTGCCCATGATGCCGCTGCCGGCGACGCCCACCCGCTCGATGCCGGCGCCGGCCTGGTGTGTGGACAAGTTCATTGCTGGGTCCCCCAGTTCAGAAGTGTCGCTCCGATCGACATGCCGCCGCCGAACCCGGCGAGCAGCACCAGGTCCCCCTGCTTCAGCGCGCCCGTGCGGTGGGCCTCGTCCAGGGCGACCGGCACGGAGGCGCTGCCGACGTTGCCGTACCTGATCAGCGTGCGGTGGGTGTGCGCGGCGCCGAGTCCGGTGCGCTCGACGACCTCGCCGAGCATCACGCCGTTGGCCTGGTGCGGTACGAAGTGGTCGACGGCGCCGATGTCGACGCCGGCCCGGCGAGCCAGCGCGAGGAGCGCGGGCGGCACGTGCTCGGCGACGAAGTCCCGTACCCCGCGGCCGTCCATCTTGAAGAAGTGGCCGCCCTCAGCGACGGTCTCCGCCGACGCCGGCTTGCGGCTGCCGCCCGCCTCGACGCGGATCAGATGGTGCGCGTCGCCGCGGCTGGACAGGTCGGTGGCGATGATCCCGTACGGGTCGGGGGCCGCGCCGACGACCGCGGCTCCGGCGCCGTCGGCGAACAGGATCGCCGTGCGGCGGTCGGTGAAGTCCAGGATCCGGGAGTAGACGTCCGCGCCGATCACCAGTATCCGAGCGGCCGGGTTCACGGTCACCAGGCTGTGGGCCAGCGCCAGGGCGTAGACGAAGCCGCTGCACACGACGTTGACGTCGAAGCAGGCCGCGCCGTAGGCCCCCAGGCCGTGCTGCACCAGGTAGGAGGTGGGCGGCTGCGGGAAGTCCCCGGTGGAGGTCGAGACGATGATGTGGTCGATCTGCCCGGGGCCGAGCCCTGCCTGCTCCAGGGCACGTTCGGCGGCCTTGATGGCCAGGTCGGAGGTCGCCTCGTGGTCGGCGGCGTAGCGCCGGGATCTGATCTGCGTCTTGCGTTCGATCCACTCCGCGGTGACGCCGACGCGTTCGGCGACCTCCTCGTTGCCGACCTCGTGCTTGGGCAGGTAGGAGCCGGTGGAGAGTATGCCGATCCCCATGTCAGGACACCTCGGCCCGGTCGGGTGCGCTCTGGCGCAGCGGGTTGAGGCGCCGGGTGCCGATCTTCTCGCGCAGTGCGGGGTCGGTGACGCCGAGCCCTTCCCCGGGGGCGAGGCAGAGCACGCCGACCTTGCCGATGTGCTTGTTCTGCTGGACCAGCCGTGCGGCCTCGCCCACCTCTGCCAGCGGGAAGACCTCGGACAGGATCGGGGAGAGGTGCCCGAGCCGGAAGAGCCGGTTGCACTCGGCCTGTTCCTGGAGGTTGGCGGCGTGACTGCCGATGATCCGCTTGAGGTTCATCCACAGGTAGCGGTTGTCGAAGTGGTGGTCGTAGCCGGTGCTGGAGCCGCAGGTGACGACGGTGCCGCCCTTGCGCACGACGAAGACAGAGATCCCGAACGTCGCCCGGCCGACGTAGTCGAACACGACGTGCGGGTCCTCGCCGACCTGCCGGCGGATCTCCCGTCCGAGCCGTTTGGCCAGCTCGATGGTGCGTTCGGGGGTGAGCGCGTCGTCGCCGCCCATGCCGATGTCGTTGCGGTTGACGACCACGTCGCAGCCCAGGCGGCGCAGCACCTCGGCCTTGTGCTCGGAGCCGACCACGCCGATGGGGATGCCGCCCGCGTTCTTGACCATCTGCACCGCGAACGCGCCGAGGCCGCCGGTGGCGCCCCAGATGAGGACGATGTCGCCCTGCTTGATCCGGGCGCCGTTGTCGCCGACCAGCATCCGGTAGGAGGTCGCCGCGGTCAGCAGCACCCCGGCCGACTCCTCCCAGGTCAGATGTGCCGGCTTGGGCAGGAGCTGGCTGGCACGGACCACCGCGTAGTGGGCGAGGCCGCCGAAGTTGGTCTCGTAGCCCCAGATCTTCTGCCCCTGCCCGAGCATCGCGTCGGCGTGCGTGGCCGGTTCCTGCTCGTCGACCTGGACACAGCTCACGACGACGTGGTCGCCGGCCTTCCAGTGCCGCACCCCGGCCCCGGCGCGTACGACGACACCGGAGGCGTCCGAGCCGACCTGGTGGTACGGCAGGTCGTGCCGGGCTGCCCAACCCCCTTGGCGGGCGCCGCGCTTGAGGAACTCGAAGGTGGGCACCGGCGCGAACGTCGCCGACCATACGGTGTTGTAGTTGATGGAGCTCGCCATGACGGCGACGACCACCTCGTCCGGCGCGATGTCCGGCATGGGGACCTGTCCGACGTGCAGCGACTTGCGGACGTCGTTGTCCGCGACGCCGTCGAACATGCCGAGGTCCGCGGCCAGGAGGTGCGCCGCCTCGTAAGTCGAGGGGAGTTCGTGCCGCCCGAGTTCGTCCGGGCCGGCCCCGGACAGCAGGGCCTGTGTCAAAGAGTCCATGGCTTCCTTCGCCTTTGCCGTGCCGAACCGCTGCTGACCTGACCTGGCCGGGCCGGGCCGGGCCCGGCATCAAAGGACCTCTGGGGTCGAAGGACCCTCTGGGCCGAAGGACCCCCGGCGTCAGAGGACCGCGCCCTCCTTCGTCCGCCTGCGCAGGCTCGGCCTGCTGGACTGGCCGAGGTCCTTCCACATGTCCGACAGGCCGGTGATGGTGCGCGCCGCGAACAGGCGGCGGATGGACACCTCCTGCTTGAGCTCCGCCCGGATCAGGCCGACCAGCCGGATCGCGCGCAGCGAGTTGCCGCCGAGGTCGAAGAAGTCCTCGTCGATGCCGACCCGGTCCATTTCGAGCACCTCGGCGAACGCCTTGGCGAGGATCCGTTCGGTGTCGTTGCGCGGTGCGCGGTAGGTGTCCGGCTCGGTGGCGGGGTCGGGCAGGGCTGCCCGGTCGGTCCTGCCGCCCGCCGTCACCGGCAGGGCCTCCAGCACGGTGAACAGGGTCGGGACCACGGACTCCGGGAGTCGTTTCGCGGCGAAGCCGCGCAGTTCGTCGGCGGATACGGCCCGGCCGTTCACCGGGACGACGTAGGCCACCAGGCGTTGCTGCCCGGCCGCGTCCGGTTTGACGGCGACGACCGATCGGGCGAGGTGGGGGTGTTCGGCCAGTACCTCCTCGACCTCGGCCAACTCGACGCTGACGCCGCGTACGTCGGTCTGGGCGCCTGCGTCGGCGACATGCTCGATCCGGCCGTCGGCGCCCCAGCGCACCCTCTCGCCGGTGCGGTGCATCAGGGTGCCGGGCGGGCCGAAGGGGCAGGGCACGAAGCGTTCCGCGGTCGGTCCGGGGCGTCCGAGGTATCCGCGCGCCACGCCGGAGCCGGCCACGTACAGCTCGCCGGTGACGCCTGCGGGGACGGGTGCGAGGCCCGGGCCCAGGACGTAGAGGCGGGTGTTGTCGGTGGGGCGGCCGAGGGTGCCCGGGCGGTGTTCCGCCTCGTCCGGGGTCAGGTGGTCGGTGGCGGCGAATCCGGCGGCTTCCGTGGGGCCGTGGCCGGTGACGATCGTCGTCTCGGGGCAGGCCTGGCGGATGCGGCGCAGCGCGGCCGCGGGGACGCGGTCGCCGCCGGTGAACACCTCGCGCAGTCCGGCCAGGGAGGCGGGGTGCTGGGCGGCGATCGCCGTGAACCGGCCGGCGGGCAGCCACACGGCGGTGATGCCGTGCTCCGCGTGTGCCCGGGTCAGTGTGTCGGCGTCGAGTTCGCCGGGGGGAGCCACGACCACGCGGCCGCCGCTCAGCAGGGGCGCCCACAGTTCGAGGGCGAGGGTGTCGGAGGTGGCCGGGGTGTGCCACAGCACGGTGCCGCGGGCGGCGCCCTGCCAGGTGCGGTCCAGGACGAGCCGCTCCAGGTTGCGGTGGGTGATGCCGGCCGCGGTGGCGGCGCCGGTCGTCGACGTGGGGCTTACGGCGGCGAGGTTGTCGGGGTGCGGGAACGGGGTGGCGGTGGTGGTGGCCGGTGCGCCTTCGGCCGTGGTGGAGGTGAGGTCGGCGAGTACGAGGGCCGGGATCTCCAGGCCGGCCGAGAGTGCCTGGGCGGTCGCGGCGTCGGTGAGCAGGGTGTGTGCGGCGGCGTCGCCGGTCACGAGTTTGGCCTGCGCGGCGGGCAGCGCCGGGTCGAGGGGCAGGTAGGCTCCGCCCGCCTTCACGACGGCCAGCAGGGCGACGGCCAGGTCCACCGACCTCTCCAGCGCCACCGCCACGACCGTGTCGGGCCCGACGCCGCAGCCGCGCAGTGCGCCGGCCAGACGGCTGGAGCGCTCGTCCAGCTCCCGGTAGGAGAGGGTGAGGTCGCCCAACTGGAGGGCTACGGCGTCGGGGGCAGACTCCACCTGCCGGGCGAACAGTTGAGGGGCCGTCAGTCCGGGAAGAGGCGTGCCGGTGTCGTTCGGCCGGGTCAGCACCCGCTCCCGTCCGGCGCCGGCGAGTGCGTCCAGCGCGCCGACCGGTTGCTCCCCGTCGGCCACCACCGCGCGGATGTGGTCGATCAACTCCTCGCCGATGAACCGCAGTTCCGCGCGGTCGTAGAGGCGTGCGGGGGCGTCGAGGCGGATGTGGAGGTCGCTCTCGGCGCTGCCGTCGCTGTAGACGCCGATGGACAGTTCGTCGAAGGAGCCGGTGGTTCCGCCGAGGTAGCGGGCCGGGTGGTCGCCGAAGCGGAGCTGGTCGACGAACTCGACGACGTTCATGACGGCGCCGAAGCTGCCGCGCTCGCTCAGGGCGGTCTGGCTCGCGCGCTGGATGTCGGAGTAGTGGCAGGCGGTGTGGCCGGAGATCTCGTACGTCTCGTCGACGATCGCGTCGGCGAGGTCGGTGAAGGTCGTGTTCAGTGGGATCTTCACGCGTACGGGGACGACGTTCACGGCGAGGCCGGGGGTGCGGCTCGCGACGCCGACCCGGTTGCCGACGGCGAGGGAGAGCAGGAACTCGGGGCGGTCGCAGCGGTGGCGGAAGAACACGGCCGCGGAGGCGGTCAGCAGCGTGGACATCCACACGCCCATGGACTTCGCCGCCTCGGTCCAGGCGTCGGCCTCGGCGCGCGGGACGGTCAGGGTGCGGCTGACCATGCCGATGGGCTCGGTCAGTTCGCCCCAACGGTCGGCGTCGCTCATCGGTTCGGACAGCGCGGCGCGCTCGGCGTCGGAGAGGGCTACGTGCGGGACCTGCGCGGGGGCGGGCGCGTCGGCGAGGTAGTCGCGCCAGAACGCGGTGTCGTCGGTGAACTGCTGTGAGGCGAGGTAGTCGGCCGCCTCGGTCGCGAAGGAGGCGGCGTCCCACGGGTGCGGCAGGGCGGGGACCTGCTCGCCGTGTGCCAGTGCCGTGTAGACCTCGGCGAGGCGCCTGGAGAGCAGGCCGCCGGTGCCGAACCCGTCCGATATGAGGTGGTGGTAGGCGATCACGACGAGGGAGCGGGCCGGCGTGAGGGTGATGACGCCCATCCGGAACAGCAGGTCGTGGCCGAGGTCGAACGGCTTGCGGATCAGGTCGGCCAGCGCGTCGCGTGCCGCCTGCTCGGGGTCGGCCTCGGTGGACAGGTCGAGGAGGAAGGGCCGCCAGTCCCCCAGCTCGCGCGGCGCGAGGCGCAGTCCGTCGCCGGCGTCGGCGAAGGTGACGCGCAGGACCTCGGCCTCGTCCAGCACGTGCAGGAACGCGGACTCCATGACGGCCGCGTCCAGTTCACCGTCCACATCCCACATGGTCAGCGCATGGTTCAGTGTGTCGGCAGACATTTCCTCCGCGAGCCACAGTCCTTTATGCGCGGACGAAGCAGCGAATGCACGCACACGGATCAACCCCTCAGCAAACAGGTCCGGGAATCAAGGGAATTCGCAGATCACCCCACCTTCACGGAAGGTGAATCAGCAGGTCAAGACAACTTGGTACGGGGGCGGGACAAGCCTTGTGAGGGCTTGCGGTGTCCCGCCGGCGGGACATGGGGCCGGCGGGACATTCCCCGGGTGGCGCATTTCCGTGAGGGCGCGACCGCGCCCGTAACTCGGTCGGATCGCCTGACCGGTCAGCGTGCGCCGGGCTTGGCCAGCGAGGAGACGATGTGCCGGGCGATCAGCCGTGGGGAGGGGTGGCGCAGCACCACGTTCGGGCGCAGCTTCAGGCCGGTGGAGGCGGTCAGGCGTTTACTCAGGTCCGCCGACAGCATCGAGTCGAAGCCGATCTTCGTGAACTCGCCGTCGGGGTCGACGGATTCGGTGGAGGGGTGGCCGAGGACGACGGCGACCCGTTCGAGGACATGGTCGAGGACGAGGGCCTGGGCGTCGTCGGGGACGAGCGCCACAAGCAGCTGCGGCAGCGGAACTTGCTGGTCGTCGGCCGCCTGCTGAGGTTCCGTGGGGGATGCTTGTGCGGTCACGGCGGCGGTGGGTGCGGAGCTGAGCCAGTACCGTCGGCGCTGGAAGGCGTAGGTCGGCAGATCGACCTGCCGACGGGTGGTGAACAGGGCGGACCAGTCGACGCTTCCGCCCCGGACGTGGAGCGCGGCCAGCGAGCCGAGGACAGCCTCCACCTCGCCGCGGCCGCGCCGCGAGGACGACAGCACCAGCGCGTCGTCCAGGTCCTCGACCATCTCCTGCACGGGGACGGTCAGTACGGGGTGCGGGCTCATCTCGACGAACACCCGGGAACCGTCCGCGGCCATCTGCCGTACCGAGGATTCGAAGCGGACCTTCTCGCGCAGGTTGTCGTACCAATAGTCGGCGTCCAGCCGTGCGGTGTCGATGATTTCGCCGTACAGGGTCGAATAGAAAGGCAGTTCCGACGATTTCGGGCTCACGTCGGACAGGCTGCGGATCACCTCGTCCCGTACCCGGGTCACCTGATGTGAATGCGAGGCGTAATCGACCTTGATGCGCTGGGCCTGGCAGCCGTCGGCCTTCATCTTCTCGATGAATTCGTCGAGCGCGTCGGGTTCTCCGGACACGACGACCGCGCGGGGTCCGTTGACCACGGCGACACCGATCCGGTCGCTCCAGGGTGCCAGGTGCTGCTGCACCACCGTTTCGGACTCGGCGACGAACGCCATCCCGCCGTGTCCGATCAGTTCCACCAGGGCCTTGCTGCGCAGCGCCACGATCTTGGTGGCGTCCCGCAGGGACAGTGCGCCGCACACGTGGGCGGCGGCGATCTCGCCCTGGCTGTGGCCCACCACAGCGGACGGCCGGGCGCCCCAGGACCGCCACAGGGCGGCCATGGACACCATCACCGAGAACAGCGCGGGCTGCACCACGTCCACCCGGTCCAGGCCCGGCGCGCCCTCGGCTCCTTGGATGACGTCGAGCAGCGACCAGTCGGTCCACTCGGCCAGGGCGGCCGCGCACGCGTCGAGGCTCTGCGCGAAGACCGGGAAGGCGGCGTACAGTTCGCGGCCCATGCCGACCCACTGGGAGCCCTGGCCGGGGAACATGAAGGCGACGCCGCCGAGGTCGCCCGCCGTGCCGCCGACCACCGCGGCGGACTCCGTGCCCTGGCTCAACGCCGTGAGGGCGTCGAGGAGTTCGTCCTTGGTGCGGCCGAGCACCACCGCGCGGTGCTCGAACCGTGAGCGGTTGGAGAGCAGCGACCAGCCGGCGCCGGCGAGGTCCAGGCCGGTGTCGGCGGCGGTGAAGTCGCGCAGTCTGGCCGCCTGTTGGCGTAGGGCTTTGGCGGTCTTGCCCGACACCGTCCACGGGATCAGGCCGCCGACGACGCCCGCCGTCGCGCCGCGCCCGCCGTCCTGGTGCTCCTGTTCCTGCTGTTCCTGGGGCGGGGCCTCTTCCAGGACGATGTGCGCGTTGGTGCCGCTGACGCCGAAGGAGGACACTCCGGCCCGCCGCAGGCCGCTCCCCTTGGTCCACTCGCGTCCCTCGGCGAGGATCTCCACCGCGCCGGCGGACCAGTCCACGTGGTGCGAGGGCTCGGTGACGTGCAGGGTCTTGGGCAGGTGGGCGTGGCGCAGGGCCATCACGGTCTTGATGACCCCGCCGACCCCGGCGGCGGCCTGGGCATGTCCGAGGTTCGACTTCAGGGATCCCAGCCACAGCGGCCGGTCCTTGTCCCGGTTCTGGCCGTAGGTGGCCAGCAGCGCGCCGGCCTCGATGGGGTCCCCGAGGACGGTTCCGGTGCCGTGGGCCTCGACGAGGTCGACCTCGGCGGGGGTGACGCCGGCGTTCGCCAGGGCCTTGCGCATCACCTTCTCCTGGGCGCGGCCGTTGGGGGCGGTCAGGCCGTTGCTGGCGCCGTCCTGGTTGACCGCGCTGCCGCGCACGACGGCCAGTACCGGGTGGTTGTTGCGGCGGGCGTCGGACAGCCGCTCCAGGAGCAGCACGCCCACGCCCTCGGCCCAGCCGGTGCCGTCGGCGCCGTCCGCGAAGGCCTTGCAGCGGCCGTCGGGCGAGAGGGCGGCCTGCCGGGAGAACTCCACGAACATCGCGGGTGTCGCCATCACCAGTGCCCCGCCGGCCAGTGCCAGGGAGCATTCGCCCGAGCGCAGGGACTGCACCGCCATGTGGAGGGCCACCAGCGACGAGGAGCACGCCGTGTCCACCGACACCGCGGGTCCCGTCAGGCCGAGTTCGTAGGCCACCCGGCCGGAGGCGACGCTCAGGGCGCTGCCGTACAGCAGGTAGCCCTCCAGGTCCTTCTGGCCGCCTTCCAGGAAGCGCCAGCCGTACTCGGAGGAGCTGACCCCGGAGAAGACGCCGACCTCGCGGCCGCGGACGTCGGCGGGGACGATGCCGGCGCGTTCGAAGGCCTCCCAGGAGGTCTCCAGCAGCAGGCGGTGGTGCGGGTCGATGGCCAGTGCCTCGCGCGGGCTGGTGCCGAAGAAGTCGGCGTCCCAGCCGGCGACGTCGTCCAGGAAGCCGCCCTGGTTGGTGTAGGCGTGGCCGGTGGCGTCGCGGTCCGGGTCGTACACGTCGCGCCATCCGCGGTCGGCGGGGAAGTCGCCGATGACGTCGCGGCCCTCGCGGACCACGTCCCACAGTTCCTCGGGACTCGTCACGCCTCCCGGGTAGCGGCATGCCATGGCCACCACGGCGATGGGTTCGCCGCGGCCGGTCTTGAGGGCGTCGTTCTCCTGCCGGAGCCGGTCGCGTTCCTCCAGGAGCGTACGGAGCGCCCGCTGGACCCGGTCCGCGCCGTCCGCCGTGCGTTCCGCGGAATCGGTCATGCCACTCTCCTAATTCTCTTCCAGGGCCAGGTCGACCAGTGCTTCGAGGTCCAGGTCCGACAGTTCCTCCGCGCCGGCCGTCTCGTCGGCCGCCGGGGTGGCGGCCGTCGCGGGGGTGGCGGCGCAGGCCAGGACCAGTTCGAGGACGCCCGCGCTGCGCAGGTTGTCGATGGAGAGGGTGCGCAGCACTTCGCGGATCGCCGCGTCGTCGTCCGGCCGGGCCGGTTCGGTGTCGGCTTCGGGTCGCAGCAGGTCGCTGATGTGGTCGCTCAGTTCGCGTGGTGTCGGGTAACTGAAGACGATGGTGGACGGCAGTCGAAGACCGGTGGAGGCGTTCAGGCGGTTGCAGAGTTCGACGGCGATCAGCGAGTCGGATCCGAGCCGGGTGAACGCCTCGTCGACGTCGACGCTCGCGCCGGAGGGGTGTCCGAAGACGACGGCGACCTGTTCGCGGACCCATTCCAGGACGGTCGCGCGGGCCTTGGCGGCCGGCATTCCGGCCAGCCGGGCGCTCCACTGGGCCGGGCCGCTGTCGTCGGCGGTGCTCGCCCTGGTGCGGCGCGGGCGGCCGCCCTCGACGAGGTCGCGCAGCAGTTGCGGCACCTCGCCGGCGTCCCTCTCACGCAGTACGGACAGGTCAAGGTGGGCTGGGACGAGGGCCGGCTTGCCGTCGGCGCGGGCCGCGTCGAACAGGGCCAGGGCCTCGGAGGTGGGCATGGCGGTGATGCCGGTGCGGCGCAGCCGGGAGAGGTCGGCGGCGTCGAGTTCGCCGGTCATGCCGCTGCTCTGCTCCCACCAGCCCCAGGCCAGTGAGGTGCCGGGCAGGCCGGAGGCGGCGCGGTGGGTGGCGAGGGCGTCCAGGAAGGCGTTGGCGGCGGCGTAGTTGGCCTGTCCCGCGTTGCCGAGGGTGCCGGCGAGGGCGGAGAACGTGATGAACGCCGACAGGTGGTGTTCGCGGGTGAGTTCGTGGAGGTTGATCGCGCCGCCGGCCTTGGCGGCGAGGACGTGGTCGAGGCTCTGCGCGGTCAGCGATTCGACGGTGCCGTCCGCGAGGACGCCCGCCGCGTGCACGACGGCGGTCAGCGGGTGGCGGCCGGGCAGGGTCGTGAGCAGGTCCGCCACGGCGGCCCGGTCCCCGACGTCCACGGCTGCGACCTGGACGGCCGCTCCGGCGCCTTCGAGTTCGGCGACCAGGTCGGCGACGCCGTCGGCTGCGGGGCCGCTGCGGCTGGCCAGCAGCAGGCTGCGGACGCCGTGTTCGGTGACGAGGTGGCGGGCCAGGAGCGAGCCCGCTCCTCCGGTGCCGCCGGTGACCAGGACGGTGCCGCCGCCGAGGCCCTCGCCCACGTCCAGGACCAGTTTGCCGATGTGGCGGCCCTGGCTCATCTCGCGGAACACCGCGCGCGCGTCGCGGATGTCGCGCAGGGAGAGCGGGGGCAGTTGTACCCGGCCGTCGGCGAACAGGTCCATGACGGCGCGGAACGTCTCCTGGAGGACGTCGGGGCCCGCCTCGTAGAGGTCGAAGGGCTGGTAGTCGACTCCGGGGTGGCCGGCCGCGATCTGCTGCGGGTCGCGGATGTCGGTCTTGCCCATCTCGACGAAGTGCCCGCCGTGCGGGAGCAGGGTCAGTGAGGCGTCGACGAAGGTGTGCGTGAGGGAGTTGAGGACGATGTCGACGCCGCGGCCGCCGGAGGTGCGGCGGAACTTCTCGGCGAACTGAAGGTCGCGGGAGGACGCCAGGTGCGCCTCGTCGATTCCGAGGGCCTTGAGGGCGGGCCACTTGGCGGGGCTGGCGGTGGCGTAGATCTCGGCGCCTGCGTGGCGGGCCAGTTGGACGGCGGCCATGCCGACGCCGCCCGCCGCGGCGTGGATGAGGACGCGCTGGCCCTTCTTGAGGTTCGCCACCTCGAAGAGGCCGTGGTGGGCGGTGAGGAAGGTGCACGGCACGGACGCTGCCTGGGCGTGGCTCCAGCCGTCGGGGACGGGGACGAGCATGCGGTGGTCGGCGACGGCGGTGCGGCCGAAGGCGCCGCTGAAGATGCCGGTGACCCGGTCGCCGGGCGTGAACTCGGTGACGTCGTCGGCGACGTCGAGGACGATGCCGGCGCCCTCGCTGCCGAGTCCGGCGTCGATGGCGGTGCGCTCCACCAGGCCCAGCGCGATGGTGATGTCGCGGAAGTTGAGGCCGGCGGCCTGCACGGCGATACGGACCTGACCCGGGGTCAGGGGTGCTTCCACCTCGGGGCAGGGGACCCAGGTCAGGTTCTGGAGGGTGCCCTTGACGGGGATGCCGAGGCGGTGGGCGCCAGCCGGCGGTGTCTCGATGCGGTGCTCGGCCGGCTGGGCTTCTGCCAGCCGCGGGACAAGCGACGTGCCGTCACGCAGGGCCAGTTGGCCCTCGTCCAGGGCGATCACCTCCGGCAGGCGGGCGAAGGAGGTGTCCGTGTCGTCGAGGTCGATCAGCTTGAACCTGCCGGGGTGTTCGGTCCCGGCGGAGCGGATCAGGCCCCACACGGACGCGCCGGAAAGGCTCTCGACGCTCTCGCCCCGGCCGGTGTCGACGGCCAGGCGGGTGAGGACCACCAGGGTGGAGGCGGCGAGGGCTTCTTCGGCGAGGAAGCGCTGGATCTGCTCCAGTACCCGTTTGCCGGCGTCGGCGATCGTGTCGAGCAGGCCGGCGCCGTCGGCGGCGAAGTCGTCCAGGGCCAGGGCGATATGGCGAGGTGTCTCCCCCGCGAGGACCTCGTCCATCGACGTGTGGCACACGGCGTGGCCGTCGCTCGCGGCGGTGAGGCGGGCGGCCAGGCCGCCGGGGGTGCCGAGGACGGCGAAGGGCCCTTGGCGGGTCTCCCGCCGGGTCTCCTTGAGCGGGCGCCACCGCACCTCGTACAGCGGCTGCCGCTGCCGGCCGCGTGCGGCGTGGACCTGTTCGGCGCCGGCCGGGCGGAAGGCGAGGGTGGCGACGGAGGCGATCGGGCGGCCGTGCTCGTCGGCGATCGTCAGCGACACGGCGTCCTCGCCGGCCGGGGTGAGGCGGACCCTGACGGTCGGCGGGCAGGGGCCGCTCAGGTCCACGCCGGACCAGGCGAAGGGCATGCGGCCCTGCTCGCCGCTCACCTCGATGACGCCTGCGGCGATGGAGGCGTGCAGGACGGTGTCGAGGAGGGCCGGGTGCAGGGCGAAGGCACCGGCGGCGGTGGGTTCGGTGGTGTCGGGGAGGGTGGCCAGCGCGAAGAGGTCCTCGCCGTTCCGCCAGACCTCGCGCAGTCCTCGGAAGAGCGGGCCGTAGTCGAATCCGGCGTCGGCGAACGTGTCGTAGAGGCTGCTGATGTCGAGCCGCTCGGCTCCGGCCGGCGGCCAGACGGTGAGCACGGGGGCGGGAGCCGGTGGGGTGCCCGGTGCCAGGTTGCCGCTCGCGTGGCGGGTCCAGGTGCCCTGGTCGGGGATGTCGTCGCCGCTGTGCGCGTACACGTCCAGGGTGCGGCGTCCGGTGTCGTCGGCGGCGCCGACGACGACGCGTATCCGCACGTCGCCGCTCTCGGGCAGGATCAGGGGGACGGCCAGGGTGAGTTCCTCGACCCTGCCGCAGCCCACGTGGTGGCCGGCCGACAGGGCCAGGTCCAGATGGGCCGTCGCGGGGACGACGACGGCGCCGAACACGGCGTGGTCGCCCAGCCAGCCGTGGGTGCGCAGGGACCACAGGCCGGTGAAGACGTGCTCGTCGGTGCCGGGGTGGTCGACCACGGCGCCGAGCAGGGGGTGTTCGGGGGCCAGGAGGCCGGCGGAGGTGACATCGGCGGTCCGGGTCCCGGCGAGGAAGTCCATCCAGTAGTGCCGGCGCTGGAAGGCGTACGTGGGCAGGTCCACGCTTCGGCGCGGGCCGAACAGGGCGGCGAAGTCCACCGGGGCGCCGCTCACGTGCAGGTGGGCCAGTGCGCCGAGCAGCGCCTGGGAGGCGGTGCGGTCGCGGCGCGAGGCCGAGACGGCCAGCGTGTCGTCGATGCCCTCGGCGGCGAGGGCCTCCTTGGTGATGCTCGTGAGTGTCGCCCCTGGCCCCACCTCCACGAAGACGCCCGCGCCGGCGGCGCGGGCGCTTTGCACCGCGTCCCAGAAGCGGACGGGGTCGCGGACGTGGTCGACCCAGTGGCGGGCGGACGTCAGCTCCTGGAGCGTGGCCTCGCGGCCCAGCCGGGTGGAGACGACGGGGATCGCCATCTCGCCCGCGGGCAGGTCGCCGAGGGCCGCCGCGAACGCGTCGAGGATCGGGTCCATGAGCGGGGAGTGGAAGGCGTGGTCGACCGGGAGGAGCTTGGCCGAGACCCCGTCGGCGGCGAGGTGGTCGCGCAGGGCGTGGACCTGTTCGCGCAGGCCGGAGACGACGACGGACTCGGGGCCGTTGACGGCGGCGACGCCGACGCGGTCGTAGGCGCCCAGCAGGGTGCTCACGTGGGTGTGGGAGGTGCGGACGGCGAGCATGGCGCCGGGTTCGGTGACGCTCTGCATGGTGCGTCCGCGGGCGGCGACGAGCCGGGTCGCGGTGTCCAGGTCGAGGACGCCGGAGACGTGGGCGGCGGCGATCTCGCCGACGGAGTGGCCGATGAGCCGGGCGGGTGCGGGGGCGTACTGGGTGAGGAGGCGGTAGAGGCTGACCTGGAGAGTGAACAGGGCGGGCTGGGCGATGTCCGTGCGGTCGCGGCCGGCGGGTTCGTCGGCGAGCAGGACGGGCTTGAGCGGGTGGGGCAGGTGGGTGTCGAAGCGGGCGCAGATCTCGTCGAGGCTCTGCGCGAAGACGGGATAGGTGTCGTACAACTGGCGCCCCACGCCTGCCCAGGGGGAGCCCTGGCCGGGGAACAGGTAGACGGGGCCGCCGGCTTCGCCGTCGGCCGTGCCGCCTACGAGGGCGGCGGAGTCCTTGCCCTGGCTCAGTGCGTCGAGTGCGCCCAGCAGTTCGTCCCGGTCGTGGCCGAGGACCACCGCCCGGTGCTCGAAGGCGGCGCGGCCGGACACCAGCGACCAGCCGGCGTCGAGGAGGTCCAGGTCCGGGCGGGCGGCGGCGAAGTCGTGCAGGCTGCGGGCCTGTGCGCGCAGTGCCTGTTCCGAGCGCGCGGACAGCGCCCAGGGCACCAAGGCGCCCTGGCAGTAGGGCAGACGGTCCTCGTCGTCCTCGTCGTCCTCGGGCGGCGCCTGCTCCAGGATCACGTGCGCGTTGGTGCCGCTGACTCCGAAGGCGGAGACGCCCGCGCGCCGGGGCCGGTCCTCCGGTGTGGTCCAGTCCCGGGCCTCGGTCAGCAGCTCCACCGCGCCCGCCGACCAGTCGACGTGGGTCGAGGGGCGGTCGACGTGCAGGGTCGGGGGCAGTGTGCCGTGCCGCATCGCCATGATCATCTTGATGATGCCGCCGACCCCGGCGGCCGCCTGGGTGTGGCCGATGTTCGACTTCAACGACCCCAGCCACAGGGGCTGCCGGGTGTCGCGGTCCTGGCCGTAGGTGGCCAGCAGGGCGCCCGCCTCGATGGGGTCGCCGAGTGTGGTGCCGGTGCCGTGGGCCTCGACCGCGTCGATGTCGCCGCTCTTCAGGCGGGCGTTGGCCAGCGCGGCGCGGATCACGCGCTGCTGGGCCGGGCCGCTGGGCGCGGTCAGGCCGTTGGAGGCGCCGTCCTGGTTGATCGCCGAGCCGCGGATCACCGCCCAGATCCGGCGTTTGTTGCGGCGCGCGTCGGAGAGCCGCTCCAGGACGAGCATGCCGACGCCCTCGGCGAAGCCGGTGCCGTCCGCCGCGTCCGCGAAGGCCTTGCAGCGGCCGTCCACCGCCAGGCCCCGCTGTTTGGACATCTCGCGGAACACCTGCGGCATTCCCATGACGGTGACCCCGCCGGCCAGGGCCAGTGTGCATTCGCCCTGGCGCAGTGACTGCACCGCCTGGTGCACCGCCACCAGCGAGGAGGAGCAGGCGGTGTCGGTGGAGATGGCCGGGCCCTGAAGGCCCAGTGCGTAGGCGACCCGGCCGGAGGCCACGCTGAGCAGGGAGCCGATCTGCGCGTAGCCCGCGATGGACTCGGGGGTGGTGAAGTGGTTGCCGTAGCCGAAGTAGGCGAGTCCGGCGAACACACCGGTGTCGCTGCCGCGCAGGGACTCGGGGTCGATGCCGGCCCGCTCCACGCTCTCCCAGGACGTCTCCAGCAGCAGGCGCTGCTGGGGGTCGGCGGACAGCGCCTCGCGCGGGTTGATGCCGAAGAAGTCGGCGTCGAAGTCGCCGGCGTCGTAGAGGAATCCGCCCTTGCGGGTGTAGCAGGTGCCGGGGTGGCCGGGGTCGGGGTCGTAGAGGGTGTCCAGGTCCCAGTTGCGGTCGTCGGGGAAGTCGTCCACGGCGTCCGCGCCCTGGCGTACCAGGTCCCACAGGTCTTCGGGGGAGGCCACCGCGCCCGGGTAGCGGCAGGCGACGCCGACGACGGCGACGGGTTCGGTGGCGGCGTCGCCGAGTTCCTGAAGGCGCTTGCGTGTCTCGATCAGCTCGATCGATGTGCGCTTGAGGTAGTCGAGAACCTCGGCGTTGTTGTCGTGTGTCATCGCTTTCCCCTAGCCGAGTTCCTTGTCCAGCAGCGCGAGGAGTTCTCCCGCCGAGGCCGCACCGATCTGGTCGGCGATGGCGACCGGTGACCCGTCGTCGCCCGCCATCGAACGCACCCGGCCCTGCAGCTCGCCGAGCAGAGTGGAAATCGTGGCCCGGTCCTGCCCCGCGAGCGTGCGGAACGCGTCCTCGAGCCGGGCGCCCAGTCGCTCGATCTCGCTCACCAGGTGATCGGCCGGGGACTGTTGTGCGGCGCCGGGGTCCGGGGTGATGCGCGTGCCCAGGAACCGGGCGACGGCGGTGGGGGTCGGGTGGTCGAACACGAGGGTGGCGGGCAGTTTCAGGCCGGTCACCGCCGCGAGCTTGTTCCGCAGTTCCAGCGCGGTCAGCGAGTCGATGCCGAAGGTTTTGAACGTCACCGCGGGTGCGACCCGTCCGGTGTCGGCGTGCCCCAGGACGAGCGCGGTCTGTGTCCGTACGGCGTCCAGCAGGAGCGTCTGCGCCTCGTCCGCCGGCAGCGACCTCAGTTGCTCTTCGAGCGGCACGGCGGTGGTCTGCGGGCCCGTGGATCCACCGGGGCCGGCGGAGGTCCGGGCGAGGGTACGCAGCAGCGGGGAGGCCGTCCGTCCGTCCTGTGCGGTGCCCGCGGTCTGCAGGTTCAGCAGTGCCGGCACGAGCACGGGTTCTTCGAGGCTGAGGGTCGCGTCGAAGAGCGCGAGTCCTTCCTGCGAGGACAGCGGCCGTACGCCGCGGCGCCGCAGGCGCTGGACGTCGGCTTCGCTGATGCCGGCGCTCATGTCGCTGCGTTCAGCCCAAAAGCCCCAGCACAGGGAGCTCGCGGGCAGTCCGCGGCCGCGGCGGGCCGCGGCAAGGCCGTCGAGGAAGGCGTTGGCCGCCGCGTAGTTGGCCTGTCCGGGTGTGCCGAGCACGCCGGCGATGGAGGAGAAGAGCACGAAGGCGGACAGGTCCAGGTGCTCGGTGAGTTCGTGCAGGTGCCAGGCGCCGCGTGTCTTCGGGGCGAGGACCGTGTCGAGGCGGTTCTCGGTCAGGGCCTGGACGACGCCGTCGTCCAGGACGCCCGCGCAGTGGATCACCGCTGTCAGCGGGTGCTCGCACGGCACGGCGGCGATCAGTTCGGCGACGGCGTCGCGGCTGGTGACGTCGCAGGCCGCGACCTGGACGTGGGCGCCGGCCGCGGTCAGTTCCTCGCGCAGGGCTGTCGCCGCGGGGGCCGCCGGGCCGCGCCTGCTGGTCAGCAGCAGCCGGCGCACCCCGTGCCGCTCGACCAGGTGCCGGGCCAGGATCGCGCCGAGGCCGCTGGTGCCGCCGGTGATCAGCACCGTGCCGGAGCCGAGCGGAGCCGTCCGCGGTGCCGCGTCGCGTGGTGCGGGGGCCGCGTGGGCCAGGTAGGGGGTGCTCGCGTGGCCGGCCCGGATCTTGAGCTGGGCCTCGCCGGTCGCGGCGGCCGCCGCGACCAGGGCGATGGACTCGGGCCGGCCGTCGGTGTCCACGAGCGTGAAGCGCTGCGGGTTCTCGGTCTGCGCGGTGCGGACGAAGCCCCAGACTGCGGCCGCGGCGGGGTCGGGGTGGGCGGTGTGGTCGTCGTGGACGGCGTCCCGTGTCACGAGGGCCAGGCGGGAGGCGGAGAACCGTTCGTCGGCGAGCCAGTCCTTTGTCCAGCGCAGCACCCGGTGCAGGCGCTGTTCGGCCCGGGCGGGGGTGTCGCTCCTGTCGTCGCCGTCGCCCTGCTCGTCGAGGCGGGCGATGACGAGGGGGGGTATCTCCGCGCCGGACGCGGCGAGTTCGGCGGGTCCGGCGAAGGCCGGCCCGTCCGCTTCGCGCGCGCCGGGGGCTGCTCCCAGCACCGCGTACGGGCTTGCCGGCTGTCCGGAGGCAACGGCGAGGGGGGCCCAGTCCACCTGGAACAGCGCGTCCTGGTGGTCGAAGCTCAGCGCGGTCAGTTCCTCGGCGTCCACCGGGCGCAGGCTCAGCGAGGCGACGGAGCCGAGCGGGGTCCCGTGGCCGTCCGCGAGGGTCACCGACAGCGTGTCCGGTCCCGCCGGGGCGAGCCGTACGCGCAGGGCGGCGGGCCGGGCGGCGTCGAGGCGCAGTCCGGTGCAGTGGTGGGGCAGCCGGGCCTCGGGCCGGGAGGTGCCGGTGAAGGGGCCCAGGCCGGCCGGGAGCAGCGCGGCGGTCAGCAGCGCTGGGTGGATGCGGTAGCGGCCCTGCTCGGGGCCGTCGGACGCGGGCAGTTCGACCTCGGCGAACAGGGTGTCGCCCGTGTGCCACACCGCGCGGGTGCCGCGCAGCAGGGGGCCGGGGCCGATGCCGAGGGCGGCGAGCCTGGTGCAGGCGTCGTCGAAGGGGACGGCGGTCGCGCCCGGGGGCGGCCAGGCGGTGAGGGCGTCCTGGGCGGGGGCCGGTGCGGTGCCGGATCCGGCGGTCCCGGTGGCGTTGCGCGTCCAGGTGTTCTCGCCGTCGGCGCGCGAGTGCACGCCGATGGCGCCCGCGGGGTCGACGACGACGCGGATCTCGCGTTCGGCGGTGCGCGAGAGCACGAGCGGGGTGTGGAGGGTGAGTTCGTCGACGGTGTCGTGGCCCGTCCGGTGCGCCGCCCAGGCGGCCAGTTCCGCCAGCGCCGCCCAGGGCACCAGGACGGCGCCGTGGACGAGGTGGTCGGCGAGCCAGGGGTGGCGCTCCAGCGACAGACGTCCGCCGCCCGCCACTCCCCCGCGGCCGCCGTCGTCGGGCAGATCGATCACGGCGTCGAGCAGCGGGTGGTCGCAGGTGCTCGCGGCGGTGGTCTCGGCAGGGGTGTTCAGCCAGTAGCGCCGGCGCTGGAAGGCGTACGTGGGCAGCTCGGGCCCCGGGCCGTCCGTGCCGTCGAAGGCTCTCTGCCACGAGATGGCGAGGCCGCGGACGAAGGCTTCGGCGGCCGACCGGTAGAGCCGGGCGAGGCCGCCCTCGTCGCGGCGCAGCGAGCCCACCACGAAGGCGGTGGCGCCGGGGGTGGCGTCGATCATCTCCTGGATGGTCATCACGAGCAGCGGGTGCGGGCTGAGTTCGATGACGGCGCTGTTGGGTTCCTGCTCGACCAGGCGGCCCATGGCGGCGGCGAACTGCACGGGCCGGCGCAGGTTGCGGTACCAGTAGCCGGCGTCGAGCCGGAGGGGGTCGATCAGGTCGCCGGTGACGGTGGAGTAGATCGTCACCGGTGTGGGCTGGGGGGTGATGGGGCCGAGTTCCTGCTGGAGCCGGCCGTCGAAGCGGTCCATGAGCGGTGAGTGGCCGGGGACGCTGGACTTGATCAGCCGGGCGCGGGCGCCCTCGGCCTGGCAGGCCGCGACCAGTTTCTCGACCGCCTCGCTCTCGCCGGAGACCGTCGTGGAGCTGGGTCCGTTCACGGCGGCGATGCCGATGCGGGACTCCTGGCCGGCAAGGAGCTGGCGCACGCGGTCCTCGGGCAGCAGGATGCCTGCCATGCTGCCCTGGCCGGTGACGGTGGCCAGGAGGCGGGAGCGCAGGGCGACGATCTTGGCGGCGTCGTGCAGGGTCAGCGCGCCGGCGACGTAGGCGGCGGCGATCTCGCCCTGGGAGTGGCCGATGACCACGTCCGGGCTCACCCCCAGCGAGCGCCACACCTGCGCGAGTGCCACCATCACCGCGAAGAGCACCGGCTGGACGACGTCGATGTCCTCCAGGTCCGCCGCGTCCGGGCCGCCGCACACGGTGTCGATCAGTGACCAGGACACCCACGGCTCCAACGCCTTGGCGCAGGCGCGCAGTTCGTCGGCGAAGACCGGGGAGGTCTCCATGAGTTCGCGGCCCATCGCGATCCACTGGGCGCCCTGGCCGGGGAAGACGAAGACCGTCTTGCCGACCGGCCCGGCGGCTCCGCGGACCGCGCCGTCGGAGGCGGGCTCCTCCCCCGCGGCGACGGCGGCGAGGCGGGCGAGGAGTTCCTCGCGGCCGGCTCCGATCACGACCTGGCGGTGGTCGAACAGCGACCGGGTCGTCACCAGCGCCTGTCCCACTCCCGCGGCCGAAGCGCCGGCGTTCGCGGCCACGCTCTCGCAAAGCCGCGCCGCCTGTGCGCGCAGCGCCTGCTCCGACCGCGCCGACAGCACCCACGGCAGCGCACGCGGCGCGCCGGTGGCGGGCTTGGCGGCGTCACCGGCCGGGCCCCGGCCCGACTCGGTTTCGGTGGGGGCCTGTTCGAGGATCAGGTGGGCGTTGGTGCCGCTGATGCCGAAGGACGACACGCCCGCGCGCCGGGGCCGGTCCTCCGGTGTGGTCCAGTCCCGGGCCTCGGTCAGCAGTTCCACCGCGCCCGTCGACCAGTCGACGTGGGTCGAGGGGCGGTCGACGTGCAGGGTCGGGGGCAGCAGTCCGTGCCGCATCGCCATGATCATCTTGATGGTGCCGCCGACCCCGGCGGCCGCCTGGGTGTGGCCGATGTTCGACTTCAACGACCCCAGCCACAGGGGCTGCCGGGTGTCGCGGTCCTGGCCGTAGGTGGCCAGCAGGGCCTCCGCCTCCATGGGGTCGCCGAGCCGGGTGCCGGTGCCGTGCGCCTCCACCGCGTCCACGTCGCGGGACGACAGCCCGGCATCGGCCAGGGCCGCCCGGATGACGCGCCGCTGGGCCAGGGTGTTGGGGGCGGTCAGGCCGTTGGAGGCGCCGTCCTGGTTGATCGCCGAGCCGCGGATCACCGCCCAGATCCGGCGTTTGTTGCGGCGCGCGTCGGAGAGCCGCTCCAGGACCAGGACGCCCGCGCCCTCGGAGAAGCCGGTGCCGTCGGCCGCGTCGGCGAAGGCCTTGCAGCGGCCGTCCGCCGACAGGCCGCGCTGCCGGGCGAGTTCCACGAACATCCCCGGGGTCGGCAGGGTCGAGACCCCGCCGGCCAGCGCCAGGGTGCACTCCCCCGAGCGCAGGGACCGTACGGCCTGGTGGACGGCGACGAGCGAGGCGGAGCAGGCGGTGTCGGTCGACACCGCCGGGCCCTGAAGGCCCAGTACGTAGGCCACGCGGCCCGAGGCCACGCTGAGGTAGGTGCCGGTGATCTGGAAGCCCTCCACCTCGCCGGACGCGCCGCCGCCGATCCTGGGGCCGTAGTCGACGCCGTACAGGCCGGTGAACACGCCGGTCGCCGAACCCCGCAGCGCCGCCGGGTCGATGCCGGCCCGTTCCAGGGCCTCCCAGGAGGTCTCCAGCATCAGCCGCTGCTGCGGGTCCATGGCCAGCGCCTCGCGCGGGCTGATGCCGAAGAACTCCGCGTCGAAGTCGGCGAGCCGGGGCAGGAAGCCGCCGGTGCGGGTGTAGGTCCGCCCGTGCGCCTCGGGGTCGGGGTCGTAGAGGGCCTCCAGGTCCCAGCCGCGGTCCTGGGGGAAGTCGCCCATGGCGTCCACTTCGCCGGACACGAGTGCCCACAGCTCTTCGGGGGATGTCACCCCGCCCGGGAAGCGACACCCCACGCCCACCACGGCGATGGGCTCGCGGGCGGACTCCTCCAGCTCGCGCACCCGCTCGCGCAGTTCCTGCGCGTCACCGACGGCACGTCGCAAGTAGGAGCGGAGCTTGTCGACTTCCTCCACCAGGGGCCTCCCTCAACGGTTGATTGGAAGAACGGGTGCGGCTACAGGTATCCGCGGTCGATCAGGGCGTAGAGATCGTCGTCGCTGCGGCCGTCGGGATCCGGTTCCTGCGCCGGCTGCGCGGCCACCGGCTCCGCCGCGGCGGGGGCCGGCGGCTCCAGGAGGGAGAAGAGGTGGTCGGCGAGCGCTTGCGGGGTGGGATGGCTGAACGCGACGGTGGCCGGGAGCCGCACCGCGGCCGCCGTGTTGAGCCGGTTGCGCAGCTCCACCGCCATCGAGGAGTCGAAGCCCAGGGCCTTGAAGGTCTGCGTCGCCCGTGCCTCGAGAGCGGCGGGCGTCACCTCCACACCCTTGGCGGCGAGGAGGCGGGCCGTCTGGGCGCACACGAGGGTGCGGGCCGCCGCCGGCGAGTCCGGGCCGGTGCGCGCCCCGTGGCCGTCCGCCGGTGCGGCGGGAACGTCCGTGTCGTCGGGCGCGGTCAGCCAGTGGCGCCGGCGCTGGAAGGGGTAGGACGGCAGGCCGATCCGGTGCGGCCGGCCGGGGGGGAAGACCGCCGTCCAGTCCACCGGCACGCCGCGCACGTGCAGTTCGGCCAGCGACGCCAGCACCTTGGCCGCGCTCCCGTCGTGCCTGCTGATGGTGCCCACCACCGGGGGCGGGGCGGCCAGCGCGTCGGCGGCCTCCTCCATCGCCACCTGGAGCACGGGGTGCGGGCTGATCTCCACGTACACGCCGCCGCGTTCGCGCATCAGGTTCTCGACGACCTCGCCGAAGCGGACGGTCGAGCGCAGGTTGTCGTACCAGTAGGAGGCGTCGAGCCCGCGGGTGTCGAGGGGGGCTGCGGTGACGGTGGAGTGGAACTCCACCGGCGTCTCCTGCGGGGTGATGCCGGCGGCGGCCTCGAGGACCTGGTCGCGGATGCGTTCGACGTGGTGGGAGTGGGAGGCGTACTTGACCTTGATGGGGCGGACCCGCACGCCGTCCTCGGTGGCCCGGCCGGTGAACTCCTCCAGGGCCTGGAGGTCTCCGGCGATCACCACGGAGGCCGGTCCGTTGACGGCGGCCACGGACAGCCGCCCGGGCCAGCGCTCCAGCCACTCCTCGACCCGGGCCAGGGGTGCGGCGACCGCGTGCAGGCCGCCCAGGCCGGCCAGCGCGGTCAGCGCCCGGCTGCGCAGGGCGACGATGCGTGCCGCGTCCTTGAGGGAGAGCGCGCCGGCCGCGCAGGCGGCGGCGATCTCTCCCTGGGAGTGCCCCACCACCACGTCGGGGGCCACTCCCAGGGAGCGCCACAGTGCGGCCAGGGAGACCATCATCGCGAAGAGCGCGGGCTGGACGACGGCGTCCCCGCGCTCCAGTGACGGCGCCGACTCCGCCTCGGTGACCAGGTCCAGCAGCGACCAGTCGAGCCACGGCTCCAGCGCCTTCGCGCAGGCGTCGATGGAGCGGGCGAACACCTCGGACTCGGCGTACAGCTGCTTGCCCATGCCCAGCCACTGCGAGCCCTGGCCGGGGAAGACGAAGACGACCGGGCCCGCGGACGGGCCGGCGGTGCCGCGCACGGTCCGGGGCCCGGCGCTGCCGGCCGCCACCGTCTCCAGGCCGGCCAGAGCCTCCTCGCGGTCGTCGGCCAGGACGACGGCGCGGTGCTCGAAGAGCGACCGCGTCGCGATCAGGGAGTGCCCGATCCCGGCGGCCGGCAGCGCCGGGTCGCCGCTCACCAGGTCGTGCAGCCGCGCTGCCTGCTGCCGCAGGGCCTGCTCCGAGCGGGCCGACAGCACCCAGGGCACCGTCCGGGTGACGATCGCCGCAGGCGCGTTCTTGCCGGCGGCGGGGGGTTCGGCCCGCGGTGCGGGGGGCTGTTCGAGGATGACGTGGGCGTTGGTGCCGCCCATCCCGATCGAGGACACCCCGGCCCGGCGCGGCCGGCCGCCTTCGTCCGGCCAGGGCCGCGCGGCGCGCAGCACCTCGAAGTCGTCGTGGAAGCCGGGGACGGCGGGGTTGGGGGTGGTGAAGTTCGGGGTGGGCACCAGGTGGGCGCGCTCCACGCACAGCGCGGCCTTCACGAAGCCGACGATGCCCGCGGCCGGCTCCAGGTGGCCGACGTTGGCCTTCACCGAGCCGACGGTGAGCCGGCGGGCGCGGCCGCTTGTGCGGAACACCTCCCGCAGGCCCGACAGTTCGGCCGGGTCGCCGAGCCGGGTGCCGGTGCCGTGGGCCTCGAGGTAGTCGACGTCCTCGAACGCGACGCCCGCGCGGCGCACGGCGGACAGCACGGCCGAGGCCTGCCCGGTGGGGCTGGGGTCCGGCATGCGGGAGGAGGCGCCGCCGCTGTTCACGCCCCAGCCGCGCACCACCGCGTGGATGGGGTCGCCGTCGGCGACGGCGAGGTCGAGCCGTTTCAGGACGACGAACGCGCCGCCTTCGCCGCGGGTGAAGCCGTTGGCCCGCGCGTCGAAGGGGTAGCAGCGGCCGTCGGGCGAGAGCGCGCCCAGGTTCGCCAGGCCCGCTCCGGTCTCGGGGTCGACGATCAGGTGCACGCCGCCGGCGATCGCCGTGTCCACCGCGCCGCCGGCGATCCGCTCGCAGGTCAGCGCCAGCGACACCAGGGAGGAGGACTGGCCCGAGTCCGCGGCCAGGCTCATGCCGCGCACGTCGAACAGGTGCGAGATCCGGTTGGCGATCAGCGCGCCGCTGGAGCCGAGCGCGCTGTAGCGGTCGTCCCGGTCGCTGCCGGACAGCTTGCGCAGCAGCTCGTAGCCGGAGGGCCCGGAGCCGACGACGACGTCGACCTCGCGGCCGGCCAGGGCGGCGGCCGGCAGGCGGGCGTCCTCGACGGCCTCCCAGGCGAGTTCCAGGCCCAGCCGCTGCACGGGATCCATGGCGGCGGCTTCCTGGGGCCCGATGCCGAAGAAGGCGGCGTCGAAGCCGTCGACGGCCTCGAGGAACGAGCCGGAGTCCAAGGTGGCGGCGTCCGGGTGGGACCGGTAGGCGGACCGTGCGTCGGCGGCCCGCTCGTCGGGGAACGTGCCGATGGTCGACCGCCCCTCGCGCAGCAGGTCCCAGAACTCGGCCACGCCGTGCACACCGGGGAAGCGGCACGACATCCCGATCACGGCAATACCGGTGGCTGCGCCACTCATGAGTGTTCCTTCCGGTTCCTTCGGTGTCGGGCGGGCACGCGCGGCGGTACGGCGCTTTGGGCCAGGGGCGCGGGCAGGGCGCTCGGGGCCGCGCGCGGGGGCGAGGCGCTCACAGCCAGCGGGTCAGCAGCTTCGACAGCTCGTCCGGCGCGTTCATGAAGTCGTAGTGGCCGCCGCCGACCACCCGGAACTCGACGGAGTCGGCGTACCGGCGCCAGCCCTGGAGATCGGCCAGGGTCACGTCCTGGTCGTCGCGCCAGTGCACGACGACGATGGGGCAGTCCACCGCGGCCGGCGTCTGGCGCCGGTACTTCTTGGCGGCGGCGTGGTCGCGCGCCAGGACCATGAGGCCCAGATCGAGCATGTCGGGGCGCGGCTCGATGCCCCGGCCGCGGACGAACGCCTCGACCTCGTCGCGCAGTTCGGACTCGGTCATGGTGAGCATCCGGTCGCGTGAGGCGTCGTGCGGGGCCGGCTGGCCGGAGACGAACAGGCAGTCCGGTGTGGGCAGTCCGGCTTCGGCGAGCCTCAGCACGGTCTCGTAGGCGGGCAGTGCGCCCGCGCAGTGCGCGAAGAACGCGAACGGCCGGTCGAGCAGCGGCGTCAGGGGGTCGACCAGGTCGGCGGCGAGGTTCTCGTAGGTGCCGTAGTGGGGGTGGCCGAGCCGGTTCTCGCGGCCGGGGAACTGCACCGGGCAGACCTCGATGTCGTCGAGCGCGGCCGGCCAGGCGCTGAAGGCGGAGGCGCCCGATCCGGAGAAGGGGAAGCAGAAGAGCCGGGCCGGGTGGTCGGTGGGCGGCCGGACGAACCACGGCGACAGGGCGACGGCGGAGCCGGTTGTCATGGCGTCTTTCGTTTCTGCGCGACGATGGGGAGGTGGGTCATCCCGGCGATGAAGTACGACCGCAGGTGCTGCGGTTCACCGGCGAGCTGGATCGGTCCGAACCGCTGCAGCAGTTCCTCGAAGAAGATCCGCAGGGTCAGGCGGGCCAGCGGCGCGCCGATGCAGAAGTGCGGCCCGAACCCGAACGCGACCTGCCGTTTGGCATTGGGGCGGGTGATGTCGAAGGTGTGCGGATCGGGGAAGAGGGACTCGTCCCGGTTGGCCGAGCCGATCCACGCGACGACCGCCGCGCGGGCCGGGATCGTGCCCCCGCCGATGTGGACGTCGTCCACCGCGTAGCGCATGAAGTTGCAGGCGGCCGAGGTCCAGCGCAGCCCTTCCTCGACCAGGTTCGGGATCAGCGTCGGGTCCGCCTGTGCCTTGTCGAACTGTTCGGGCCGCTCGATGAGGGCCTGCACGGTGCCCGAGACGGTGTGCGGCGTGGTGACGTTGGCGCCCAGGAGGATGCTGTAGCCGTCGAGGGCGATCTCCTCGTCGCTCAGGGGTGCGCCGCCCGCGCTGACGCTCATGAGGTGGGCGAGCAGGGTGTCGTCCTCGCCGCCGGCGGCGCGTCGCCGCTTGACCCATTCGGTGACGTAGTTGACCAGCTCGTGGTGGGAGATGGCCAGCGTGGCGGCCTCGTGTCCGACCATGAAGTGCGGGTCCGAGGGGGCCGTCACCATCGCGGTCAGCTGGACGAGCTCCTCCCAGTCCTTGGCGGGGATGCCCAGGAGCGGGCCGGTGACCATCGCCGGCAGGAGCAGCGCCCGTTCGGCGAGGTCGAAGGTGTCGCCGTCGAGCGCCGGTTCGAGGAAGCGCTGGATCGTGCCGCGGATCGAGTCCTCCCAGGACTTCACCGCCCGGGCGGTGAGCTTGGAGCCGAGCGGCCGGCGGACCTCGGTGTGCCGGGGCGGGTCGGTGGAGGTCAGCAGCTTGCCCGCCGCGGGGTCGTCGATCCCGACGTGGGTGGGTGTCGTGCCGCGCTCGGAGGTGAACTCGCGGTGGTCGCCGAGCACGCGGCAGACGTCCTCATGACGGGTCACCGACCAGAACTCCCGCCCGTCGGGCAGGACTTGGTGGTGCAGCGGCGCCTTCGCCCGCATCACGTCCCAGACCGGGTGCGGATCGCCCGATGTGTACAGGTCCAGGTCGAACAGGTCGACGCCGTCGAGGTCGACGTCGCGCGCGGGACCCGGCGTCAGCCTCACGTCCCCGTCCTTGCCTGTTCGATCAGCTCGGCGACCCGGGTGGGGGTCTGCGCCAGGTAGAAGTCGCGCACGGACAGCTGGACGCCGTAGTCCATCGCCACCTGCTCGATGATTTTGATTCCGGTGAGCGAATTACCGCCGAGCACGAAGAAGTCGTCCTCCGGGCCGACTTCACGGTCACCGAAGTGCGCCGCCCACAGTGCGGAGACCTCCCCGACGAGCGATGCCGGCGCACCGGAGGAAGCGGCCTCTCCTTCCGGCGTCCCGTCCTGTTCGTCCCGCTGGTCGATCACCTTCGGCGAAGATTTCATTTCCAGCCTTTCCTTCCTCTGTCGAACGGGAATTCCCGGGTGCCCGAAGTCACCGCGCTGCCACGGTAGATGGCCGGAGAAACGCCGGGCAAGAGATGACAGCGCGGGCCGCCCCGACAGGATCCGGCTGTCCCGCCGACGGGACAGCACGGTGTCTTCGCGGCCCTGACCGGAGCGTACGGCGGACGGAATCCGGACCGGCCGGATCAGCTCAAGTCCGGTGCGCCGCCGCTTCGTTGCCTTGCACAACTCGGAAGAAATATGGTGACGATCGGGTGGAACGCCCAGCGGTTTCCGGGCGCGTCAGACAACCATGTGCTGGAGGAGATTTCCTTGCTGAAGTCGGAACGGCTCGCGGTACTGCCCATCGATTCGTATGACCTGGGCCCGGAACTGTCCATCGTGGACGAGCACGAATACGGCGGTGAATACGACACGTTCACCTTCGGGTCCTGGTCGTCCCATGTGCTCGCCAACGGCAGCGGCGCCGAATCCGACGTCGCCTTCCGTCCGCACGAAGGCAGCCTTTCCCTGACGGAACTGGGAAAGCGGCTGCCGAACGTCATGTCCCTGGTGACCGCGCATTTCCCCCTGGACCGCCTCCAGTGGGTGCGGATCTTCGCCCTGCGCGACGGGATCATCGCCCCGCACGTGGACTTCCTGGAGTGGGCCAAGCCGGGCCTGCGGGTGCAGGTTCCGCTGCGCACCAGCGAGGAGTCCCTCCACTCCGAGAACGACACCGTCTACCACATACGCCGCGGCGAGGTGTGGAAGATCCACTCGACCGACCCGCACTCCGCGCGCAGCACCGCCAGGACGGCCCGGCTCTCCCTGTGCCTCGACTTCGCGGAGTCCGAGGAGCCGCTGGCGATCCGCGGCGACATCCGGGCCACCGAGCCGGTCCTGCTGCCCGAGCGGCCCGAGGTCGGCGAGGCGGAGCTGGAGGAACTCATCGACTCCGGCCGCCACTTCACGCCCGAGACCATGCGGGCGGCCTTCCGTCCGTTCGCCGCGCTCCACTTCGAGCGGCGCGCGCACGCCACCGCGGCGTTCGACTGGTATCTGGAGGCCGCCCGGCGCACCGGCGACGAGGACATCGTCGCCAAGGCCCAGGCCTTCCGCACGTACTGCATCGAGAAGCGGGGCGACGGCGAGGCGTTCGTCTGGTGAGAGAGCACGCCTCGCGCCGATGACGGGCCGGGATCCGGGGCAGCGCCCTGGAACCCGGCCCGCCGCCGTACCCGTACAACGGGCAGGGGTACGGGGGCGGACCGTCCATGTCGAAGGGGACGGTCCGCCCTCGTACCCCTGCCGTGCGCCGGTGGCCGAGGGCGGGCCGCACGCGGCGGCGCGCCCTCGGCCGGTGCGGCCGGGTCATCCCTTCGTGGTGCCCGCGCGCAGACGCTCGATCATGTGCCGGGTCGTCTCGATGGGGCTCTCCTCGGGCAGGTCCCGGGTACGCGACGGCAGCGCCGCGTTGAGCTTGGCCACGTGGTCGTTCCAGTCCTCCTGGCCGGCGAAGGCAACCGTCTCGCCGTCCTGGTAGGTGGGGAACGGGCGGTAGTTGTTCAGGCCGGCCGCGTCGGTCCCGCGCACCAGCAGCGGGTCGAGGTAGATGCCCTCGCTGTGGATGCGTGTGGTCGTCGAGATGTAGCCGATGTCCAGACCGCACCTCCGCTTGGCGGAGGTGTTCGCCTCCGAGTAGTGCAGCAGGTGGGGGTGGTGGATGGAGACGTCGCCCGGCTGGAGCTCGATGTCCACGACACCGCGCTTGTCGATCCACTCCTGCACGATGGTCTCGTCGGAGGCGGAGAAGAGCATGTTGTCCGTGTCCGTGCGCAGCGACGGCTTGTGCAGCGGCAGTTCGTGACTGCCGGGGATCATGCGCAGGCAGCCGTTCTCCGTGCTGCTCTCGTCGACGGCCAGCCACACCGTCAGCGCCTCCATCGGGCTCAGCGTCCAGTAGGCGCCGTCCTGGTGCCACAGCACGGACTGCCCGTTGTAGGGGGGCTTGCAGATGTAGTGGGCGGTGAAGCACGCCAGGTCGGGGCCGAGGAAGAACTCCGCGATGTCCACGAGGCGGGGGTCGGAGACCAGGCGGGCCCAGAAGGCGTCGTTGCGGATCAGCGGGTGGTGGAAGTGCTCGGGACGCAGATCCGGGTACTTCCGGGTGAGCCAGTCGACATGGGCGGCCGCCTCCTCCAGGAGTTCCGGGGGAATGACATTGCGGATGATGGAGAAGCCCTGCTCGGCGTATTCCTTCGCCGCCCTCTCCAGTACGCCTTCGTCAAGTGTGGTCATGCGTCAACTCCTTCTCGGGTGTCGGGTACCGCTTGCCGCGCGGAAAAGGCGGGGAGCCGTCCCGGCGTACCGTCCGCCGACTCCGTGCATTCGGCGCGGGCCGTGTGCAGGTGGTCGAATGGAGGGTCGACGCGGCATCGCCCTGATATGCGGCCGCTCATCATCCGGGCGGGCGGGCCGCGAAAAAGGGCTTCGCGGCCCGGCTGTTCACCGGGTGACGGCCGCCGGTCGCGGCGGCGGCCCCCGGGCCTTCTCACGGCTCGCCCAGCCGTTCCATACTCTCTCCGCCGCCCAAGAGGGTGTCAACGTCTCGCGGAACTCAAGGCTTTCTCGATGACGTACCGCGTTTCGGGCAGGGCCCGCCGGGCCGGTCCGGATGCCGGTCCGCTCTGTCCCGCTGACGGGACGGCGTGCGCGGCGACCGCTTTTCCGGTGTGCAGGAACAGCGGGAATCGATCCCTTCTCCAGCCATCGTCTTTCACCGTTCGAGGGAGGCCTCATATGTTCTTGAGAACCCCGACGAGGCGGCATTCAACCGACACCAGCTCCGGGCCGAGTTGTCCGGCGGACGAGGATGACGTGACTATGTCCAAACAACCAGGGCCGTTCCGGCTGAGTGTCACCGACCTGCACGCGTCGGTCGACGATCCCGCGCTCACTTCCATGACGCTGCTCAACGAACTCGCGGGAAGATATCCGGACGCGGTGTCGTTCTCCGCGGGACGCCCGTTCGAGGGCTTCTACGACGTCGATGACCTCGCCCGTCATCTGGCGACGTTCCGCGGCTATCTGGAGGGCGAGAAGGGCCTTGCCGCGGAGCAGGTGCGGCGCACGTTCTTCCAGTACGGCCGCACGAAAGGGTTCATCCACGAACTCATCGCGCGCCAGCTGGAGGTCGACGAGGGCCTGACGGTCGACCCGGAGAGCATCGTGGTGACCACCGGCTGCCAGGAGGCGATGGTGCTGCTGCTGCGCACCCTCGTCCGCGACGCACGTGATGTCGTCCTCGCCGCCACCCCCAACTACGTCGGGTTCATCGGCGCGGCCCGGGTGGCCGGCGCGCCGGTGCGTGCGGTGCGGGAACACGACGGGGGCATCGATCTGGACGACCTGGAGCGGCAGATACGGGCCGCGCGGCGCGAGGGCCTGCGGCCGCGTGCCTGTTACGTCGTCCCCGACTTCGCCAACCCCAGTGGCGCGAGCATGTCCCTGGCGGACCGGATCGCCCTGCTGGAGCTGGCGCGGCGGGAGGGGATCCTCGTCGTCGAGGACAACCCGTACTCCCTGTTCCGCGCGGGCGGATCCCCGCTGCCCACGCTCAAGGCCCTGGACGAGCGGCATCAGGTGATCCACCTCGGGTCGTTCGCGAAGTCCGCCTTCGCCGGTGCCCGCGTGGGCTACGTGATCGCGGACCAGCCGGTGACGGCGACGGGCGCCGCGCAGGAGGAGCCGGTGCTGCTCGCCGACCTGCTCGCCCGGCTCAAGAGCATGGTCACGCTCAACACCTCGACGGTGGCGCAGGCGGTGATCGGCGGGTACCTCCTGGAGAACGGATGCAGTCTCAAGCGGGCCACCGCCCGCGAGGCCGAGGTCTACCGCCGCAACCTCGCGACCCTGCTGGAGCGTCTGCGCTGCGTCTTCGCCCCGCTGCCGGGCACCGGGCAGGACGTCTCGTGGAACACACCCGAGGGCGGGATGTTCGTCGTCCTGACCCTGCCGTTCCGGGCGGACGACGCCATGCTGGAACACTCGGCCTCCCGGTTCGGTGTCCTGTGGACGCCCATGGACCACTTCTACGGCGGCACGTCCGGGTTCCACCAGGCCCGGCTCTCCTTCAGCGTGCTCACCCCCGAGGAGATCGCCCTGGGCGTCGAGCGGCTGGGCGAACTCGTCCGGGACCAGCGCGCACGGCACCTGCCCGGCGCCCGGCACCCGCGGTCCGGCCGGCTGCTGGAGCCGCAGAGCGCCTGACCTCCGGAAGCCGTGGTGCTCAGACCGGGTCCTTGCGGCTCGTCGCGGTGACGAGGGTGGAGGAGATGTGGGCCAGGGCGGGGTCCGCAGCGAGGAAGAACGTCTCGACTCCGGCCAGTTCGTGGTTCATGCGGGCCATCGGCAGTTCGTAGTCCAGGTCACGGACGCCGCGGGCACCGCGGACGACGACGTCGATTCCGGCGCGCCGGCAGTAGTCGGCCAGCAGGCCGCCGGTGTGGGAGCCGACCGTGACGTTGCTCAAGCCCGCCGCTGCCGCGCGGAGCCGGTCCAGCCGCTCCTCGACGGGCAAGCGACCGGTCTTGTCCGCGTTGAACATCACGCACACGACGACCTCGTCGAACAGGAGGGCCGCGCGCCGGAGTACGTCCTGGTGCCCTTGGGTGACCGGGTCGAAGGTCCTGGGAAGAGGGCTCGCATGATCGGAAAGAGGAGCGGCTGAGCCCTGCTCAATTCCGGTCGATGTCAGCGGGGTTGTCCGTGCCGGGCGGTCGGCGGCCGGCTCCGTCCAGCACCTCGCGGCAGTGCGCCCAGGCCTGCTCGGACAGCAGCGGCCGCCATCGGGTGAAGAGTTCGAGCAGGTCCGCCCCGTGACGCATGCGGACATCGGGGCTGATCGCGGCGATGTCGAGCTCGTTGGCGGCGGTGAGTTCGGCGAAGTCCCGGCGCGCGTCGGGACTCGGGTGCATCCGGGTGCCGGTGAACCGGTCCACGAACGCGCCCCGGACGTCGGTCAGTTCCCGGTAGGAGGACGCGCGGTCGCAGGAGGCGTAGAAGTAGACGAGTGCTTCGGCCTCGGCGCCGATCGCCTCGACCAGTTCCGCCCGGTGCCCCAGGTCCAGGAGCGCGACCGGGAAGCCGTCGGTCCCGTAGAACGCGTGACACAGCCCGGCCGACCCGAGCGCCGGGCGAGCACCCCACGAGGCGAGAAGGGCGCTGACTCGCCGCAGGTGCGCCAGCAGTGTCCCGCCGGGGTGTTCGATCCTTTCGGCTCCGGCCGCGTGCAGGAGCGCCAGTGCTTCTGCGGTCATCTCAACCTCACCCCTCCGTGCGGTCGCCGTCTGGGCTGAAGCACCCACGATCTCAGGTCGGGCGGCAAGCCCCGTGGGGTACGCAGGTGCGGCAGCGCGAAGCCGCCCCGGTGACGTGGGTGCGCCGGGGCGGCTCGGGGTGGGGGCCGGCCGGTGGGTGCCGGCCGGTGGGGGTCAGGCTCGCTTCTTGAACGTGGACAGCGCCCATACGTATCCGACGACGGCGAAGCCGACGCACCAGGCGACGGCGGCGATCGCGTCACCGTTCGAGACGTGGCCGGCCAGCAGTCCGCGCAGTGTCTCGATGATCGGGGTGAAGGGCTGGTACTGGGCGAACTGCTTGACGCCGGCGCCCATCGTGTCCGCGGGCACGAACGCGCTGCTGAGGAACGGCAGCATGATGAGCGGCACGGTGGCCAGGCCGGCCGACTCGGTGGTCTTGGCGGCCAGGCCCATGGCGACGGTGAGCCAGCTGGTGCCGACGGCCAGGAGCACGAACAGGCCGAGCACGCCGAGCCAGTCCAGGGCGCTCGCCTTGGGGTCGAATCCCATGGCGAAGGCCACGCCGACGATGGCGGCGCAGGCCACCAGGCAGCGCACCGTGGTGACGACGACATGTCCGGTGAGCATGGCTCCGCGGGAGACGTCCATGGTCTTGAACCGGTTGATGATGCCCTTGGTCATGTCGTCGTTGACGGCCGTCGCGGTGGCCCCGAGGCCGTAGCTGACGGCCATCACGAGCAGGCCCGGCGTCGCGTAGTCGATGTAGTGCTGGCCGACGCTGAAGGCGCCGCCGAAGACCTTGACGAACATCAGCATGATGACGATCGGGAACAGGACCGCGTTGAACATCGTGGTGGGGTTGCGCAGGGTGTGCTTCACGTTGCGGCGCAACATGATGCTCGAGTCGGCGAACGCCGTCGCGACCGTGCTCATCGCGCGATCGCCTCCTTCTTCTTGCTCGTGTCCTCGGCCGCCCCGGTGTCCTTGCCGGTGTGCTCGGTCAGGGCGAGGAAGACGTCGTCGAGGTCGGGGGTGTGCACGGAGAATTCCTGTGCGTTGAGGGTGTGTTCGTCGAGGCGGTCCAGCAGGGCCCGCAGCGACCTGGACTGGCCGTCGCTGGGCACCCGCAGGGTCAGTTCCTCCTCGTCGCGCGTGGAGTCGGCGAAGATCCGCGCGGCGGTGTCGAGCTGGAAGACGTCGGTGAACCGGAGCCGTACGTGGGTGCCGGGGATCTGGCGCTTGAGTTCGTCGGCGGTGCCCTGGGCGACCAGGCGGCCCTGGTTGAGGACGGCGATGCGGTCGGCGAGCTGGTCGGCCTCCTCCAGGTACTGGGTGGTGAGGAAGATGGTGGTGCCCTCGGCCACCAGCTCGCGGACGATCCCCCACAGCGTGCGCCGGCTGCGCGGGTCGAGACCCGTCGTCGGCTCGTCGAGGAAGATGATCTGCGGGCTGCCGACGAGGGTCATCGCCAGGTCCAGTTTGCGGCGCATACCGCCGGAGTAGGCCGATGCCAGCTTGTCCGCCGACTCCCCCAGGTCGAACCGCTCCAGCAGCCGGGCGACCACCTGGTCGGCGGATCGCACGCGCTTGAGGTCCGCCATCAGTTGCAGGTTCTCGCGGCCCGACAGCAGATCGTCCACTGCGGCGAACTGGCCGGTCACACCGATGGCGGCGCGTACCTCCTTGGTCGCGGTCGCCACGTCGTGCCCGGCGACGTGCACCGTTCCGGCGTCGGCGGTGAGCAGCGTCGTGAGGACGTTCACCGTGGTCGTCTTGCCCGCTCCGTTGGGACCGAGCAGGGAGAAAACCGATCCCGCGGCGACTTCGAGGTCGATGCCGTCGAGCACGACCTTGTCGCCATATGCCTTGCGCAGCCCTGAAACTGCGATAGCGGAACTCTTCATGCCCCCCACTGTCGGGCCGGGGGCTGACAAGGCCCTGTCACACCCCTTTCACGATCCTGGAGTCCTCCTCGACGGCACGCATGTCCGTGCCGGAAGCGGAATCCGGGGCGGGATCCGGGGCGATCCGGGGCGGAGGAGGATGCGAGAAGGGCGTCCGCCGGAGCGGACGCCCTTCTCGCACACACGGCCCGGGGCCGGCCGGACCGTGCCGTCAGCGCATCAGTGCTCCCGGGCGCACTCGGCCTCGATCACGTCCAGGATCGCGCGGCCCTGGTCGACCAGGTACATGTGGTCGCCGGGGAACTCGGTGTAGCGGAACGCGGCCGTGGTGGCGTCCCGCCACTGGCGGGCCTCGGCGGCGGTGACCAGGCCGTCGACCTCGCCGCGCAGCGAGGTGATCGGCACGGACACGGGGGCGTCGGTGCTGGGGAGGTAGGCCTCGTGCATCTCGCAGTCGGCCTGGAGGGTGGGCAGGATCAGCTCCCGCATCTCGGGGTGGTCGAGGGCTTCGTGCCGGAACCCGGCGAACTCCTCGACGCGGGCGAGGAATTCGTCGCCCTCAAGTCCTGCCGCGCGGCGTTCGCGCTGGGTCCAGGGTCCCGGTGAGCCGCTGACGACGAGCCGTTCGACGTGCACGCCGCGGGTGCCGAGCAGGTGCACCAGTTCGTAGGCGAGGACCGCGCCCAGGCTGTGCCCGAACAGCACGGCCCGGCTGCCCTCGCCGAGGTCGGCGACGACGGCGTCGATCTCGTTCTTGGCCGCCTCGACGACGTTGCGGTACGGCTCGTCCAGGATCCGCCGTTCCCTGCCGGGCAGTTCGACCGAGGTCACCCGCCACCGGCCGGCGGCCAGGTCCTGCCACGGGTGGTAGAAGGCGGGACCCGCTCCGGCGAACGGCACGCACAGCAGTGTGGTCCGCTCCCCCGGTTGCGCTGACATGCCTGGTGCTGTCACGTCGGCCAACTCCTCTCGCTCGTCCTCGGGTCGGTTCTGTCCGGTCACCGCTCGGCCAGCTTGCGGGCGACGACCCGCATGATCTGGCCCGCGGGCTTGGGCATGTGCAGGTCGTGGTGGGTGGCGTCCACGTCGTACTCCTCGATGGTTCCAAGGACGTGCGGCCGCCAGTCGGGGCCGTAGGAGGTCACTCCGTCGACCTTGTCGAGCCTGGCGTTGAAGTAGAGGACATCGCCGCGGTAGACCGGCGATTCGAAGACGCCCATCTTCTGCAGGTTGTTGGCGCCCACCTGCGACATGGTGTCGAGGAAGGCGTCCATGTTGGCGGTGTTCATGAACTTGCCGAAGACTTCCTCGATATCGGCGCGGTAGAGCTCCTTGGTCCGGCCGGCGACCTCGCGGAAGCCGTTGTTCGTGGTGGAGTTGGCCGGCTGGGAGTCCAGGACGGCGATGAGGCCGACCTCGAGGCCGCGGCGGTCCATCGCCTCGGCGACGGCGTGCGCGATGGGGCCGCCGAAGGACCAGCCGATCAGGTAGTAGGGGCCTTGTGGCTGGACGGCGAGGATCTGGTCCAGGTAGTCCTCGACCATCTCCTCGACCGAATGGGCCATCGGTTCCTTGCCGTTGGAGCCGCGGGACTGCAGGGAGTAGGCCGGCCGGTCGGGCACGTGGGGTGCGAAGGTGAAGAACGCCCAGCCGAGGCCGCCGCCGCCGTGGAAGAACCACACCGGCTCCTTGCCCGTGCCGGGGTCCCGGTTCAGCGGCAGCACGACGTTGAAGGAGTCGTCGTGGTCGCCGGGGACGCCGCCGATGAGCAGCAGCGCCGCGAGTTCGGCCACGGTCGGGTACTGGATGATCGTCCGCAGGGGCATGTCGACGCCGAAGCGCTTGCGGATGCGGGCGCTGAGGCGGGTGGCGAGCAGGGAGTGCCCGCCGAGTGCGAAGAAGTCGTCGTCGATGCCGACCCGCTCCAGTTTGAGCAGCTCGCTGAAGAAGGAGCACAGGTCCTGCTCGTGGGAGTTGCGCGGCTCGCCCTTGCTCACGGTGGTGGTGTGTTCCGCGGGCAGTGCCCCCCGGTCGATCTTGCCGGCCGGGTTCAGCGGAAGCCGTGACAGCGGCACCATCGCGGCCGGGACCATGTAGTCGGGCAGCCGCGCGCCCAGGTAGGCGGGCAGTTCGGCCAGCAGCGGGCCGATCGCCTTGGCCAGCGCGGGTGCGTTGGCGCGGACGCGTCCGGCCACCGCGCTGGGCACGAACCCTCCGGTGACGGTCCGCGGCCCAGGCAGCAGCACCGCGTCGAAGGTGTGGACGGCCTCGCCCGACCAGGTGAGCACGGCGTCCAGGCCCTGCCGGCGCGCCCAGGCGGCGACGTCCTCGGGGTCGAGCGGCCTGCCGGTGGGGGCGTCCTCGGCGACGACACCGGCGAAGGTGGCCGCGGCGGCCTCCTCCACCAGGCGCGCGTTGGGTATGCCGGTCACCCGCAGCGGGCCGCCCGCCCGCTCCACCTGTGTGGCCAGTCCGTCCAGGCCGGACACCTCGCCGCCCCACACCAGCGCGGGCACATCGGTCAGGTCGAGGGCGTCGGCCCTCTCCTTGTGCAGGACGGTCTCGTAGCGGTGGCGGGTCAGCGCGTTGTGCGCCTGCCCGGCCTTGAGCCGGATGTCGGTGCCTGCGTTGTGGCGTGCCGCCCACTCGGCGAACCATTCGGGGGCGATGAGCAGTTCCCGCTCGGCGAGCAGTGCCTGTTCCACCGCCGCCCGGATCTCCTCGTGGGAGGCGTAGGGCTGTTGTGCGCGCTGCTCCGCCGTCGCCAGGATCCGCTGGGTGGCGGCGTTGCGGATGTCGCCGACGATGATCCGGCCGCCGGGTGCGAGCAGGTCAAGGGCCTGGGTGAGCACCTGGTCGAGGTATTCGGCGCTCGGGAAGTACTGGATGACGGAGTCGAGGACGACGGTGTCGAAGGTGCCCTGGGGCAGCTGGGAGAGGTCGTCGGCGGCCTGGGTGCGGAGGTGGACCCGGTCGCCGTGGCCGGCCGCCTCGGCCTGGTGGCGGAGCCGGTCGATCGCGGCGGCGCAGAGGTCGGTGCCCCAGTACGAGTCGACCTCGCCGACGATCCTGGCGAGGAGCAGGCCGGAGCCGGCGCCGATCTCCAGGATGCGGCGCGGTGCGTACCGCAGGATGTGGGCGGCCGCGGCGTCCTGCCACTGGCTCAGCTGTTCCGCGGGGATCGGCTCGCCGCCGTAGACGTTCTTCCAGGGCTGGAAGTCCTCGCCCCAGGTCTCGTCCGCGAAGTCGGTGTGGGCGTCGTCGTGGAGTCGGCGCCATTCCTCGACCTGGGTGGCGGTGTCGGCGACGGCGGCGTCGGGGTCGGGTTCGATGTAGGCGACCAGGCGCTGGTCGCCCTTCTGGTCCTCGCGGACCACGACGGCGGCCTGCGCGACCGAGGGGTGTCCGCTCAGGACGTGGTCGATCTCGCCGAGTTCGATGCGGAAGCCGCGGACCTTGACCTGGGAGTCGGTGCGGCCGAGGTATTCGACCTGGCCGTCCTTGTTCCACTTCACCAGGTCCCCGGAGCGGTACATGCGCGCGCCGGCCGGGCCGAACGGGCAGGCCACGAACCGCTCGGAGGTCAGGGCGCTCTGGCCGAGGTAGCCGCGGGCCAGGCAGGTGCCGGCGAGGTAGAGCTCGCCGGCGACGCCGGGGGCGACCGGGCGCAGTGCCGCGTCGAGGATGTAGACCTGGTTGTTCCAGATGGGGGTGCCGATCGGGACGCGGTCCGCGCCGGGCACGTGCTGCCAGCCGGTGATCTCGACGGTGGCTTCGGTGGGGCCGTAGAGGTTGTTGGCCGAGCAGCCGGGGAGCAGGTCGGTGAAGCGGTTGGCGAGGGCGGGCGGGAAGGCTTCGGCGGCGACCTCGATCCAGCGCAGGCTGGTGCAGTTCGCGGCGGAGGGTTCGGTGACGAAGGCGGAGAGCAGGGAGGGCACGAAGAACGCGGCGGTCACGTGCTCGCGCTGGATCAGCTCGGCGAGGTAGGCGGGGTCGCGGCGGCCTTCGGCGCTGGCCACGACGACGGAGGCGCCCGTCTGCAGGTTGGAGAACATCTCCGGCACCGAGGCGTCGAAGCTGGCGGAGGTGCTCATCAGCATCCGGTCCTCGACCGTGACCCGGAAGTGTTCCAGGCCCCATTCGATCCGGTTCGTGATCGAACGGTGGGCCACCGGGACGCCCTTGGGGCCGCCGGTGGAGCCGGAGGTGAAGATGACGTAGGCGGCGTTGTCCGGCGACAGGTCCCGTACGGGGTCCGACTCCGGATGCCCCGACACGTCGGGCAGGGTGTCCTCGAGCAGCAGCAGCGGCTTCGCGCTCGCCAGGACGTGCCGTACGCGCTCGGCGGGCAGCTCGGTGTCCAGGGGTACGTAGGCGGCGCCGGCCTTGACCACGCCGTAGACCGCGACGAGCAGGTCCACCGAGCGCGGGATCTTGACGGCGACGAGCTGTTCGGGGCCGGCGCCCTGTTCGATGAGCCAGTGTGCGAGCTGGTTGGCGCGGCGGTTGAACTCGGCGTAGGTGAGGGTTTCGTGCTCGCCGATGACCGCGACGCGGTCGGGGGTGCGGGCGGCCTGGGCCTCGAACGCGTCGGGCAGGGTGGTCCGGGCGACCGGGTGCGCGGTGTCGTTGACCTGCCGTACCAGGCGGTCGCGTTCGTCCTCGCCCAGCACCTCGATCGAGCTGATCGGGGCCCTGGGCGCGGCGGCCACCTGCTCCAGGACGCGTACGAACCGGTCGGCGAGGGCCTCGGCGGTGTCGCGGTCGAAGAGCTGGGTGGCGTACATGAGGTCGCCGCGCAGTGCGCCGGTGGTGTCGTAGGCCAGGCTGAAGAACAGGTCGGCCAGGGAGGTGTTGGTGAGGTACTGCTCGAACTCGACCTTGAGTCCGGGCAGTTCGAAGTCGGCCTTCTCGAAGCTCTGCCAGGCGAACATCACCTGGAACAGGGGCTGGTAGGAGGTGGAGCGCTCGGGGTTGAGCAGTTCGACCAGGGTCTCGAAGGGGACGTCCTGGTGCTCGTAGGCGGCCAGCGCCTTGTCGCGCACCTGTGGGAGCAGGTCGGTGAAGGAGGGGTTGCCCGAGAGGTCGACGCGCAGCACCTGGGTGTTGACGAACAGGCCGACCAGATCGGCCAGGCCCTCGTCGGTGCGTCCGGCGATCGGGTTGCCGATGGTGACGTCCTCGCCGCCGCTGAGCTTGCCCAGCAGCACGCCGAGCGCGGCCTGGACGACCATCGACATGGTCATGCCGCGCTCGTCGGCGAGTTTCTGCAGTTTGGCCGCGGCCTGTGGCCGCACCACGAGCGGGAGCGAGTCGCCCTTGGAGTCCCGGGTGGCGGGCCGCGGGCGGTCCAGCGGCAGGCTGAGCGGCTGGGGCACTGAGGCCAGTTCCTTGCGCCAGTGGTTGGCCTGGGCCGCGGCCAGCGAGCCGGGGTCGGTGACGTCGCCGAGGAGTTCGCGCTGCCACAGCGCGTAGTCCTTGTAGGTCACGGCCAGCGGCTCGTACTCGGGCGCCCGGCCGGCCAGGCGGGCGGTGTAGGCGGTGGTCAGGTCGCGGGCCAGCGGGCCGCCGGAGACGCCGTCGGAGGCGATGTGGTGGATGAGCAGGACCAGGACGTGTTCCTCGGGCGAGCAGCGGAACAGGCGCACCTGGAAGGGGATGTCGGCCATCAGGTCGAAGCGGTGCGCGATGAACGTGTCGACCGCGGCGTCCAGGCCCCCGGGTGCCACCTCGACCACCGGCACCTCCACCGGTGCCTGCGCCGCCGGCAGGATCCGCTGGTGGGGTTCGTCGTTGTCGTCCAGTACGTAGGTGGTGCGCAGGGTCTCGTGCCGGGCGACCACGTCCTGGATCGCCTGGGCGAGGGCGGCCTCGTCCAGCGGCCCCTTCAGCCGGAAGGCCGGGGAGATGTTGTAGGTCTCCGCCCCGCCCTCCAGCTGGTGCGTGAGCCACATGCGGCGCTGTGCGAAAGAAAGCGGAATCACGGGTTCTACTCCTCTGGGATCATCCTGCGCAGAGCGGGGCGAAGGGGTACGGCCGATTCCTCCGACCATGCGGCGAGCGCCGCGACCGTCGGCAGGTCGAAGATCTTCCGGATGGGTATCTCCATCCCGATCTCGGAGCGGGCCCGGGTGATCAGCCGGGTGGCGAGCAGGGAGTGCCCGCCGAGTTCGAAGAAGCCGTCGTCGACGCCGACCTTCTCCAGTCCGAGCACCTCGGCGAACAGCCTGGCCAGCGCCTCCTCGCGTGGGGTGGTGGGTGCCCTGAAGGGGGTGTGGGAGGTGAGGTCGGGGGCGGGCAGGGCCTTGAGGTCGAGCTTGCCGTTGGGTGACAGGGGCAGTCGCTCCAGCGGCACGTAGGCGGCGGGCACCATGTACTCGGGCAGCCGGTCGGCCAGGTGCTCCTGGATCTCGGCCGCGTCCGGCACGCTCGCGCCGTCCACGGGGACGAGGTAGGCGGCCAGGTAGGGGGTGGTGTCGCCGGGCTGCTGGGTCACGACGGCGACCTGGGCGATGCGCGGATGGGTGGTCAGGGCGGCCTCGACCTCGGCGGGTTCCACGCGGTAGCCGCGGATCTTGACCTGGGTGTCGATGCGGCCCAGGTGCTGCAGCTCGCCGCCCGGGGTGAAGCGGGCCAGGTCGCCGGTGCGGTACATCCGCGAGCCGGCGGGCCCGTAGGGGTCGGGGACGAAGCGGTCCGCGGTCAGGGCCGCCTGGCGGTGGTAGCCGCGGCCGGCTCCCGCCAGGTACAGCTCGCCCGGGGTGCCCGCGGGCAGCAGGCCAAGTCCGGGGCTGAGGATGTAGGCCCGTACGCCGGGGAAGGGACGCCCGATGGGCACCCCCTGCGTGTAGGGCTCGTCGGGGTCCAGGAGGAAGCCGGTGGCGTAGAACGTCTCGCTGGGGCCGTAGCTGTTGATGACGCGGGCCTTGGGCCAGCGGGTGCGCACCCGCTCCGCCAGGACCGGGGTCAGCACCTCCCCGGAGATGTTCAGTGCCGTGGGGTCGATGCGGTCGGCGAGCTGGTCGACGAGTTCGGCGAAGGCGGAGGGCACCGAGCAGATGACGTCGACGTCCCAGCTGTCGCGTTCGGCCAGCTCCAGCACGTCGCGCACGATCTCGGCGGTGCCGCCCCGGGTGAGGGCGGCGAAGGTCTCGAAGGTGGCGACGTCGAAGCCGAAGGAGGCGGCGACGAGGATGCGCCGTCCGGCCTCGGCCCCGGCCTGCGCGACCATCGTGTCCACGGCGTTGACGACGGTGGACTGGGTGACGCCCACGCCCTTGGGCACGCCGGTGGAACCGGAGGTGTAGATGACGTAGGCGAGGCTGTCCGGACCGGCCTTCGGCCGCGTCCCGGCCCGCGGGGCGTCCGCGGGCGGGGCCAAGAGGTCGATGTCGTCGAGGATCAGGACGGGGATGTCGGTGGCGGGGACGAGGCCGCGGGTGCCGGTGTCGGTCAGGACCAGGTGGGGCCGGGCGGTGGGCAGCACGTGCGGGAGGCGGGCGGCGGCGTAGGCGGGGTCGACGGGCAGATAGGCGCCGCCCGCCTTGAGCACGCCCAGCAGGGCCACGACCATGTTCACGGTGCGCGGCAGGACCACGCCGACGACGGTCTCCGGGCCCACCCCGTGCCGGGCCAGTTCGGCCGCGAGCGCCTCGGCGCGGGCGTCCAGTTCGGCGTACGTCAGCGACTCGCCCCGGGCGGCCACGGCGACCTTGTCCGGGATCCGGGCCGTCTGCGCCTCGACCAGTTCGGTGAGCGTGACGTGGCGGGCGCGGGCGGCGTCGGCGTCGAAGGGGGCCAGCATCCGCTCGCGTTCGCCCTCCTGGAGCGCGTCGATCCGCGCGATCCTCAGCGCGGGGTCGGCCGCCAGCTGCCGCAAAAGGCGCACCAGGCGGGCCGCGTACGTCTCCACCGTGTCCCGGTCGAAGACGCCCGGCGCGTACTGGATGACGAGCTGCAGATGCGGGTCGGCCGCCGCCGTCAGGCACAGCGCGTAGTGGTTGCCGGCGGACGGGCGCAGGCCGGTGAAGGTGATCCCGTCCGCGGCGTCGCTGGCGTCCTCCAGGCCCTCCCGGTCGACCGGGTAGGACTCGAAGACGACCAGCGTGTCGAACAGGGACCGTACCCCGGCGGACTTCTGGATCTCGGCGAGCCCGTGGTGGTGGTGCTCCGCCAGGCCGGCCTGGCGGCGCTGGAGGCGGTCCAGGACCTCGCCGACGGTGTCGCCGGGCGCGTGGGTCACCCGTACGGGAAGGGTGTTGATGAACATGCCGACCATCGACTCCACGTCCGTCACCGCGGGCGGGCGTCCGGAGACGGTCGCGCCGAACACCACGTCCTGGCGGCCGGTGAGCTGGCCCAGCAGCAGCGCCCAGGCGCCCTGCACCAGGGTGTTGACGGTGATGCCCAGCTCGGAGGAGCGGCGTACCAGTTCGTGTGCCTCCTCGACCGGCAGCGCGACCTCGACCTGGTCGCGGACCCCGTCGTCCGTGTCGGCGGCGTCGGGGGCGAGCAGGGCCGGCTCGCCGATCCCGTCGAGTTCGGCCGCCCACGCCCGCGCCGCCTCTTCGGGGTCCTGGCGGGTGAGCCAGGACAGGAAGTCGCCGTAGTCGCGGCTGGCGGGCAGTGCGGAGGCGTCGCCGTCGGCGGCGTACAGCAGCAGCAGGTCCTGCATCAGCAGCGGTGTGGACCAGCCGTCGTAGAGGGTGTGGTGGGCGGTCAGGACGAGTTCGGGCCGGTCGGGGTCGAGGACGGCCAGGGCCAGGCGCATCAGCGGCGGGGTGTCCGGGTCGAAGTAGGCCTTCTGGTCCTCGGTGAGGAACCGCTCGAACGTCTCGTCGCGTTGCGGCTCGTCGAGGGCGGTCAGGTCGAGGTGCTGCCAGGGCAGCGTCACCGACTCCGGGATCACCTGGACGAGGTCGCCGTCGGCCCGGTCGACGAACGCGGCGCGCAGGACGGGGTGGCGGTCCAGGAGTGCCTGACCTGCGCGGTGCATCCGCTGCGGGTCGACCTTGCCGGACAGGTGGAACACCAGCTGGATGTGGTACGGGTCGAACGACGCCCCGGCGAGCTTGGCCTGGAAGAGGATCCCGGACTGGGCGGAGGTCGTCGGCCAGATCTTGGCGAGCTTGCCGAAGCGGGCCTCCCAGGCGTCGATCTCCGCCTGGCCCACCGTGACCAGGGGTGCGTCGCTGGGGGTGAGGCCGCCCGCGTCGGGGGTGGTGGCGTGGCGGGCCAGCGCGGTCAGCGCCTGGGTCCACAGTGCGGCCAGTTCGGTGACGTCCTCGCGGGACAGGACGCCGGTGGGGAAGCCGAAGTAGGCGGTCAGTTCGTCGCCGTCGCCGGTGTCGGTGGCCACCGCGTTGATCTCCAGCGCGGACAGGACCGGCATGTCCGCGTCCGGTGCGGCGATCAGGTCGCGGTGGGTGGTGTCGGGTGCCCAGCCCAGGCCCCGCAGTTCCTCGGGGATGTCCGCGCCGGAGGCCCTGCCGAGGTAGTTGAAGCCGATCTGCGGGCGGCGCAGGCGGGCCAGCGCGGGCGCGGTCTTCGCGTTGAGGTGGCGCAGCAGGCCGTATCCCATGCCGTGGTCGGGGACGGCCCGCAGCTGTTCCTTGAGGGCCTTGACGGCCCGGCCGGCGGCGGGGCCGCCGGCGAACGCGTCGGCCAGGTCGATGCCGGTCACGTCCAGGGCGACCGGGTACATGGCGGTGAACCAGCCGACGGTGGCGGACAGGTCGGCGCCGGGCACGAGGTGGTCCTCGCGGCCGTGGCCCTCGAGCCGGACGAGGGCCGGGGCGGCGGGCACGCCGCGGGTGCGGCGCCAGCGGGCCAGGGCCAGGGCGAGGCCGGCCAGGAGGCCGTCGTCGGCGCCGCCGCGGAAGAGGGCGGGCACGGTGTCGAGGAGGGTGGCGGTGACATCGGCCGGCAGCTGGACGCGGACGGTGTCGACGGTGGAGGTGACATCGCGTGCGGGGTCCAGCGGGCGGGTGCCCAGGACCGGTTCGTCACCGGCGAGGATGTCCTGCCACAGCGGCAGTTCGGCGATGCGCCCGGCGGTGGCGGCCTGCTCGGCGAGCGCGTGCGTCCAGCGCCGCAGTGAGGTGCCCGCGGGTGCCGGCAGGGGTTCCAGGCCGGTTTTGACCCGCTGCCAGGCGGCCACCAGGTCGGGCAGCAGGATCCGCCAGGACACCCCGTCGACGACCAGGTGGTGCAGCACGATCAGCAGCCGGTCGGCCTCGGTGGCGCAGGTGAACCGCACGAACTGGGCCATCACGCCGGCGTCCGGGTCCAGGCGGTCCGCGGCCGCGTCCAGCTCGGCCTGCACGGTGGCGGCGTCGTAGGGGACCTCGCGCACCAGCGCGGCGGCGTCCACGGTGCCCGCCTCCCGCATGCGCAGGCCCTTCTCGGCCCGGTCCAGGTGGGAGCGCAGCACGTCGTGCCGGTCCAGGAGGGCCTGCAGGGTCGCGGTGAGGCCGGTGCGGCCGATGTCCTCGGGCAGGGTCAGCAGCGCGGACATGCAGAACCGGCCGACGGGGCCGCCCAGGGCGAGGACGTGGGCCGCGGTCGGCGGCAGCGGGGCCCAGCCCACGCCGCCGCCCGGCAGCTCGGCCAGGGTCACGCGCTCCTCGTCGGCCCGGCCCTCGACCAGCTCGGCGAGCCGGGCGACGGTGCGGTGCTCGAAGATCTCCCGTGTGGTGACGACGACGCCGCGGGTCTTGGCGCGTGCCACGACCTGGATGGAGCGGATGCTGTCGCCGCCGCCGGTGAAGAAGTCGTCGTCGACGCCCACCTGCCCGGCGCCCAGGACGTCGGCGTAGACCTCGGCCAGCACCCGCTCGGCCTCGGTGCGTGGCGCGCGGTACTCGGTGCCGGTGAACTGCGGCTCGGGCAGGGCCGCCCGGTCCAGTTTGCCGTTGGCGGTCAGCGGCAGCCTCTCGAGGACCATCAGCTGGGCGGGGACCATGTAGTCGGGCAGCCGCTTGGCCGCGAACCGGCGCAGCTCGGCCACCGAGACACTGGCGTTGATGTCCGTGTCGCCGCCTGTGGCACCGGCGCCGGCCTGGGCCACGTAGCCGATGAGCCGCTTGGTGCCGGTGTGGTCGGCGCATACCGTGACGACGGCCTGGGCGACGGCGGGGTGCTGGGCCAGGACGGTCTCGATCTCGGTGGGTTCGACGCGGATGCCGTTCACCTTGACCTGGTCGTCGGCGCGTCCGGCGTACCTGAGCCGGCCCTCGGCGTCCCACCGGGCCAGGTCGCCGGTGCGGTACATCCGCGTGCCGGGCGCACCGAAGGGGCAGGCCACGAAGCGTTCCGCGGTGGCGGCGCTGTTGTGGTGGTATCCGCGGGCGACCGGGCCGGCGACGTACAGTTCGCCGGTCACGCCCTGTGGGGCCGGGGCGAGTCCGGGTCCCAGGACGTGGGCGCGCATGTTGGCCAGCGGGGTGCCGACCGGTATCGCGCCGGTGTCGCTGTCCTGCCGCGGGACGGTGTGGGTGGAGGCGTAGAAGCTCTCGGTCTGGCCGTAGGCGTTGATGACGCGGGTGCCGGGCAGGATCCGGCGCACCGTGCGGACCAGGTCCGCGGAGAGCGCCTCGCCGGCGAAGATCACGGTTTCGACGTCGAGGCGCAGGCCGGGGGCGTTGTCGGTGGCGACCTGGTCGAGCAGTGCGGCGAACACGGTCGGCACGGCGCTGATGGTGGTGCCCGACCAGGCGTCGCGTTCGGCGAGTTCGAGGACGTCGCGGACGATCTCGACGCTCGCGCCGCAGGTCAGCGCGGTGAAGATCTCGAACACGGAGACGTCGAAGTTCACCGAGGTCGCGGCGAGCATCCGTGAGCCGGCCTCGACGTGGGTGCGCCGGGCCAGGTCCCGCACTCCGTTGACCACGGCGGCGTGGGTGACGGCGACGCCCTTGGGGGTGCCGGTCGAGCCGGACGTGAACATCACGTAGGCGAGATGGTCCGGGCCGGTGCCGGCGTCCGGTGCCTGGACGGCGGGCCCCTCCAGGCTCAGGCCGTCGAGGTGCAGGACGCGCCGCGCGGTGTCGGCGAGGGTGGGCGCCGTCGCGTGGTCGGTCACGACCAGGGCCGGATCGGCGGTGGTGAGCAGCAGGCCGACGCGCGCGGCCGGGTAGTTCGGGTCGACGGGCAGGTAGGCGCCGCCGGCCTTGAGGACGGCGAGGAGGGCTACGGCCAGGTCCGCGGAGCGGGGCAGTGCCACGGCGACCAGGACGTCCGGCCCGACACCGTGCTCGCGCAGCACGGCGGCCAGCCGGCCGGCGCGGGTCTCCAGTTCGCGGTACGACAGTTGCGCCGGTCCGCAGACCACCGCGGTCGCGTCCGGTGTCCGTGCCGCCTGGGCGGCGACCAGGTCCGCCACCGTCGCGTCCGGCACGGGCAGGGTCGTGTCGTTCAGCCGGGTCAGCCGGTCCTGTTCGGCCGTGCTGAGGATCTCCACCCGGCCCAGGCGCGTGCCGGGGTCGGCGACGACCTGGCGCAGCACGCGGACGTAGCGGTCGACCAGACTCCGGGCGGTGGCGTGGTCGAACAGTTCCGTCGCGTACTCCAGGCGCCCGTAGGCGCGGCCCGAGGGGTCGGGGACGATGTTGAAGAACAGGTCGAACTTGGCGGTGTCGGTGCCCAGCGGGACGGGGGTGGCCTCGATGCCGGGCACCTCGAGGGGGGACCAGGCGAACTGCCAGGCCAGCATCACCTGGAACAGCGGCTGGTAGGCGGTGGTGCGGTCGGGGTTGAGCAGCTCGACCAGGTGCTCGAAGGGGACGTCCTGGTTGTCGTAGGCGCCGAGCGCCCGGTCGCGGACCTGGTCCAGCAGATCGCCGAACGTCGGGTTGCGGGAGAGGTCGACGCGCAGCACCCAGGTGTTGGCGAAGAACCCGATCAGGTCTTCCAGTTGCTCGTCGGGGCGCCCTTCGATGGGGCTGCCGATGGTGAGGTCGTTGCCGGCGCCGAGGTGGTGCAGCAGCACCGCGAGCGCGGCCTGGGCGACCATCGGTGCGGTGGCGCCGTGCTCGGCGGCCAGGCGGCCGATCCCGGTGACCACGTCGGGTTCGAGTTCGAGGTCGACATGGCCGCCGCGGTGGCCGGCCGAGGTGGGCCGCGGGCGGTCCAGCGGCAGCTGCACCGGCTGCGGTACTCCGGACAGCTCGCGACGCCAGTAGTCGAGTTGCTCGAAGGCGACGCTGTCGGGGTCGTCCTCGTCGCCCAGCATCTGGCGCTGCCACACGGTGTAGTCCTTGTACTGCACCGCGAGCGGCTGCCAGTCGGGGGCCTGGCCGCGCCCGCGGGCGGCGTACGCGGCCAGCAGGTCGCGCAGGAACGGGGCCATCGACGCGCCGTCCGCGGCGACGTGGTGGAAGACGAACACCAGCACGTGCTCGTGCGCGGAGAGGCGGAAGACGCGGGTGCGCAGCGGCAGGTCCGCATCCAGTTCGAAGCCTTCGCCCACGAAGCGGCGCATCGCCTCGTCCACCGCGTCGGCGGCCACGTCGACCACCCGGAAGGCGAGGTCGGCCTCCTCGGGGCCCAGGATGCGCTGCTCCGGGGTGCCGTCCTCGTTCTCGACGAGCAGGGTGCGCAGGCTCTCGTGCCGGGTGGCGACGTCTCTCACCGCCGCGGCCAGGGCCGCCGTGTCCAGCGGCCCCTCCAGGCGCAGCACGAACGGGATGTTGTACGTCGCGGACGGCCCTTCGAGACGGTGGAGGAACCACAGCCGGCGCTGGGCGAAGGACAACGGGATCATCGAGCTACTCCTCAACGTTCATCTGGCGAAGCTGGAGGCGGTTCGACTTGGCCGACTTCTCGATCCGGGCCGCCAGTTCGGCGACGGTGGGGCCGCGGAAGACGGTCGTGACCTTCACGTCGACGCCGAGCTCGTTGCGTATGCGGCCGACCAGCCGGGTAGCCAGCAGCGAATGCCCGCCGTTGTCGAAGAAGTCGACGTCGATGCCGACCTCGTCCGCTCCGAGGAGTTCGGCGAACAGGCGGCACAGGACTTCCTCGTTGTGGTTGCGCGGCCCCCGCCCGGTGGCGGTCTCGGCGCGGTCCGGTGCGGGCAGGGCGCCCCGGTCGAGCTTCCCGCTGGGTGTCTTGGGGAACTCGGCGAGCGGCACGAGCGCGGTGGGGACCATGTACTCCGGCAGCCGCTCCTTGGCCAGGTCGGTCAGGGCCGCCAGGTCCAGGCCGGCCGGGTCCGTGCCGCCGGCCGCCGCCACGTAGGCGACCAGCCGCTGGTCGCCGGGGCGGTCCTCGCGCACCAGGGCGACCGCGCCGTCGATGTCCGGGTGCGAGGCGAGGGCCTGCTCGATCTCGCCGAGCTCGATGCGGAAGCCGCGGAGCTTGACCTGGAAGTCGGAGCGGCCGATGTACTCCACCTGGCCGTCCTCGCTCCAGCGCACGACGTCCCCGGTGCGGTACATGCGGGTGCCCGGTGCGCCGAAGGGGCAGGCCACGAAGCGGCCCGCGGTCAGAGCGGTCTGCCCGAGGTAGCCGCGGGCGAGCTGGTCGCCGGCGAGGTACAGCTCCCCGGTGACCCCGGCCGCCACCGGGCGCAGTGCCGCGTCCAGCACGTACACCTGGGTGTTCCACACCGGTGTGCCGATCGGCAGCCGGTCGGTGCCGGGCACGTACTGGTGGGCGGTGACCTCGACGGCCGCCTCGGTGGGCCCGTAGAGGTTGTTGGCGGTGCAGTTCGGCAGCAGTTCGGTGAACCGCTGGGCCAGTGCGGGCAAAAACGCCTCGCCGGCGACCTCGATCCAGCGCAGGCTGGTGCAGTCCTTGGCGGCGGGTTCGGCGACGAACGCCTCCAGCAGGGAGGGCACGAAGTCGGCGCCGGTGACCTGTTCGCGGCGCATCAGCTCCGCCAGGTAGGCGGGGTCGCGGCGTCCGTCGGGGCGGGCGATGACGACGGCGGCGCCGGCCTGCAGCGGTGCGAACAGCTCCGGCACCGACACGTCGAAGCTGGCCGTCGTGCTCAGCAGCACCCGGTCCTCGGGCGTGACGTCGAAGTGCGCGAGTCCCCACTTGAGCCGGTTCATGATCGCCCGGTGTGCCACCGGCACGCCCTTGGGGCCGCCGGTGGAGCCGGAGGTGAAGATGGCGTAGGCGGCGTTGTCCGGCGACAGGGTGCGCTCGGGGTTCGTCTCGGGGCGGCCGGAGACGTCCGGGAGGGTCTCGTCGAGGACCAGCAGCGGCCGCGCGCTGTCCAGGACGTGCCGTACCCGGTCCTCGGGCAGTTCGGTGTCGATCGGCACGTAGGCGGCGCCGGCCTTGACCACGGCGTAGATCGCCACCATCAGGTCCACCGAGCGCGGGATCCTCACCGCGACGAGCTGTTCGGGGCCGGCGCCCTGTTCGATCAGCCAGTGGGCGAGGCGGTTGGCACGCCGGTTGAACTCGGCGTAGGTCAGCCGTTCGTCCTCGCCGATCAGGGCGAGGCGGTCGGGGTCGCGGGCGGCCCGGGCCTCGAACGCGTCCGGCAGGGTGTCGGGGGCGACGGGGTGGGCGGTGTCGTTGATCTGCCGCACCAGCAGGTCGCGTTCGTCGTCGGCCAGCACCTCCACGGCGCCGAGGGGCACCGACGGGTCCTCGAGCACCTGCTCCAGCACGCGCACGAGCCGGGCGGCGATGGTCTCGGCCGCCTGGTGGTCGTAGAGGTTCTTCTGGTAGTCGAGGGACAGGCGCAGGTAGGGGTCGGAGGAGTTGAGGGTGAGGGGGTAGTGCGAGCCCGCGAACGGGCGGATGGCGTCGATCGTGAAGCCGGCGGAGGCGTTCGCGTCGATGATGCCCTCGCGGTCGACGGGGTAGTTCTCGAACACCACGATCGTGTCGAACAGGGAGGGCAGGCCGGTGCCGCGCTGGATGTCGGCCAGGCCGTAGTAGTGGTGGTCGAGCAGGGCGACCTGCCGGTTCTGCAGATCGGTGATGACCTCGCCCAGGCTGGTCGCGGGCGCACAACGGGCCCTGGTGGGAAGGGAGTTGATGAACAGGCCGACCATCTCGTCGCTGCCGGTCACATCGGCGGGGCGGCCGTTGACGGCGGCACCGAACACCACGTCGTGCTGCCCGGTCAGCTTCGAGATCAGCACCGCCCACGCGCCCTGCAGCAGCGTGTTCAAGGTGACGCCGAGCTGTGCGGCGCGCCGGGCCAGCTCGCGGCCCTTGTCGATGGACAGCGGCACCTCGACCCGCCCGAGGGAGGACGCCTCCCCCTTCGAGGTGAGGCCCGCGGCCACCAGGGTCGGCTCGTCGAACTGGTCGAGCTCGGCCTTCCAGCGGGCGGCGGACGCCTCCTTGTCCTGCCGGGTCAGCCAGGCCAGGTAGTCGCCGTAGGAGCGGACCGGCGCGAGGTCCGTGGTCCCGGCGTACAGCCGGACCAGGTCGGTGATCACCAGCGGTGAGGACCAGCCGTCGAACAGGGTGTGGTGCGCGGTCAGGACGACCTTGGCCTGCCGGGGCCCGCAGGTGAGCTGGGCCAGGCGCAGCAACGGCGGCCGGGCGGGGTCGAGCTGGTCCGCGCGGTCGGCGGCCAGGGCCGCGTCCAGGGCCGCGTTCCGCTCGGCCTCGCTGTGTCCGGTCAGGTCCAGGTGCCGCCACGGCAGGACGACGTGCTCGGCGACGACCTGCACCGGCTCGCCGTCGGCGGTGGTCAGGAACGCGGAGCGCAGGTTGGGGTAGCGCTCGAGCAGGGCCTGTCCGGCGGCCCGCATGCGGTCGGGGTCGACGTGGCCGGACAGGTGCAGCACGAACTGCATGTGGTAGACGTCGAAGGCGCCGTCGGCGAGCGCCGCCTGGAACTGGATACCGGACTGTCCCGGGGCCTGCGGCCACACCTCCACCAGCCGGCCGTAGCGCTGCTCCCATGTCTCGATGTCGCCCTGGCCGACCGTGACCAGCGGGGCGTCGGAGGGGGTGAGCCCGCCGATGTCCCCGGTCGCGGCGTAGGAGGCCATGCCGTGCAGCACCTGCACCCACAGCTCGGCCAGCTCCGAGGTCTGCTCGCGGGAGAGCACCCCGGTGGGGAACATGAACGCGGCCTGCAGACGGATGCCGTCGGCGGTTTCCGTGGCGACGGAGTTGACCTCCAGCGCGGACAGCGCGGGCAGGTCCGGGTCGGGCTCGGCGATCAGCTCGGCGGACCAGGACGTCGGCCCCCACCCGTGGTTGCGCAGGTGCTCGGGCACGTCCGCCTCGGAGATCCGGCCGAGGTAGTTGAACCCGATCTGCGGCACCGCGAGGCCGGCGAGCTGTTCGGCGGTCTCGGGGTTGAGGTGGCGCAGCAGCCCGTAGCCCAGGCCCTTGTCGGGGACCTCGCGCAACTGCTCCTTGACCAGCTTGATCGCCTTCGCGGCGGCGGGGCCGCCGGCCAGCACGCTCTCCAGGTCCACCGTCCTGACGTCGACGCGGGCGGGGTACATGGTGGTGAACCAGCCGACGGTACGGGACAGGTCGGCGCCGGGGACGGCGTCCTCCTCGCGGCCGTGCCCCTCCAGGCGGACCAGCGTCGGGGCGTCGGTGGTGCGCCAGCGGTCGACGGCCAGGGCGAGGGCCGCGAGCAGCACGTCGGTGCCGGTGCTCTTGAACGCGGCGGGGAGCGTGGTCAGCACGGCGTCGGTGACGTCGGCGGGAAGCTGCACCCGCACGGTGTCGACGGTGGACCACACGTCGACGGCGGGGTCGAACGCCCGCGTGCCCAGCGGGGGGTTGGGCGATTCGAGGAGGTCGCGCCAGTACGGCAGTTCCGCTTCCCGCCGCTCGGTGAGCGCCTCGTCGGCCAGGGCGGCCGCCCAGCGGCGGGCGGAGGTGCCCACCGGGGGCAGTTCGGGTGCGGTGCCTGTGCGGATCTGCTGCCAGGCCTCGGCGAAGTCGGCCATGAGGATGCGCCAGGAGACGCCGTCGACCACCAGGTGGTGCAGCACCACCAGCAGCCTGCCCTCGCCGGACGGGGCGGCGAACCAGACGAAGTCGGCCATGGTTCCGGCCTGCGGGTCCAGGCGGCCGAGAGCGTCGTGCAGTTCCGCCTTGGCCGCAGCCAGTGCGGACGGCTCCTCCCAGTGGCCCTGGCAGTCGACCCGGCGGATGAGGTCCGCGGCCCGCACGGTGCCCGTCGGGCGGGCGACGAGGGTGGGTTCGTCGCCGCGCACCAGGTGGGCGCGCAGCAGGTCGTGCCGGTCCAGGACGGCGTCCAGGGTCGCGGCGAGGCCGTCCGCGTCGATGCCCGCGGGCAGTTCGAGGACCATCGACATGGCGAACCGGTCCGTGCCGCCGCCGTGTTCGAACACGTGCCGGGCGACCGGCTGCAGCGGCATCGGGCCGATGCCGCCGTCCTCGTCCTCCTCCAGGACGGGCGTTTGTCCCTGGCGGGCGGAGGCGACCTCGGCGAGGCGGGCCGCGGTGCGGCACTCGAAGATCTCCCGTGTGGACAGCTCCAGGCCGCGGGCGCGGGCCCGGGCGACCACCTGGATGGAGCGCAGGCTGTCGCCGCCGACCGCGAAGAAGTCGTCGTCGGCGCCGATCCGTTCCACACCGAGGACGTCCGCGTAGGCGGCGGTGATGATCGTCTCGGCCTCGGTGCGCGGCTCGCGGTAGGCCTCGCCGAGGAACTCCGGTTCGGGCAGGGCCGAGCGGTCCAGCTTGCCGGTGGGACCGAGCGGGAGGCGGCCCACGGCCACGAAGGCCGCCGGCACCATGTAGTCGGGCAGCCGGGCCGCGACGAATTTGCGCAGCTCGGCGGAGGAGGCTCCGGCGAGGACGTCCACGTCGCCGATGCCGCCGGCGCCGTCGTCGCCGACGGCTCCCTCACCGGTGTGCACCACGTAGGCGACGAGCCGTTTGCCGCCCGCGGGCACCTCCCGGCTGATGACCACCGCCTCGCTGATGCCGGGGTGCTGGGTGATCGCCGCCTCGACCTCGGCGGTCTCGATACGGAAGCCGCGCACCTTGACCTGGCCGTCGCCGCGGCCCACGCACTCCAGCTGCCCCTGCGCGTTCCGACGGGCGAGGTCGCCGGTGCGGTACATCCGCTCCCCGGCCCGGCCGTAGGGGTTGGCGACGTAGCGTTCGGCGGTCAGGGCGGCGCGGCCGTGGTAGCCGCGGCCCAGGCAGGTGCCGGCGACGTACAGCTCGCCGATGACGCCCTGGGGCACCGGGGCCAGGCCCGGTCCCAGGACGTAGGCGCGCATGTTGCCCAGCGGGGTGCCGATGGGGGCGACGTCGCTGTCGGCCCACTCCTTGGACGGTGCGAGGGAGAAGGCGGTGGCGTAGAAGCTCTCGCTCTGGCCGTAGGAGTTGATGATGCGGGCGTCGGGCAGGGCCTCGCGCAGCTGGCGCACCAGCCGGCCCGGGAGCACGTCGCCGGCGAGGACGACCGTGCGGATGCCGGGTGCTTTGCCGAGGTGGGGAACGAGTTCGCTCAGTACCGAGGGGACGCCGCTGACGATGTGCCCGTCCCAGCTGTCGCGCTCCGCCAGTGCCAGTGTGTTCGCGACGATCTCGGCCGTGCCGCCGGTGGTCAGGGTGGTCAGCAGCTCGAAGACGGAGACGTCGAAGTTGACGGAGGTGCCGGCCAGCATCCGCCACCCGGGCGGCGTGTCGAGGACGTCCACCAGCTCCCGCACCCCGTCGACGACGCCCCGGTGGGTGATGGCCGCGCCCTTGGGCTTGCCGGTGGAGCCGGAGGTGTACATCACGTACGCCAGGTTGTCCGGGCCGAGCGGCGCGCGGCGGGCCGTGTCGTCGGGGGCGCCCGTGGCGGGCTCCCAGTCGGCGCTCCGGTCGAGGCGGACGACGGCGTCGATGGTGTTGGCGGGGATCTCCTGCCAGGTCGCGGTGTCGGTGACCGCGAAGCGCGGGGCCGCCTCGGCCAGCACGCTGTGTGCCCGCCCCTGGGCGTACTGCGGGTCCAACGGCACATAGCCCGCACCGGACTTGAGGATGCCGAGCAGGCCGATCACCAGGTCCTCGGTGCGCGGCAGCGCCAGGACCACCAGGTCCTCCGGGCCGGCGCCGCGCCGGATGAGTTCCCGGGCGAGCGCGTCGGCCCGCTCGTCCAGTTCCCGGTAGGTCAGCGTCCGGCCGTCGCACGCGAGCGCGGGGGCGTCGGGGGTGCGGGCGGCCTGGCTCTCGAACAGCTGCGGGATCGTCGCCGCGGGCGCCACCGCGGCCGTGTCGTCGGTGCGGGCGAGCAGCTGCTCGCGCTCGGTGGTGCCGAGGACGTCGACGGTGGCGACGGCGCGCTCGGGGTCGGCCACGAGCCGGCCCAGCACGCGGACGAACCGCTGCGCGATGGCGTCGGCGGTGTCCTGGTCGAAGAGGCTGGTGGCGTACTCCAGTCGGCACCGGGCGCCGCCGGAGCTGTCCGGGAGGAGGTCGAAGAACAGGTCGAACTTGGCGGTTCCGGTCTCCAGCCGTTCGACCTGGACGCCGAGGCCGGGCAGCTCGAGCGGCGGCACGGGCGGCTGCCAGGAGAGCATGACCTGGAAGAAGGGGTTGTAGGCGGTGGAGCGGTCGGGGTTGAGGAGCTCCACCAGCCGCTCGAAGGGCATGTCCTGGTTGTCGTAGGCGGCCAGCGAGCGGTCGCGGACCTGGTCGAGCAGGGCGCGGAAGGTCGGGTTGCCGGAGAGGTCGACGCGCAGCACCCAGGTGTTGACGAAGAAGCCGACGAGGTCGCGCAGTTCCTCGTCGGTGCGGTCCGTGATCGGGGCGCCGATGGACAGGTCGTCGCCGCATCCCAGGTGGTGCAGCAGGACCGCCAGCGCCGCGTGCATGACCATGGACACCGTGGTGTCCGCCCCGGTGGCCAGCTTCTCCACGGCGCCGAGCAGGTCGGGGTCGATGGTGAACGGGATCCGGTCGCCGTCGGGGCTCATCACCCGCGGGCGCGGGCGGTCGGTGGGCAGTGCCAGCGGCTGCGGGAGGTCGGCCAGCGCCTTGCCCCAGTAGGCCAGTTGGCGGGCGGAGAGGCTGTCCGGGTCGGACTCGTCGCCGAGCACGTCGCGCTGCCACAGGGTGTAGTCCGCGTACTGCACCGCAAGCGGCTCCCACTCGGGTGCCCTGCCCTCGGCGCGAAGGGCGTAGGCGGTGGTGAGATCGCGGAACAGCGGCCCGAAGGACTCCCCGTCCACGGCGATGTGGTGCGCGACGACGACCAGGGTGTGCTCGTCGGGTGCGCAGCGCAGCAGCCGGGCGCGGATCGGGGTGTCGGCGGCCAGGTCGAAGGTGGCGGTGGCCACGTCCTCGACGGCCGCGGCCCGGTCCTGCTCGGTGACGTCGAGGACCCTCAGGTCGAAGGGCCTCTCCCCCGACGCCAGCACCTGCTGGTGCGGGACGCCGTCGTCGCCCTCGACGATCACGGTGCGCAGGACCTCGTGCCGGTCGACGACGTCACCGAGCGCCGCCCGCAGCGCGTCGGCGTCCAGCTCACCGGTCAGCCGCAGGGCGAAGGCGCCGTTGTAGGTCGGCGAGGGGCCTTCGAACCGGTCCACGAACCACAGCCGGCGCTGCGCGAACGACAACGGGATCATTGTGTTTCTCCAAATCGGCAGAACCAGGAGGGAGCGGGCCGCGACTCAGCTCAGGTCGAGCAGGTCCAGAAGTTCGTCGTTGTAGAAGTCGTCGATGGAGCACGCCCCCGACAGGGTCGAGAAGTAGCGGTCGATGTGCTCCTGGTGGCCGACCAGTTGCTGCAGCATCTCCACGCGGCCCTCGGGCTTGAGCTCGGCCACGTTCAGGGCGCCCTGGTAGTGGCTGAGGGCCTCGCCGCTCAGGTCGTTCTCGTAGCGCTTGAGCGCGGTGCGCAGCGCGGCGTCGTCGTGCAGCTGCGTGCCGACGTGGTCGATGAGGGACTGGGCCTGGGCGAAGGCCTCGGTGATGCCGCGGGCGGTGATGGAGTCCTTGTGGTTGACCGCGTCGCCGACCAGCACCCAGCCGGGGCCGTAGGCCTTGCGGAAGTAGTTCTCCTGGTGGCCCGTGCCGTAGATCTGCTCCACCCGCCGGCCCGCCCGCATCCGCTCGTACAGCTCGGGCGCGGTCGTGCGGAAGGAGTCGAGGTAGAAGGGCTCCACTCCCTTGCGGACCTCGTTGTAGAGGTCCTGCGGGAAGTAGGTCATGAGCAGCGTGAGGTCGTCGTTGGTGGGGATGACGCCGATCCAGCGGCCGGGCCGCTCGTACAGCTCGAAGTGCGAGGGGACGTTCTCCCAGTAGCTGTAGTAGGTGCAGCTCACCCGCGGGTGCTCGATGACGTTGCGGGCGCCCGCCTTGCGGGCCACCAGCGAGCGCATGCCGTCCGCGCCGACGACCAGGCGTGCCCGCTCGGTCGTCTCGGTGCCCTCGGGTGTCGTGTACCGCACGCCGGTGACCCGGTCGTCCTGCCACACCAGGTCCTTGACCGCGCAGCCCTCACGGAAGTCCACGCCGGCCTCGACGGCCCCCTCGGCGAGCAGCGGGTCCAGGACGTAGCGCCGGGGCGCGTAGGTGTGGTGCAGGCCGTCGACCGGCAGGGAGAAGCCCTCGATGCGCACCCCGGGGCCCTGGTAGCTCTGGCGGGTGATGGGCCGGCAGCCCGCGTCGCGGAGCTTGTCGAGCAGCCCCCACCGGTTCAGCAGCCCCATGCCCTGCATGTGGATGTAGTGCGAGGACAGCGTGTCCTGCGGGAACCGCGCTTTCTCCAGGAGCAGGACTCGGTAGCCCTGCCGGGCGAAGAGCATGGCCGTCGGCGAACCCGCACAACGGGCACCGATGACAATCACGTCGTACATGGCGCGCCTCTCTGACCAGGTAGTTTTTTGCACGCAACGCGGCCTGCGGCCGGGAGATCCTTGTGAATTCAGCGCGCTATCGATGCAGCGGCAGGGATTCGATGTACGCGGAGATCGACGCCACCGTGGGGTGGAGGAACATCTGGTCCATGGGGACCTCGGCGCCCAGTTCCTCCAGGAAGGCGCCCTGGATCCGGACCATGATCACGGACTGGCCGCCGAGGGCGAAGAAGTCGTCGTCGGCCGCTATGTCGTCGCGCTTCAGTTCCCGGCGCCAGATGGCGCGCACGCTGTCGGCAGTCATCACTGTCCTCGGTTCTTGAGGGCGTCGACCAGCGCCGCGCGGTCGACTTTCCCGTGCGGGCTCAAAGGGATCGCCGGTACGTCGATGAAGCGGGCCGGGACCATGTTGCGCGGCAGCGTCCGAAGGAGGCGGGCGCGCACGGCGTCCTCGGCGAGAGCGCCCGCCTCCGGTACCACGAACGCGGTCAGCTCGGCCTCGCCGGCGTCGGTGTGGGTGACCGCCACGGCGGCCTCCCGCACCTCGGCCAGCCTGCCGAGCGCGCGTTCGATGTCGGTGGGATCGATGCGCATGCCCCGCACCTTCACCTGTGCGTCCATCCGCCCGGCGACGACGAGGTCACCGGCCTCGGTCACCCGGCCGCGGTCGCCGGTGCGGTACAGCCTGACCGGCACGCCGTCGACCTCGACCGTCGTGAACTTCGCGTTCTCGGGGCCGGCGGCGCCCAGGTAGCCGGCGCCGACACCGGCCCCGGCGATGCAGATCTCGCCCTCCTCCCCCGCTGCGACACCGCGCAGTCGCTCGTCGAGGAGGTGGATGTCGGTGTTGTACGCCGGCCGGCCGACCGGGGCGATGTCGTGCTCGCCCGTCCGGTACCCGGCGAGGTCGAACGATGTCGCCACGTCCGTGCACTCGGCCACGCCGTACTGGTGCAGCAGGGTGCAGGTGTTGCCCTCGCGGCGCATCCAGTCGGTGAGCCGCTCGGGCTTGAGCGCCTCCCCGCCGAACAGGACGTAGTCGAGGCGGGTGAGGGCGTCGCCGCCGCGCGCTCTCTCCCAGTCGATGAGCACGTACAGGGTGCTGGAGGCGCAGTGCACCACGCGGATGTCGTGCTCGCGCAGGACGCGGTAGGCCAGCATGGCGTCGAAGTTGCGGCTGGCCAGCAGGTACTGGGTGGCGCCGCAGAACAGCGGTGTCATCAGCGCGCGTTGGGAGAGGTCGAAGCCGAACGCGCTGACGACGAGGTTGTCCGAGCCGCTGTGCAGGCCGTACTCGAGCTTGAGCCAGTTCATCAGGTTGAACCAGCCCTCGTGGCGCACCGCGGTCAGCTTCGGCGTGCCGGTGGAGCCGGAGGTGAAGACGGCGTAGCAGATGTCGTCGCCCGTGACGGGGACGTGGGGAGAGGTCGCCGGCAGGCCCGCCAGGTGCTCGCCGAGCTCGTCGAGGTCGACGACGTCGACGGCCGCCGAGGCGACCATGGCGGCCGTCGCCGGGGAGGCCACGATCAGGGCGAGGCCGGGGACCTGGCCCAGCAGCTGCTGGAGCCTGGCGGCCGGGTAGGCCGGGTCGAACGGCACGTAGGCCGCGCCCGCCTTCAGTGTGCCGAGGATGGCGACGAGCAGGTCGACGGAGTAGTCGAGGCAGACGCCGACCTTCGCGCCCCGGCCGTGTCCGCGCGCGGTGAGGAAGTGCGCGAACCGGTTCGCCCTCGCGTCCAGTTCGGCGTACGTCACCTGCCGGCCGGCCCGGACGACGGCGACGGCGTCGGGGGTGGCCTGCGCGTGCGCCTCGAACTGCTGGTGGACGACGGGCGCCGGGGGCAGGGCGACCCGTTTTCCCTGAAGGATCATCAACTGACTCCGATATGAGGGGTGTCCGGTCGGACGAGCCGCCGGCCCACCGCGCGGTACGGGCTTGTCGGCACCTTCGGGCGGTGCGGTGCGGCTTCGGGCGGTGCGTCGGTGCGCGCTGCTTGTTCAGGCGGTGCGCCGGTCGGCGGTGTGCCGGTCGGTGGTGTCGAGCGTCTGGGTGACCCACCGGCCGACGGGCAGGCCGTGTGCGGCGGCCTGCCGGGAGTAGTGCTCCAGCTGGTCGGCGGACAGCTCGATGGTGAGCGTGGTGACCTGCCGGCGCTGCTCGGTGGCGGCCGGCTCGACGGGCCGGGGCACCTCCCGCTTCCCGGCGTCCGTGCCCGGGGAGTTGCCGGCCTCGGCGCTCTGCGCGGCCAGGCCGGCGCGGAGCGCCCTGCGCAGTTCGTTGCGCGACCACTTCTGCTGTTCGGCCCTGCGCAGCCAGTAGTCCTGCTCCGGCGGCGAGAGGCGGGTGACCTCGGCGTGGTGGGCGAAGCTGAGGCCGTCGTGCCTGCGGTGGTGCTCGAACCGCCGGGCCACCCACGCGTAGTTGCGCAGGGTCTGGTAGTCGAGCCCGGTGCGCTCGATCGCCTCCTTGTAGCGCCGCCACCCGTAGGTGGCCTCACCGTAGAGCAGCCAGTCGGCGAGCCACCACGCGGAGGAGTTCACGAGCTCGCGCAGGTTGGCGCCGATCCGCTCCCAGGACCGCTCCGGCAGGTCGGGAGGGAAGACCATCCCCGACTTCTGCACCGTGGCCTGCGACCCCACGAAGGACAGGACCACGTCGCCCTGCGCCGGCGCACGGCCGGCGTCCACGGGCCCCGGCCGGTGCCTGCCCGCGGTTCTCACAGCCCCCGTCACAACCTTCAACTCCCCACTCGAAGTGTCTTCCTGGGTGCGGACCGGTCCGGGGCGGACGACAGCGTCGTGCCGGCCGGGTCCGCGGGAGCGGCGGCGGTCAGTCCGCCGCCATGGCCTCCTGCAGGCTCTTGGGCCGCAGGTCGGTCCAGTTCTGCTCGACGTACTCCAGGCACTCGGCCTTGGCCGCCTCACCGAAGACCACACGCCAGCCCGCGGGCACCTCGGCGAACACCGGCCACAGGGAGTGCTGCTCCTCGTCGTTGACGACCACGTGGAAACGGCCGTCCGCGTCATCGAAGGGGTTCGTGCTCAACTGGGCACCGTCCTTGTCGGTCAGGGGGTGACTCGGGATGGAAATCGCCCGGCCGGGTGCGCAGGGGCACCGGGCACGGATGGGTCCGCCGGCCGGTGTCCGTCCGGTCGACGGGACACCCGCGCTGTCCGGTCGACCGGACAGCCGGCGCCGGGGGGCGGCCCCTGGCGATGTCTCGAAACCGTAGGGAGCGCGCCGTCGGCGCTACAAGGGCGGCAGCCCCGCCGGCCCCCTGCCGTCGGCCCGCACCCGCGCCCCGCGGTGATCCTCTGTACCGGGCCGGTTCCGTGTGCCACGATGCCGCGCCCACGGACTCGGCCGGGCACACCTGAGGCTCGCTCGAGAGCCGCCTGACCAGTGGCGGAGTCCCCCCTGTGCCGCATCCGCCCGGGCCCGGCGCCGTTCTATGGTGCGAAGTCGTGCGGCCCGATCCGAAGGGGAGCGATGGACAGCACACCACCCGCCCTGCGCCTGTTCGTCCTGCACCACGCGGGCGGCTCCCACGTGCTCTACCGCCACTGGGCGGCCGGGCTGCCTCACACCTGGGACGTGCGGCTGCTCGACGCCCCGGGCCACGGACTCCTCCTCGACCTGCCGCAGATCGACGACGCGCACCGTCTCGCCGACTTCCTGCTGCGCAGCATCGAGTCCGAACTGGATCGCCCCTACGCCCTGTTCGGGCACAGCATGGGCGCCCTCGTGGCGTACGAGATCACCCGGCGGGCCGTGGAGCGGGGTCTGCCCCTGCCGGTGTGGGTCGGTGTCTCCGCACGTGCCTCGCCTCGATCGGCGGGGCCGCGCAGCGGGTACCACGAGCTGCCCGACGCCGAGCTGCGCACGCGTCTGAAGCTGCTCGGCGGCACACCCGGCGCCGTCTTCGACGACCCGGACCTGTGGGCCCTGTTCGACCCGGTCATCCGGGCCGACCTGCGCCTGGTCGACGGCTGGCGCCCTGCCCCCGGTGCCGCTCCCCTGCCCGTCGCGCTGTCCGCCTACGCGGGCGGCACGGACCACTCCGCGTCACCGCAGCGGATGGCCGGCTGGGCGGAGCACGCCGAACGTTTCCTTGGCCTGCGGGTCTTCGACGGCGGTCACTTCTACTTCCAGGGCGATCCCGCCCCCCTGCTGCGGCAGATCGCGCGGGACGTGGCCCGGACACAGCCGTCCGCCGCTCCCTTGCGGTGACCCCCGCGCCGCGCGGCGCAGGACGTGGGGCCCGGCCACACCCGAGGTGTCCCGAACGGCCGTCCCCGTACCGCCAGAACGATCGATTCCGGCCTTCCGCGGGACGGGACGGAAACGGCCGGACGGCAGCGCACCTGCACCTTTTCGGCCGCGGTGCCGCCGCACGAGTTGCCCGCGAGCCAGGTGACCTACGGTGCCGCCACGAACCGCACCTGTACGGATCCAGCCAATGTGCGGACGAGACGAAGAGACGGGGAAACGACGATGACGATGCGGAACAGGCCAAGAGCCGGCATGATCGGCCTGGCAGCGGTGGCCCTGACAGCCACCGTCTTCACGGGTCCCGCCCGGGCATCGGGTGACACGGCCGCGGGGGCGGCCGGCCACCAGAACACGCAGGCGGCGATCGACGCGGCCGTCACGGCCGGTGTCCCCGGCGTGACCGCCGAGGCACGGGACGCCGCCGGAGTCTGGAAGACCACGGCGGGCGTCGGCAACCGGGAGACGGGCGCGCCGCGCGGCAAGAACGACCGGTTCCGTACCGGCAGCATCACCAACACCTTCGTGGCAACGGTCCTGCTCCAGATGGAGGCGGAGAGGAAGATCGGCCTCGACGACCCGGTCGAGCGCTACCTGCCGGGCGTGGTCACCGGCAACGGCAACGACGGCAGCAAGATCACCGTACGTCAGCTGCTGAACCACACCAGCGGCCTGTTCGACTACCTCGCCGACGTGCCGTACTACCAGACGTACACCATGGGCGACAGCTTCCTGCAGCACCGCTACGACACCCTGACGGCCCAGCAGCGCCTGCAGGTGGCCTTCTCCCACGCGCCGCTGTTCCAGCCCGGCGCCCGGCACTCGTTCTCCCACACCAATGACGTCCTGGCGGCACTGATCGTCCAGAAGGTCAGCGGCAGGACGTACGAGGACGAGGTGCGCCGGCGCATCGTCGAGCCCCTGGGGCTGAAGTCGACGTCCAACCCCGGCACGGGCAGCGCCCTGCCCCGGCCGAGCAGCCGCGGCTACTCCAAGCTCTTCTACGACACCCAGCCGGACCGGATCGACGACGTCACCGAGCTGAACGGCTCCCAGAACTGGGGCGACGGCGACATCATCTCCAGCGCCCACGACCTGAACCTGTTCTACCGGGCCCTGATGGACGGGAAGCTGCTGCCGGCGCAGCAGCTGAAGGAGCTGAAGACGACCGTCGTCAACCCCGACCTGCCGATCACGTCCTACGGGCTCGGCATCGAGAAGCTCACGATGAGCTGCGGCGACATCTGGTACCACGACGGGGGCGTGGTGGGGTCGCTGACGCTGGCCGCCTTCACCGAGGACGGCCGCCATCAGCTCACCTTCAACTACAACGGCGACTGGGACGCATCGGGGATCCTCCCCATTCTGAACGCCGAGTTCTGCGGCCAGACGTCCGGCTGACACCCGACGGAACCCGACCGCGTCCGACCAGGAGAGCCGATGACAGTGCGAGCAGCCGTGGCCGGAGCGAGCGGCTATGCGGGGGGCGAACTCCTGCGCCTGCTCCTGGCCCACCCCGAAGTGCAGATCGGTGCCCTGACCGGGCACTCCAGCGCGGGACAGCGGCTGGGTACCCTCCAGCCGCACCTGGCCGCGCTGGCCGAACGGGAGGTGAGACCCACCACCGCCGACGCCCTTCAGGGGCACGACGTCGTCTTCCTCGCCCTGCCGCACGGCCAGTCCGCCGCCGTGGCACGGGAGTTGGGCGACGACACGCTCGTCATCGACTGCGGGGCGGACTTCCGTCTCGCGGACGCGGCCGACTGGGAGACGTTCTACGGCACACCGCACGCGGGCACCTGGCCCTACGGACTGCCCGAACTGCCGGGCGCCCGCGAGAAGTTGGCGGGTGCCCGGCGTATCGCGGTGCCGGGCTGCTATCCGACCGCGGTGTCCCTGGCGCTCTTTCCCGCCTACGCGGCGGATCTGGCCGGACCGGAGGCGGTGGTCGTCGCGGCCTCCGGCACGTCCGGTGCCGGCAGGACGCCCCGGGCGGACCTGCTCGGCAGCGAGGTCATGGGGTCCATGCGGCCCTACGGCGTGGGCGGCGGTCACCGGCACACCCCGGAGATGGTGCAGAACCTCAGCGCCGTGGCGGGCCGTCGGGTCGCCGTCTCCTTCACCCCGACCCTGGCCCCCATGCCGCGCGGCATCCTCGCCACCTGCTCCGCCGCGGCCCGGCCCGGCACCGGCGCCCACGACGTGCGGGCCGCGTACGAGAAGACGCTGGCCGGCGAGCCCTTCGTACGGCTGCTGCCGCAGGGGCAGTGGCCCAGCACCGGGGCCGTCCACGGGTCGAACACCGTCCAGGTACAGGTGGCCCTCGATCCGGCGGTCGGCCGGATCATCGCGATCAGCGCCGTCGACAACCTCACCAAGGGCACCGCGGGCGGCGCCGTGCAGAGCATGAACATCGCCCTGGGTCTCACCGAGGGACTGGGGCTTTCCACGACCGGAGTCGCACCGTGATCCGGGGCGGCACGAACATCAGCCGCCGACGCGGCGGGGCGAACGAGGGAGATGCAGTGAGCGTCACCGCAGCACAAGGCTTCAGGGCGGCGGGCATCGCCGCGGGGATCAAGAGCAACGGCAGCTCGGATCTGGCGCTGGTCGTCAACGACGGGCCCAGCTGTACTGCGGCCGGCGTCTTCACCTCCAACCGGGTACAGGCGGCCCCCGTCCAGTGGTCCCGGCAGGTCCTGGCGGACGGCGGGATCCGCGCGGTCGTCCTCAACTCCGGTGGTGCCAACGCCTGTACCGGAGCACAGGGCCTGAAGGACACGCAGGCCACCGCCGAACGGGCCGCCGACCTGCTCGGCCTCGACTCCGGCGACGTGGCGGTCTGCTCCACCGGGCTCATCGGCGTACCGCTGCCCATGGACCGCCTCCTGCCCGGCGTCGAGAGCGCCGTCACCCTGCTGTCGGCCTCCGGCGGCGAGGACGCCGCCCGCGCCGTCACGACCACCGACACGGTGCACAAGACGGCCGCCGTCACCCGGGACGGGTGGACCGTCGGCGGCATGGCCAAGGGCGCGGGCATGCTCGCCCCCGGGCTCGCCACCATGCTGGTCGCGCTCACCACGGACGCCGACCTCGACAGCGCCTCGCTCGACACGGCACTGCGGGACGCCACCCGCGTCACCTTCGACCGGGTCGACTCCGACGGCTGCATGTCCACCAACGACACCGTGCTGCTGCTCGCCTCCGGCGCCGCCCGGGTCACCCCCGCGTACGGCGAGTTCGCGGAGGCCGTCCACGCGGTCTGCGCCGACCTGGCCCGGCAGCTGATCGGGGACGCGGAGGGCGCGAGCAAGGAGATCCGCATCGAGGTCACGGGCGCCGCGAGCGAGGACGACGCCGTCGAGGTGGGCCGCTCCATCGCCCGCAACAACCTCCTCAAGTGCGCGGTCCACGGCGAGGACCCCAACTGGGGCCGGGTCCTGGCCGCCGTCGGAACCACCTCCGCCGCCTTCGAACCCGACCGGCTCGACGTCGCCATCAACGGGGTGCGGGTCTGCCGAAGCGGCAGCATCGGCGAGGACCGCGCGCTGGTGGACATGACCGGCCGCGACGTGGGCATCACCGTGGACCTCGGCGCCGGCACGGACTCCGCCGTCATCTGGACCAACGACCTCACCTCCGACTACGTCCACGAGAACAGCGAGTACTCGTCATGAGCCCTTTCGAACGCGTGGACACCGCCGCCGTGCCGCACGGCGGCAGCACGGCCCCGGGGAACGGCACACGGGAGGGCGCGGAGGGCACCGAGTCGGCCAACGCGGCGCTGACCAGCCGCTGGCGGAACGCCATGATGGACAACTTCGGCACCCCCCGGCTGCCCCTCGTCGAGGGCCGGGGCTGCCGGGTCCGGGACGCCGACGGCAACGAGTACCTGGACTTCTTCGGCGGCATCGCGGTCAACGCGCTCGGCCACGCGCATCCTGCGGTCGTACGGGCCGTCTCCGCGCAGGTCGCCTCACTCGGGCACGTCTCGAACCTGTTCATCGCCGAGCCGACCGTGCGCCTGGCCGAACGCCTGCTGCAGCTCGCCGGGCGGGAGGGCCGGGTGTACTTCTCCAACTCCGGCGCCGAGGCCAACGAGGCGGCCTTCAAGATCGGCAGGCTCACCGGCCGTACGCACATGGTGTCGACGACCGGCGGCTTCCACGGCCGCACCATGGGGGCCCTCGCGCTGACCGGCCAGCCCGCCAAACAGCACCCGTTCCTGCCGCTGCCGGGCGAGGTCACCCATGTGCCGTACGGGGACGTGGAGGCCCTGCGCACCGCCGTCACCCCGGACACCGCGCTGCTGGTCCTGGAGCCCGTGCAGGGGGAGAACGGCGTGGTCGTGCCGCCGCCCGGCTATCTGCGGGCGGCCCGCGAGATCACCTCGGCGACCGGAACCCTCCTCGTCCTGGACGAGGTGCAGACAGGCATCGGGCGCACGGGCCACTGGTTCGCGGCCCAGGCCCAAAGCGTCGAGGCGGATGTCGTCACGCTCGCCAAGGGCCTCGGCGGTGGTCTGCCCATCGGCGCGACACTCGCTTTCGGTGCCGCCGCGCGCCTGCTCACACCCGGCGCGCACGGCTCCACCTTCAGCGGCAACCCCGTGGTGTGCGCGGCCGCCCTCGCCGTACTGGACACCATCGAGCAGGACGGCATCCTCGACCGGGTGGTCCGGGCCGGGCGGCGGCTGCGGCGCGGCCTGGAGGATCCGGCCCATCCGCTGGTGCGCGAAGTCCGCGGCGCCGGCCTGCTGGTGGGCGTCGTGCTCCACCAGAACCTCGCGGCACACGTGCAGCGGGCCGCCCAGGACAGGGGTCTGCTGGTGAACGCGACGGTGCCGGACGTCATCCGGCTCGCCCCGCCGCTGATCGTGTCGGATCGCGAGGTGGACACCTTTTTGGAAGGGTTCAGGGCGGCGCTGTCCGAGGTCCGCGACGACGGGCCGACGGCGCCCTGAACCGCGTGCCGCACGGGCGACCGGTGTCACCGTGGAGCATTAACTCCCACATCATTGCAACAAGCCAGTCAGTAACGTTGCATTAGATTCAAACCATTGCAACAAATAAACGGCATTGAGCTTTGGTGATGCACCCAGTACACAACAAGCTTGTTGCCAACTTCATGAATGCAACGTAGCGTTTTCTACATCGGAAAACACGAGACCGAGGAGTCCCGATGCAGAAGACCGAGTACGCGACACAGAAGTTCGACACCTCCGCCCCCATCTCCGCCGTGGTCGACATCCCCGCCGGACGCATCCAGTTCATCGCCGCCGACCGGGCCGACACCGTGGTCGAGATCCGGCCCGCCAACCCGGCCAAGAGCCGCGACGTGAAGGCGGTCGAGGAGATCGAGGCCGCCTTCGGTGACGGCGTCCTGCGGATCGGGTCCACGAAGACGGCCCACAGGTTCCTCGGGCACTCCGGGTCCGTCGAGGTGACCGTGCAGCTGCCGGCCGGCTCCCGGGTCGAGGCGAAGGCGGCCGCCGCCGAGTTCCGGGGCGTGGGACGCCTCGGCGACGTCACCTTCGCGGGCGGCTACCGCTCGGTCAAGCTCGACGAGGCCGCGAGCGCCCGCCTCACCGTCCACGAGGGCGAGGTCTCGGTCGGCCGCCTCAACGGCCCCGCCGAGATCAGCGTCCAGAAGGGCGGCATCCAGATCGGCGAGGCCGTGCGCGGCACGGTCACCCTGGACATCCAGCACGGCGACATCACGGTGGGTACCGCCCGCGGCGTCTCCGCCTCCCTGGACGCTCGAACCGGCCACGGCCGCATCAACAACTCCCTGCGCAACGACGGGACTTCCGACCTGGACTTCCACGCCACCACCGCCTACGGCGACATCACCGCCCGCAGCCTCTGACCGCCCGCGGCCCCGAAGGAGCACCCCTCATGAGCGCTTTGGCCATCGCGGCGCACGGGCTGCGCAAGTCCTACGGCGACAAGGTCGTGCTCGACGGCATCGACCTGGCCGTCCCGGAAGGAACGGTCTTCTCCCTGCTCGGCCCGAACGGCGCCGGCAAGACCACCGCCGTCAACGTCCTCTCCACCCTCGTTCGCGCCGACGCCGGCGAGCTGCGGGTCGGCGGCCACGACCTCGCCGCCGACCCGCAGGCCGTACGCGCCGCGATCGGCGTCACCGGGCAGTTCTCCGCCGTCGACAACCTGATCACCGGCGAGGAGAACATGCTCCTCATGGCGGACCTGCACCATCTGTCCAAGGCCGAGGGACGGCGGGTCGCCGCCGCTCTTCTGGAGCGCTTCGACCTGGTCGAGGCCGCGAAGAAGCCCGCCTCCGCCTACTCCGGCGGTATGAAGCGCCGCCTGGACATCGCCATGACCCTGGTCGGCAGCCCGCGGATCATCTTCCTCGACGAGCCGACCACCGGCCTGGACCCCCGCTCCCGCCACACCATGTGGGGCATCGTCCGCGAGCTTGTCGCCGGCGGTACCACCGTCTTCCTCACCACCCAGTACCTGGAGGAGGCCGACCAGCTCGCCGGCCGCATCGCCTTGCTGAACAACGGCAAGATCGCCGCCGAGGGCACCGCCTCGGAGCTGAAACAGCTCATCCCGGGCGGGCACGTGCGGCTCCGCTTCACCGACCCCGTCGCGTACCGCTGCGCCGCCTCCGCGCTGCGCGGGGCCACCCGGGACGACGAGGCGCTGGTACTGAAGATCGTCAGCGACGGCACCCAGCAGGAGCTGCACTCCATCCTCGACTGGCTGGCCGCGGTCAGCATCGAGGCGGACGAGCTGACCGTGCACACCCCCGACCTCGACGACGTGTTCTTCGCCCTCACCGGCAACGGCAAGCTGCCCGGCCAGCCCAACCAGCCCAAGGAGACCCTGCGATGAGTTCCCTCTCCCTCGCCGTGCGCGACTCCTCCACCATGCTGCGCCGCAACCTGCTGCACGCCCGCCGCTATCCCTCGCTGACCCTGAACCTGCTGCTCACCCCGGTGATGCTGCTGCTGTTCGTCTACATTTTCGGCGACTTCTGGTCGGCCTCGAAGTTCGACCAGGACGCGAACTGACGCCATGCGCGGCGGGCGGCCTCCCGCATCCTCGTTCCGCCCAGGACGGCGTACACACCGGCGCCAAGCCGCAGTACGCCGCCCCTTCCGCCGTAAAAGAACCCGCCCGCCGATTCCCTTTCCGACGCTCGCGCGGCCGATCTGCGACTGCCGCATTTCTCGGCGGGAAATGCGGGTGCCATTCGACAAAGAAGTTCGGCCTGCAACGGTTCGAGTGCCGCTCCGGTGCCACCCCAGACTGTGCTGCGACGCTTATCGACGGTTATATGCACCGTTCTCAGGAGGCATGATGGCGCATCGGGCCGGACAGACCGCGGCAGCGCACGGCGACACGGCGGCCGCCGTTCCGCAGGTGACGCCGCGGCAGGCGCGCGCCTCGGTGCCCGGACCGCGCCGGGTTCCGGTGCTGACGACCAGGGTGGGCCTGCAGATGCCGGCCAAAATGGCCTACGACGAGTGGGAGCGGGCCGGGCGGCAGCTCGCCGACGTCCTCGACTCGTCCTCCTGGTGGCTGGGCGACTGGATGGTGTACGGCAAGGACCACTACACCGACCGCTACCAGCGCGGTATACGCGCGGCCGGGCTGTCGTACCAGACCCTGCGCAACTACGCGTGGGTCTCGCGGCGTTTCGACCTCACCCGGCGCCGTGCCGCCCTGAGCTTCCAGCACCATGCCGAGCTGGCCTCCATGCCGCTCTCGGAGCAGGAGCTGTGGCTCGACCGCGCCGAGCAGCGGCAGTGGACCACCAAGCAGTTGCGGACCGCCCTGCGTGCCGCGCGCCAGGGCGAGCAGCAGCCGGCCGCTCCCGCCGAGCCGAGCCGGCGTCTGGAGGTTCCGGGCAGCCGGCTGGAATGGTGGCACCAGGCCGCGCAGCTGCTGGGCGTGGACTTCGAGCAGTGGGTGACGGCCACGCTGGACAGCGCGGCCGCGACCGCCCTGGAGGCGATCGGTACGTCGGCGGAGCACCCCGAGGTCGCCGAACTCAAAGGCGTGCAGGACATGAAGCGGCTCGCCGGGCAGCGGACCCGGCCGGTGGCCATCAGCGCCTGACGTTCCCGGCGCCGAGGCCACCGGCGTCTCACGGCAGGCGGTTCATCAGCCCGGCGACCTCGCGCCTGTACGTGCACCCGCTCTGCCCGAACGACGTCCGCACCCGCTCGCGCACCTCGTCCGGCTGCTCCTGGCTGAGCTTGAACATGCCCTCGGCGCCCGTGACCGTGAACCGGAAGGCTCCGACCGCGGGCACGATCTTGCGGAAGTAGCCGAGCGAGTCGGTCATGTCCCAGCCGTCGCCGAAGGCCCCCTCGAAGGCACGCACGGTGGACTGCACCACGCCCAGCGTCTCCTCCGTGGAGTCGATCTTCTCCACCACGCCCCGGACGTGCACCGCGGTGAAGTTCCAGGTCGGGGCGGCCGGAGTCTTCTCGTACACCGTGGGTGAGACGTACGAGTGCGGGCCGGTGAACGTCAGCAGGAGCACGCTGCCCGACTGCAGAGCCGCCCAGTGCGGGTTGGCCCGGTTCAGGTGCCCGAGCAGTGTGGCTCCCGTCAGCTCGCCGTCGGCGTCGCCGGACGCCTCGGGGTCGAAGATGACCGGCAGGTGTGTGGCGAAGGGACCGTCCTCGGGACTGCCGTTCGTCACCGCGAGAGCCAATGGGTTGTCGCGGATCAGATCCGCCTTCCAGGAATTATTCGGCTCGCGGTAAAAGCTGGGCACAAACATTCGCATTCTCCTTTTCGGAAATGGTTTGTTTCGAGGATCCCAGCCGACCATACGGCCGTCCCGCCGCCAGGACAATGCTTCCACATTTCGCACTCCTGGAGAAGTTCTGAAGGAGCTTTCCAGCGGTCTTCGACTTTTCTTCGAGAAATGCTCCGGGAACACTCTCTCTTTTTTCGCTTTTCACGCCCGCCCCGGGGCACGTCGTCCGCCCCGGCGCCTTCCGCCTCCCGGAGCTGCGGGGCGGCGGACGCCTTCCGCCCGGCCGGCACCACGCCGATGCCGGCATGAACGCGGTGCCGACGAGCGCCACCATGAGCACGGCGCACAGCGCACACAGCGGCCCCTGGCAAGGTTTCCTCCACCGTGGCGCAGAGAAATCACCTCTCTCACCAGCGACTCCGCCACCACTCCAGTGCGACGAGACCAGATCTCAGGATCAAGTTGCCAACATCATGGCAAGGTTTTGCCAAGCCGGAAGGCGCTGTGAGCCACCGGTCGATTTCCAGACGCATCGGGAGCATTCACATGGAGACAACGGGCAGGCGGAGCGAAGAGGTCTACGACGTGGTCGGTATCGGGTTCGGCCCGTCCAACCTGTCGCTCGCAATCGCTCTGGAAGAACACGGGGCGAGCACTCCGCGGCATCCGGTCACCGCCCACTTCTTCGAGCGGCAGCCCGCCTTCGGCTGGCACCGGAACATGCTGCTGCCGTCGACGACCATGCAGATCTCGTTCCTCAAGGACCTGGCGACGTACAGGAATCCGCTGTCCCGCTACAGCTTCGTCTCGTACCTGCACGCCTCCGACCGGCTGGTGCAGTTCGTGAACAACCAGGACTTCTTCCCCACCCGCCAGGAGTTCCACCAGTATCTGGAGTGGGCGGCCGCCGCCTTGAGCGACCGCGTCACCTACGGCACCGAGGTCACCTCGATCCGGCCCGTCGCCGAAGCCGGAGCCCCACAGTCCGGTCTCCTCGAGATCGAGGTGCGCGGCAGCGACGGCACCACCCGCGTGGTCACCGCCCGCAACGTCGTCATCTCCACCGGTCTGGTGCCGCGCATGCCGGACGGCCTGACGTCCGACGAGCGGGTGTGGCACAGCTCGGAGTTCCTCAGCAGGTTCAACGCGCAGGACCCCGAGGACCTCAAGAGCGTGGCGGTGGTCGGTGCCGGACAGAGCGCGGCCGAGATCGTCCGGTTCTTCCACGACTCGCTGCCGCACGCCCAGGTCTCCGCGGTCGTTCCGTCCTACGGCTACGCCATCGCCGACGACACGCCTTTCGCCAACCAGGTGTTCGACCCCGGCGCGGTCGACGACCACTACTTCGGAACCGAGCAGGCGCGGGACGCGTTCTGGCGCTACCACCGCAACACCAACTACTCGGTGGTCGACTCCGACGTCATCCGGGACCTGTACCGGCGTTCCTACGACGAGCGGGTGCGTGACAGCCGGCGGCTGCACTTCCGCAATCTCACCCGGGTCACCGACGTCAAGCGCGCCGGCAGCGAGACACGGGTGACCCTGCGCTCGCTGCTCGACGACGGGACGGAGGAACTCGCCGTCGACGCGCTGGTGTTCGCCACCGGCTACGACGGTCTGGACCCCGCCCGCCTGCTCGGCGACTTCGACCGGCACTTCCTGCGTGACGCGGCGGGCAGGCACCAGGTGGAACGCGACTACCGCCTCGTCAGCGGATCAGGGCTGACCAGCGGGGTCTACCTCCAGGGCGGCACCGAGCACACCCATGGCCTGTCCTCGGCCCTGCTGTCGAACATCGCGGTCCGCAGCGGCGAGATCGCCGATTCGATCGTGCTGCGGCGCACCGAACGGGAGCTGAGCCGTACCCGCCCCGTGCAGACCGCCCGCTCGGCCGCCTGAAGCCGCAGGCCGAGCCACTGTCCCGTTGACAGGACGTGACCCCGCGGCAGGACACTCGAGAACCCGCGCGCGACGACCGCGGCGGGCACACCCCTCGGGCCGACCGGTGTTCACCGTCCCAAGAACCCGCATCCCAGCCAAGTTCTCTCGTGCAGTTTTCCAGCGCATGTCCACCGGACATGGGGCCCAGCCCCTGGCCGGGGTCCCCCACAGAAGGAGTCGTGACCCAATGAGCGCCAACTTCCCGGTCGGCGGCCTCGTTCGGCGGGTGAGGGTTTCATGACCGTCAGCGTGCACCAGGCCCAGGTCAAGGCCCAGTCCCTAGGCGACGCCCTGCCGTGGCTGGCCCGCCACCAGGGCCGGACGGTCGTCATCAAGCTGGGCGGACACGCCATGGTCGACGAGGACCTCACGGCGTCCTTCGCCCGCGACATCGCCTTCCTGCGCTACGCCGGGCTGCGGCCCGTGGTGGTCCACGGAGGCGGCCCGCAGATCAACGCCGAGCTCGAACGCCGTGGCATGAAGGGCGAGTTCAGAGCAGGCCTGCGCGTCACCCCGCCGGAGGCGATGGACGTGGTGCGCATGGTCCTCGCCGGCCAGGTACAGCGCGAACTGGTCGGGCTGATCAACCGGCACGGCCCGCTCGCCGTCGGTATGACCGGCGAGGACGCGGACACCCTCACCGCGGTACGGCACGTGCCGTGGATCGACGGGGAACCCGTCGACGTCGGCAGGGTCGGCGAGATCACCGGCGTGGACACCGGCACCCTGGAGGGCCTGCTGGCGAGCGGCCGGATCCCGGTGGTCTCGCCGCTCGCCCGCAGCACCGAGGACGGCCTGGTCTACAACGTCAACGCCGACACCGTGGCGGCGGCGCTCGCGACCGCGCTGCAGGCCGAGACGCTCGTCATGCTGACGGACGTCGCGGGGCTGTGCGCGGGCTGGCCGCACAGTACCGAGGTCATCCCGCGGCTGACGGCCGGCGAGCTGGAGAAGCTCCTGCCGGAGCTGAACGACGGCATGGTGCCCAAGATGACCGGCTGCCTGGAAGCCGTGCGGGGCGGGGTGGGCACGGCCCGGGTGATCGACGGGCGGATCCCGCACTCGGTCCTCCTGGAGATGTTCACCGACGACAGGATCGGGACGGTGATCGTGCCGGACCCGGACGACGAGCAGGAGGTCCTGCCGTGAACGAGCGATGGCAACCGCAAGCCGCCGGGCCGGCGGACACTCTCCGCCGGCCGCCGGGCGCCGGGCACGCCCCGCAGCCGGCGGTCCTCGTCCACGAGTTGGTCACCGCGGCCGGGACCGACGCGGACGAGGCCCAGGAGTGCGCCCGCCGTCTCGCCGCATCTCTGTCACCAAAAGCCAGGTCCATCCTGCTGACCGCCCTGACCGAGGCGCACACGTGGCACGACGGCAACGAACCGGACGGGTACGGAACCGGTGGCGAGCTCTGCTTCGACGGGCCCGAATACGCGGCGCCCCCGGCCCGCTCCAACCTGAGCCTCCTGCCGGCCTACCGGGAACCCGGGCCGAACCAGCCGGTCGCGGTCCCCGAGCCCGGCGACGGCGGTACGTGGCCCGAGCCCCGCAACGACCCGCCCGCCGCCGTCGTCCGCCTGCGGTTCGCCGACGCGATCGCGCTCGACCGTGCCGGCGCCTGCTTCGACGGCGCGTGGAGCGACCCCGAGACGCTCACCCTCCAGGTCCCCGCGGACGCCGGCGTCGAGACGCTGCGGGCCGTGCTCGCGGTCCTCGACGCGAAAGCGCTCGCACCCGAGTCGCTCACCGTGCACACAAACGAACTCGACGACGTCTTCGCCGCGTTCACCGGTCTGCTCTGAACCTCCGGCAAACCGCTGCCGGCCCGATGCGCCGGATCACCGGGCACCGGGCGGTGGCGGCCCCGGCGTCAGCGGCCCGCGTCCTGTTCCCGAACTCTGCGCAGCAAGTCCGTCTGGTCCCGAACCAGCTGGTCGATCCGGTCCTGGAGACGCGCCACCTCTGCCGCCAGGTCCGGATGGCGCGGACGCGATGCCGTCAGCGTGGGGCAGTGGTTGAGGATCGCCTGCAGGCGGCACCGCAGCGCCGGGCCCGGTTCCACGCCGAGCGTGCCGACCAGACGGCGGCGCGCGCGTTCGTAGACGCCGAGAGCCTCCGACTGACGGCCGCACCGGTACAGGGCGACCATCAGCAGGTCGTAGGGGCGCTCGCGCAGCGGATGGGCGGCGGTGAACCGTTCCAGGTCACAGACGATCTCGGCATGTCTGGCGCAGTTCAGGCTCGCCTCGTACAAGGCTTCCAGAGCGGTGAGGCGCTGCTCCTCGAGGCGGTCCGCCTCGGCCGTGCACAGGGGGCCGTGACAGCTGTCCTGCAGGGCGGTCCCCTGCCACAGCGCGAGCGCCTGGTCGAGGAGCCGGGTCGCGTACCGGGGGTCCTGGGGGGCAGCCGCCCTGCCCTGGCCGGACAGACGGGTGAAGCGGGCCACGTCGGTCGAGGCCCGCCCCAGGCTCAGCAGGTAGCCGGTGGGCAGAGTGCTGATCCACTCGTGCCCCGGGGGCAGCAGTCGGCGCAGCCGGGCGACGTGGGTGTGCAGAGCGCTCGGCGCGTTGGCGGGGGGCCGGTCGCCCCACAGCTCCTCCACCAAGCGGTCCGCGGACAGCTGTTCGCCCGCGTGGGCGACCAAGGTGGCGAGCAGAGCCCGCTGTTTGGGACCGGAGGGCACGATGCGCGTCCCGGTCCCCCGGTCGTACACGACCACCGGACCGAGCAGCCGGAACTCGGTCACCTCGGTCACCTCGGTCCGCACGCGGGCCGGTGCGGCGAGGTCGAGGACGGTCATCGCGCCCCCGCGGACGGCGCGCGGGCGGTCAGCAGGGCGCGGCGCACGTCGTCCTGGATCTGCCGGACGACCTCGGGGAGGTGGTCCTGGAAGTAGAAGTGGCCGCCGTCGAACAGATGCCGGCCGAGGAAGTGCTCGGTGGCGTCGGCCCAGCCGTCCAGGCGGTGCGGCGGCGCCACCTGGTCCCGGGTGCCGCCGAACACCGAGAGGGGCACCGGCAGCGGCGCGGTGAGGGGCGTGGTGCGCCAGGTCTCGCTCATGCGCAGGTCGGCGCGGATGGTCGGCTCGAACAGCTCCCACAGCTCGTCGTGGTCCATGACCTCGGACGGTGTGCCGCCCATCGTCGCCAGTTCGTGACGCAGTTCCGCGTCGGTCAGCAGGTGCCGGCGCACGGGGTCCCCGTCGGGGTGCAGCGTGCCGCGCGCGGACACGCCGAGCCAGACCGGCGGCGTGCGGCCCATGTCGAGGAGACGGCGGGTCAGTTCGTAGGCGACGAGTCCGCCCATGCTGTGCCCGAAGAACGCGTAGTGGCCCGTCAGCCGGGTGTCCAGCTCGTGCAGGAAGTGGTCGAGCAGGGCGCCCGCGTCGGTCAGTGCAGGGCGCCGGTCGCGTGGGCCGCGGCCCGGGGCGTCGGGTGCCTGCACGTCCCAGCCGGCCGGGAAGCAGGACGGCCAGTCTCGGTACGCCAGATGCGAACCGCCGGAGTGGTGGAACACGAACAGGCGCAGCTTCGGCTCTTCCGCCTTCTGCATGGGGACTCCATCAACGAGACGTTCCGGCGTCCGGCACGACGCCCCGAACCAGGGGAATGACGAGGATATCGGCGTCCCGCCCGCAGCGCCCGCCGTCATGAGCGGGCCTCGAACCGCTCTCGAGTCCTCGTGGACTTTCCCTCGTGCGTCGACGCGCCCGCCCTCGTCGAAGTCGGCGGGCGGGCGCGGGCGGGGAGGAGATGCGCAAGCACGACCCTAGGCAGGATCCGACCCCAAGTCCCGTACTTTGTACGGAACTTCGAGCTCAGTTGCAGCAGGTTCCGGGCTCAGGCCAGGTCGTCGCGGGTCACCCTGCGGTGCGCGATACGCCACTCGTCTGCGAAGCGGACCAGGACGTCCTCCATGACGCACACGTACAGCACCTTGGGGCCGCCCTGGCTCGGCGTGACGTACACCAGCGCCGAGCAGCGGGTGTGCAGCGACCCGTCCGCCTGCGGCTGTACGTCGAGCATGCCGACCCAGTGGTGGAGGCAGCTGTCGGCCCGCCGCTGCCGTGCCGCGCCGGCCCGCACGTAGCCGTCCAGTCCCGCGCGCGCCCGCACCGGCCCGGGCAGGGACAGCAGCTGCAGAAGGGCGTCCTCGGCGAAGGTCTCGGCCCAGGACTGGGTGTCGTGGGCGTCCAGAAGCCGCATCTGGTGTGCGTAGAACCGCTGCGCCTGCGCGTACAGGGCGGCGAACTCCCGGCCGGGCAGGGTGCGTTCGGCGGTGCCCACAAGCTCGACGGTCATGCCACAAGCCTCCGCTTTGGTCCGCGTCCTCGGGGTGGGGGACATCGGGGGCGGATCCCGGGGTCTCCCCGCGATCCGCATTCGGTACGGACAGTCTTCGAGGCTGCGATCGAGCATCTTTCAAAACCGCCTCAAGCGCTCCTGCGCGCCGGTCCGTTCCCCGGGCTCCTGCCGGTCCGTGTCTCCCCCGCGGCCGCACCGGACCATGCGTGCGCCCGGGCCGGGGGCCGGTGACGGACGTCAGAGGGGCGTTCGCGTCCGCACCGGCCGGTCCGCGTGCCGCTCAAGCCCCGGGTCGGAGCAGGCCGGTGTCCCGCGGCCGGCCCGGCACCAGAGTCAGGTGCCGCCGGCCGGCCGCCGGCCCGTGCGGGGTCCCGGCCGCCGCCGGCCGGGACGGCACGGCGTGCGGCGCCGGTGCGGCAGGCCGCGGGTGCCGGGCGGGCGCGGGAAGCGGACGTGTCCCGGTCACGGCGTCCTTGAGGGTGTCGGCGAACAGCTCGATGTCCTCGGCCGAGTTGTCGTGGTGGACGGACGCTCGCACGGCCGTGACGACACCGAGCTTCGGCAGGTACAGCGGGACCTCCTCGGCGACCGTCTTCCCCACGACCACTCCGCGGTCCGCGAGCCGGCGGCGCACCAGCGCGGCCGGCACGTTCTCGTGCCGGAAGGTGACGATGCCGCTCTGGAGGCGTCCGGGGGCGATCAGTTCGGTGCCGGCCGTGTCCTGGACGGCGGCACGCAGGCCGGCGGCGAGGTCGTTGCGCGGGGACACGGCCGTGTGCAGGGCCAGGGCCTCGTTCAGCGCGGCGGCCGCGGCGCCGTGCGGCGGCACGAGGGGCGGACCGCCATGCGGGGCCAGCGCCTCACGCAACCGCGGTGCCACGGCGGCGAATCCGGCCGCGTGCGGGCCGCGCAGGAACCTCCAGCCGTCCACGGTGAGGAGGTGGCAGCCGATGCGGGCGACGTCCACGGGAAGCTGGCCCACCGCGTACGAGGCGTCGACGGCGTACAGGCAGCGGTGCGGGGCGAGGATGCGCCCGATGTCCTCGACGGGCTGGACGATGCCGCAGCCCGAGGGGACATACGGAACACAGACGAGGGCGACGTTGTCGCCGATGTGCCGTGCCATCCACTCCAGGTCGAGGTCGCCGTCGGGGCGCAGCGGTACGACCTCCAGCCGGCAGCCGGTGCGCGCGCGCAGCGCGAAGACGGCGCTGAGGTTGGCGGCCGACTCGTAGGGAGTCGTCCAGACGCGGTCGCGCGGGCCGAGCGGCAGCCTGGACAGCACGGCAGCGAACGCGTCGGCGGCGCCGGTGCACAGGAAGGTGTCCTCGGGCAGCACGCCGAGCCGGGCGGCCAGCCGCTGGTGGATCTCCCGGTGCAGGACGTCGTCGAGGCGTTCGTCCAGCTCGTACGGGCCGTAGCGGTCCTCGAAGCGCGTCCACTCGGTGAGGACCGCCCGTACGGCGGCGGGCATGCGGCCCGCGCCGGCCGGGTCGAGGTGGATCCTGCGGTCATCGTGGGATTTCTCGTTCACTTCAGGCCTCCTCCCACAGGCGTGGCAAATGATTGCCTAGTTCGTGGCAACAGATTGCCTTGCCTGTCGTAGGTTTGACAACCTCGGGCAACACCGGTTCAGGCGTGGCTCTAGTACGGGATCGATGGCAGGGATCTCGACCGCGTCCAGCCTGGTCCCCCAGGAATTGCCAAGCGTTGCCAGAGCATTTCCAGCTTTGCCAAGAATCCCTGTTTCCGCAGCTCAGAGCGGCTTTTTCTAGGCAACTCCGCCGCATTGAGCCACCCCTTGAAGCGCTCCTGGCGTGCACCTTGAGTCCGAATCGACCCATTCACGACCGATTTGCGAGCCTTTGTTGCCAATCTTCTTGGCAGAAGGTTGCCAAGCAACGAAAACGAAATTGACACAGAGGAGCCCGCCATGAACCGCATCGCCCGCATCGCCATCGCCGCCACCGCCCTCACCGCCTTCGCCGCCGCCGCCGACGCCACCGCCGCGAATGCGATCGGCTGGCCGACGACGGCGAAGACGGCTTCCACGGTCCAGGCCGGCGACATCAACTGGCCCACCGCCCCCACCGCCGTCCAGGCCGACACCCGCTGGCCCGTCGCCCCCACCGCCATCCAGGCCGGCGACATCAACTGGCCCACCACCCCGGCCGCCGTCCAGGCCGACACCAACTGGCCCGTCGCCCCCACCGCCATCCAGGCCGGCGACATCAACTGGCCCACCGCCCCGGCCGTCGTCCAGGCCGACACCAACTGGCCCGTCGCCCCCACCGCCGTCCAGGCCGACACCCGCTGGCCCGTCGCCCCCACCGCCGTCCAGGCCGGCGACATCAACTGGCCCACCGCCCCGGCCGTCGCCAGCGTCTGATCCACGTCTGGGCAGCCGTGCCCGCCCCGTGACGCCCCCGCAGGCAGCCATGCCCAGCGGGGGCTTCGGCGTTTTCGGGGCGAAGTCCTTACGCAGGACGTCCGGATGATCGTCGGTCGATCACCCGATCCGTGCGCCTTGGCAACCCGCGCCTTTCGCTCTGGCGACAACACCCCCTCGCCACCAGCGACTCCAGCACCGCTCGACCACTTCAGGACGCCACCTCAGGTAACTCTTGCCAATATTCAGGCAACTTTTTGCCAAGCCGGAAGGCGCTGTCACCAAGGAGCGGGTACCCGATGTCCATCTCCGACCTCATCGAGCAGCAGGCCCAGGTACACCCCGACGCGGTCGCGGTGCATCACCCCCACCAGGCCGACGGCCGTGGCGGCCGCCTCACCTACCGGGAACTGGACCGCGCGGCCAACCGTCTCGCCGCCCACCTGCGGGCCCGCGGCATCGGCCGTGGCGACCGGGTGGTGACCTCGCTGCGGTCGGGCCCGGAGACGGTGACCGCGTTCCTCGGGATCGTGCGGGCCGAAGCGGCCTATGTCCCGGTCGACCCCGCCGACCGGGCCGAGCGGCGCCGGCTGATCGTGCGCGACAGCGCGGCCGCCGCAGTGCTGACCGACAGCACGGACGCCGCGGACTACACGGGCCTGGACACGGTGGTCCTCGCGCTGGACGCCGAAGCGCCCGAGATCACCCGGCGCGCCGACGCCCTGCCCGAGCGGAGCACCGGCCCGGACGACACCCTGTGCGTCTGCTACCCCTCCGGCACCACCGGTGCCCCCGAGGGCATCGTCGTACCGCACCGCGCGGTGCTGGACCTCGTGCGCTCCACCGGCTGCCCGCGGCCGGACCCTGACGGCATGGCGGCCCGGGCTGTTGCCGACCCGGCCTTCGAGGCGGTCGCCTTCGGGGTGTGGACCGCCCTGGCGTCGGGCGACCGGCTGGTCGGCCGCCCGGGCGAGGACGGTGGGCGGCAGCTCGCCGGACGGACGGACGACCGGGTCGAGCTGTGCGGCCGGCGCTTCGGACTCGGTGAGGTCGAGGCGGTGCTGAGCGCGCACCCGGCGGTGTCCGCCGCCGCGGTTTCCCTGCGCGAGTGCGAGGACGGCGACCGACGGCTGGTGGCCCATGTGGTGCCGGCCGCCGCGGCTCCGGCGGCCGGCGATGAGGACGCGCAGATCGCCCGGTGGAAGGAGATCCACGAAGCGCTGCACGCCGACGCCGCGCTGCGCGAGCCGGGCGACGACTTCACCGGCTGGAACAGCAGTTACGACGGTCTGCCGATCCCCCTGGAGGACCTGCGGGAGTGGCAGTACGCCACTGTCGACCGGATACGGGAGCTGCCGCGCCGCCGGGTCCTGGAGATCGGTGTGGGCACCGGACTGCTGCTGGCCCACCTCGCCCGCGACGAGGAGGTCCACGAGTACTGGGCCACCGACTTCTCCCCCGCCGCCGTCGCCGCGCTCACCGCGCAGGTGGAGACCGATCCGTTCCTGAAGGACAAGGTGCGGCTGGACTGCCGCGGCGCCGAGGACACCGGTGGACTGCCCGTCGGCCACTTCGACACGATCGTCGTCAACTCGGTGATCCAGTACTTCCCGGGCCTCGTCCGTCTGCGTACCGTCGTCGAGCGGTTGCTGCCGCTGCTCGCCCCGGGCGGTTCGCTCCTCCTCGGCGATGTGCGCAGCCTCGACCTCGCCCGCTGCCTGCGGACCGGGATCGCGCTGGCCCGGCCGGGTGCCGCCGAGGGCGACCGGGAGGCGCTGCGCCGCACCATCGATCATCAGGCCGCCACGGAGACCGAACTGCTGCTCTCCCCCGCCCTGTTCGACGCGCTCGCCCGGGACCTGTCCGCCGTGCGCGCGGTCGACGCACGGGTCAAGCGGGGCGTGCGTCACAACGAGCTGACCCGCTACCGCTACGACGTGGTGCTCTCCACCGCCGAGCCGGTCGCCGACCTCTCCGGTGCGCCCGTCGTCCGCTGGGGCACCGACGTCGCCGGTGGCCTGGATGCCGTGGACCGGCTCACGGCGGCGCGTCCTGCCGTGCTGCGGCTGGCCGGGGTGCCCAACCGCCGGGTGTGCGACGAGTACGCGGCCATGCAGTCCCTCTTCGATCCCCGCGAGAGCATCGACCTGCCGCCGCAGGACGCGCCCGCCCCCGACCCGGAGGCACTGTGCGAGAGGGCCGAGCGTCTGGGCTACCGGGCCCTGCCCACCTGGGGCGAGAGCCCCGAGCTCCTCGACATCGTCCTCCTCGATCCCGCGCAGGTGCCCGCAGGTGTGGTGACGGGCGTGTACACGACGCCCGGCACGGGGACGGACGGCGGCGACGGGACAGCGGAGTGCACCGGGGCGGAGGACTGCGCCAGCACTCCGGCCGCCTTCGAGCACACCGTCGATCTGGAGGTCGTCCTGCGCGCCCATCTGCAGGAGCGGCTGCCGGAGCACATGGTGCCGTCCGTGCTGATGACCCTGGCGGAGCTGCCGCTGGACGCCGCGGGTGCGGTGGACCGCGCGGCCCTGCCACAACCCGCCCGCACCGCCGACCGCCCGGGCACCCGGCCCGGCACGCCGGTCCAGGAGATCGTCCGTGATCTGTTCGCCGAGGTGGTGGGCCTGCCCCGGCACCGGGTGCACGCCGAGTCCGATTTCTTCCGCATCGGCGGCCACTGGTCGGCGGCGGCCCGGCTGCTGTCCCGGGTCCGCGAGACTCTGGGCACCGACCCGGGCAGCCGGGCGCTGTACGAGGCGCCGACTCCGGCCGCGTTCGCCGCTCTCGTCGGCGACGCGCCCGCGGCGGTGATCGGGCCGGGCGACACGGCCGGCGACAGCCGCGAGTTCTCGCTGCGGCTGCGCGGTCCGCTGGACCGGCGCGCCCTGGAGGCGGCCCTGGAGGATCTCGGGCGGCGCCATACGTCACTGCGCAACTCCCGGCTGGGCTCGGCCGGTACCCGGCTGCGCGCGCTGGCGGTGGACGACCACCTGCTGGAACTGGCCCTGCCCGCCGACTCGGTCGACCTGTGGTCCCATGTGCCGCTGGCCGCCGACCTCGCCCGGGCCTACGGGGCGCGGGCCACCGGTGGCGCCCCGCACCGCTGCCCTGCCGGGCTGGACGCGGCGCCCCGTGCGCGCTTCGGTGATCGGCGGCCCGCCGCACTGCCGGGCAGCGGGCCGCGCTCCGGCCACGCCTCCTACGGCACCCTGGAGACCGGCCTGGACGCGGAACTGCACGCGCGGCTCACGCGGCTGGCCGCCGAGCAGGGCACCACCTTGTTCATGGTGGTGCACGCCGCGCTCGTCGCCCTCCTCGGCCGGCTCGGTGCGCAGGACCCGGTCACCGTGGCCGCGCCCGTGCCGGCGCGGGACACGGCCGCGCTGCGCGAGGCCGTGGGCCCCTACGGCCGGGTGCTGGCGCTGACGGTCGACGCCTCGGGCGATCCGGCCTTCACCGAGTTGCTGCGCCGGGTCCGCGAGCGGGACCTGGCCGCGTACCGGGACGGTGAGGCGGCACTGGCGGCGCTGCCCGGCGGGGTCGCGCTGGCCGTGGTGCAGGAGTGCGTGGGCCGGTTCGAGGCGGCCGGGCTGTCCGTGCAGGCCGAGCACTGCACGCCCGCGGTGCCGGCCGCGGACCTGGGGCTGACGCTGACGGAACGGCAGAGCCCGGCGGGCGACCCGGCCGGTATCGCCGTCACCGTCACCTTCCGCCACGAGACGGTCGGCGAGACGGCCGCGGCCTCCTTCCCCGGTCAGCTGACCGCCGTACTGCGCTCGGCCCTCGATGCGCCCACGGCGCGGCTGAGCCGGCTGGGGCTGCTGCCCGGTGCGGCCGCCGGGGGCGGGGTGTGGGCGGGTGCCCAGGTGCCGCTCGCGCAGCAGGACGTGGCGTCACTGTTCGCGGCGCAGGTGGCGCGGACCCCGGAGGCGCTCGCTCTGGAGGGCTTGGCCTACGGCGAACTCGACGCCCGCTCGGACCTGTTGGCGCACGCCCTGATCGAGCACAAGGCCGGTCCCGGCACCTGTGTGCTGACCGCGCTGTCCTCACCGGCCGGGTTCGCGGTGGCCGCGGTGGCCGTGGCGAAGACGGGAGCCGCGCTGCTGCCGGCCGACCCGTCGCTGGACCTCGACGAGTCGCTGCATCCCGTGGTGCTGCTGCTCGACGAGACCGCGGACCTGCTGCTGCCGGCCGTGCCCGGCGCGGTCCGGCTGGTGCGCGAGGAGGTCGCCGGCCGCCGGCCGGCGACCGGGCACTGGCCGGTGGCGCAGGCCGACCGGACCCGGCCGCTGGGCGGCGGCGACCCGCTCCTGCTGCTGCCCGGCGAGCACGGCACCGTCGCGGTGGGCGACGAGGCCGTCACCACGGCGAGGCCGGCCGACGCGGCCTGGCTGGTGCGCGGCTATCCGGACGGGGACACGGCGATCGGGCTGCTGAGCGTCCTGGTCCACGGCGCGCGCGTGCATGTCCCGGACGGCTCGCTCACCCGCGACGTGCCGCACGAGGTGCTGGGATGGCTGCGCCGGCAAGGAGCGCGGGTGGTACTGGGCGGCGCCGACGACGTGCTGAGCGCGCTGGTGTCGCTCGCCCGGACCGAGGGCACCGAACTGACCGTGAGCGGCGGCTGGGCCGAGGCCAGGCTCGTCGTCGAGCACGTGCCCGGCGCCCCGGCCCGCCCCGCCCCCGGCCACCGGGCCTACCTCCTGGACGCGAGGCTGCGCCCGGTGGGCCCGGGCGGGACCGGATCCCTCTACATCGCGGGCGCCGGCGTGGCCCGGGGCTACACCGGGGCGCCCGCAGCGAGCGGCAGGCGGTTCCTGCCCGACCCGTTCGGCGGTCAGGACGGCACGACCGCCCGCATGTGGCGCACCGGCCGCGCCGCCCGCCTGGACGAGTACGGCAATCTGCGGGTGCTCGACGTTGCGGCCCACGACGACCCGTTCGACGACGCGTCCGCCGCCTTCGTGGTGCTGGCCGACGCGAGCGGCCACCGGGCCGCGTGGCCGGTGGCGGCCGCGGTGCCAAAGGGCTGGTACGAGACGCAGGCGCAGGATCTGTACGATTGACATCCTCCCCCTCTTAAGATAGGGGGATTCCAACCCAGTTGGGTTGAGGTTCACGGATACTCGAACGGCTGGTGACCGCTGTCGTCCCTCCGGCACCGGCTGATCGCCGGGGGCGGGGAATCCCACCCTGTCCTGCCGCGACGTTGATGGCTGCGTTGGTGTCCGCGTTGCAGGTGAAGCCGCAGAAGGAGCAGACGAACTCGGCTTGGCTCTTGCGCGAGTTCTTGTCGATCCAACCGCAGACACTGCAACGCAGACTGGTGTAGGGGGCGGGGACGTCTTCGACCCGGCCCGGAGCTTTGTGTTCGGTGCGTTGGCGGAGCAGGCCCCAGCCCTGGGCGAGGATCGCCCGGTTCAGTCCGGCCTTCTGTCTGACCTGCCTGCCGGGCTGCTCGGTGGTTCCGCTGGCCGAGCGGGTCATGTTCTTGATGTTCAGCTTCTCGAACCGCACCAGACGGTAGGTGCGGGCCAGCATCGTCGAGGTCTTCTCGCACCAGTCCTTGCGCCGGTCGGCCTCACGCGCTGTGAGCCTGGCCACCTCGGCGTACGCGGCGGTCTTGTGTCCGCTTTCCTTCGGGGCGCGTGCGGCACGTCGCTGGTGTTTACGGACCTGCGCGCGTTCCTTCACGGTCAGCTGCGGGCAGTTCAGCTTTTGCCCGTCCGACAGTGCGGCCGTGATGTTCACGCCCCGGTCGACACCGATGACCTCTCCCGCACCGGGCGCGGCAACCGGTACGGGAACGATCGCGAAGGCGATGTGCCAGCGGCCGTTGCGCAAGGTGACACGGAACGTCTTCGCCTGGGGCAGCTCGGGCCGGGTGAGGCGGAAGCGGACCCAGCCACAGCCGGGCACCTTGACCCGCGCCCACCGCCGGTTCAGCCGGTGCACCACCACCGAGCGGCCCATGACCTGCCTGCCGGTCTTCGCGTTGAGCCTCGGCGAGCCATCCTCGGTCACCTCCGGGACGCGGTCGGTGCCGATGACACGGAAGCCCTCGTGCCGGTACTTCTTACGCCACGTCGGCTCACCGAACCCGGACGTGAAGCGGGCGTTCTTCGCCGTGGCGAAGTCCTTCAGGGCCTGCTGCTGAACGTCCACGTTCCCACTGCCGAGCCACTCGCTCTCGCGCCGCGCCTCGGTGAGCTGCCGGCACTGCTCAGCGAAACCCGGCGCTGACCTGCGGCCCGGATACCAGTGCGCATGCTGCTCGACCGCCAGGTTCCACACGTACCGGGCATGCGCGCAGTGCAGCAACATCTGCTGCTCCTGCGCACTCGTGGGGTACATGCGGAACTTCGCCATGCCGTCACGGTAATAGCGCAATAACAGCGGAATGTTCAAATTCACGCTTCGCATTCCCAAGGAACGCCATGCCCGGCTCACCGCCCGGGCGGCCGCCGACCGGGCAGCCCTCAACGCCGAGATCCTGCACCTGCCCGAGATCGCCCTCGACGCCGTCAAGGCGACGACGAATCGCCCTGACGGCGATTCCTCTGCCCCTGCCCTGCTCCGCAGTAGCTCGCATTCACCCCCGGCCTGAAGGCCGGGACACCCTGCAAGGAAACGAGGTGGTGAGGGACCCTTGCGGACCGGGCGGTCACGCTCCGGACGTGGCCGGGCCGCGTTCCGTGGCGGAGTCCGCCAGGGATTCGGCGAGGATGCGCCAGATCTCCGCGGCCAGGTCGATGTTGGCACTGGCCTGGGCCTGCTCGGCCAGGTCCCGCAGTCCTTGGACGCCGCTGCGGTCACCGGAGCGGATGCGCAGCTGGTTGCGGAGGATGTCCAGGTGCACCCGGTCCCGGTAGCTCATCATCAGCTCCATCTCGGCGAGTTCGCCGAGCAGGACACGGGCCTCGTCGTAGCGGGCGCAGGAGAAGGCGACGTCCGCCTTGAGCGCGAGCATGTCCTGGCGCAGGCCCGGGGTGCCGACGAACGCGAGTGCGGGCTCGGCGTCCGTGAGGCACCGCTCGGCGGCCCGGGGGTCGGGTGGCTGCTTCTGCAGGTACAGCCGGCTGGCCGTGAACCGCAGGCGCAGCCACAGCACGAGGTCGTCCCGGCTGCTGAACTTCTCCAGCGCCTCCTCCAGGTAGCCCTGCGCGGCGGTGTGGTCGCCCTGTCTGAGGCGTACCGCCGCGGCGGTCCACATGGCCTCCGCCCACAGTGTGTCGGAGCGGCCCGCGACGAGCTCCACCAGTTCGTCGGCGTGGGCCCGCGCATCTGGCATCCGGCCCGCCTCGGCCTCCACCGAGACCAGTGCCAGCAGCACCGCGGCGCGGTCCTCCGCGTCGAGGTCGTCCTCACGGGCGAGGTGGTGGGCCGCCATCGCGGCGTCGAGGGCGGCGGCGATCTCGCCGAGCGTGCGCAGGCAGCGGGCGAAGCGGGTCAGGCCGCGGACCCGCAGGGCGACCAGCCCGACCGATTCGCCGAGCTGTACCAGTTCGTCCAGATACTCCCGCTCGCCGTCGTGGTCGCCCTGGACCCGCCGCTGCCCGGCGAGTTGCCACAGCGCCTGCCAGCGCAGCACCGGCGTCTCGTGTCCCTCGGCCGCCAGAGCTTCGCGCAGCGTTTCCATCGCCCCGTCGGAACCGGTGGAGGAGACCAGCGACAGCGCGTGGGCCAGCGAGCCGCCGGCGGGTTCCTCGAAGTCGGCCGCGTCCAGGCCGAGCCGTCCGGCGAGATAGGCGACGGCCCGGTCGGTGGGCTGGCGTGCGCCGGACTCCAGACGGGAGAGGTAGCCCGTGGACATGCCGTCACCGGCCAGGGCGGTCTGGGACAGCCCGCCGGCCTGTCGCAGTTTGCGAAGACGACGGCCGAACGCGGGCTGACGCAGCATAGGACCATTCCCTGGGACGGGCGGGTGGGGGTGGCCCGTGGGGCAGGACCGGGCGCACCGTCGCCCCGGTGCCACCGGGGGTCGCAACGAGCGTAGGGGTCGGGGCAAGGGGCAGGCAATGTTTTGCCAGATGGCGTGCCTCGGAGTTCGTGCGAATCTCATGGATTCGTCCGGTGTTCCTCGAGTGGTTCTCCAGCGGTTGCAGGCAATATCTCAAGCGCCGGGAGGCGGTACCTGCGCACCGGCCCGTCCTCGCTCACGGGAGCTGTCCTCGTTCGCGTCCACGGGAGTCCCCATGAAACACGCGGTTCCTGCCCGCCGCGCCGCCCGCAAGGGCCCCGCCGGCCGACCGGCACCGATGCACGGCACGTCGTGCGACGACGACATCGACTGGCCCTAGAAACGGTCTTTCCCGCGATCGTGCGGGTAGGGCGGGTGAACGAGACGGAGGGGATGTTTCAGGGTTGGGCGGCTGACGCGCTCGCCCGCTGCAGAGCACTCGCCAGGCGCCGGGGCCCGTCCGGATCGTGTTCGTCGCCGCCGATCACGACCAGGGGCGGGCGCACCCCGGGTCCGGTGACCTGCCGGGCCAGTTCGCAGGCGAGGGCGCCGGCGCCGGAGTACCCGCCGAGGACCAGCCGGCCGGTGGAGCGGGCGAGCCGGGCGAGCACGTCGGCCTGGGCGGCCTGCCGGCCGGTGGTGACCGGGAGCGCGGTCAGGGCCTCTGGTCCTCGGTAGTGCCGTAGCAGTTCCCGGTGCCCGGTACGCGGCGCGCCCGGGGCGTCGATCAGGCACACGGTGGCCGCCGCGGGCGCCGACGCGCCGCGCAGCGGCACGAGGGGCGCCGCGTCCCAGGTGACGGGACCGTCCGGTACCCGGGGTGTGGCCGTGTCCGGCATCAAGGCCAGTGCGTCTGCGACCGTGGTGGTCGCGGTGGCCGTGGCGGGCAGCAGGCGCAGCAGGCGTACGGTGTGCGCCAGCAGCGTGCGGGCGGCGCCGTCGTTGACGAGGTCACGGTCGTACACGCAGGTCAGGACGAGACCGCGGCGGGCGTCGTGGCCGGCGCGCAGGCGCAGGGCGTACCCGGCGGGCGCCCCGGCGGCCTCCTGTTCCTCGAGGCGTATGCCGTGCGCGGCGAGTTCGTCGCCGCAGGCGGCTTCGAGTCGCGGGCCGCAGCCGAAGGCGAGCAGGCCGCCGGCCCGTGCCCCGGAGCCGCCCGCGGCGGCCGGTCCGCCGGCCGTGATGCGTTCGTGGGCGGACAGGTCGATCACCAGGTCGCGCAGTGCGCGCAGCAGGCCGGGCAGTTCCAGTGCCGGGTGGACGCAGACGGTGACGGGCAGCGCGTTCTCGAACGGGCCGGGGACGCCCTCGATGCCCTCCAGGAGCAGCCCGCGGCCGGGAAGGTCCAGGCCGAAGCCCACGGTCGCGGGAGCGGGCGCGGTGCCGCGGGCGCGGTAGAGGAGCAGCGCCCACACCGCTTGGAGCACGCTGCTCTCCGTGACGCCCCAGCGCTCCGCCCAGTGGGCCAGGTGCGTGCTGCGGGCCGGGGACAGGGTGGCACGGAGCACACCGGTGCCGCCGCTGCCTGCGGACCGGGCCGGTCCTGACGGGGGCGCGGCGGTCCGGTGGGCGGGCCCGCGCCAGAAGTCGTGGGCCGGGCCGGGGTCCTGGGAGCCGAGCCGGCGGGCGCAGTCGCCGAGGTCGGGACGGCGTTCCCCGCCGGGCAGTGCCCCGTCGGCGAGGTAGGCGCGGCAGCACTCGCGCATCAGCAGCCGCGCGCTCCAGCTGTCCAGCAGGGCACGGTGATAGGTGACGAGTACGTCGGTGAAGGGCGCCGCCGTGTCTTCGGGGCCGCTGTCCAGCAGTGCCAGGCGCACCGCTGCCGGGTGTCGCAGGTCGAAGGCGCGGGCACGCTCACGGGCCGCCAGTGCCGCGCGCCGGATCACCGTGCCGTGAGGGTGACGGACGATGTGTGTGAAGCCGCGGTCGAAGACGACGGCACGCGGCCGCGGGTCCCATACGAAGGCGGTGCGCAGTACGCTCTCCCGCTCGCGCACGGCGTGCCAGGCCGCCTCGAAGCGTTCGGTGTCCAGGGGGCCGTACCAGCGCCAGAGGACTTGCTCGACCTGGTGGCCGGGCCAGGCCAGAGCGTCGGCGAGGCGCTGCTGCTGCAGGGGGGTGACCGGCTCGGTGCGCGGCAGCGTCCGGCAGAGCGGGCCCGCCGGTCCGGCGGCCGGCCCGGCACCGGGGCAGGGCTCGCGGGCTGCGGTGAGGAGGTCGGCGAGGAGACCGGCGACGGCGGGCGCCGACGCTCCGCCGCCGGGGAGTTCGACGGTGTGCAGGCCGGGTCCGTGCCGCACCAGCCGGGCTTGCGGGTGCCGGGCACCCGGACGGATCTCCGCGACGCGGTGCAGGGCGCGGTGGAAGGAGGCGGTCTCCAGCGTCCCGTGCAGTTCCATGGTGCCGTGGTCACCCTGTTCGGGGTCGATCACCGCGCACACACCGGCGGACCGGTCGCTGTTCATCGCCTCCCCCTTCCGGACACCCCCGTACGGAACGAGCAATTGCTCCCTCGGCTCGGGAAGTCGGCGTGCGGGCCTGGGCGGGCCGGCGCGCGCTGAGGGAGCCAGGGCCCAGCCCCGTCACGTTAGCTCCGCCGCGTCCTGGCCGTCCGTTTCCTCCAGTGGCCCCCGAACGGTCCTCGATTCAGGCGGTGCGCCGGGGGCGAAGACGGCCGGGCACGTCGAAGCCGGTCAGGCGGAACGCCCGGATGTCCTCGATCAGCTGGATCCCGGCCCGGCGATCCCGGCCATGGCCCGGCCGTTGCTTCCGGCGCCCGGGCATCGGCCGGTGCCGGCCCGAAGCCGTCTGCTTGGCAGGGCGGCCGGCGGAGGTCTGAAGCCGCGTCAGCTCGCTGCCTTCTTCGGAACGAGCAGGTCATGACACTGCTCGACTCGGCCCGTGGCGTCGAAGTGGAGCTCGGCGACCAGTGACCAGGCCGCCCCTTCGGCGCGGGCGGTCGCCCGCAGGACGACGGCGTCGTTGTCGGCGATGACGCTCTCGATGGCCAGCCCCAGACCGTCGGGCAGAGTCCGTTCGTCCGCTCCGGCGGCGCCTGCCCAGTGGCGGGTGAGGTGATTGACCTCGCCCCGGTTGCCCGCCGCGACCAGCGCGAGGACGAGTTCCCTGTTGCGTTCGCACAGGCTGCGCGCGGTGAGAAGTTCGTGGAGCGCCCCGCTGAGGGGCTCGGTCAGCGTCAGCTCCATGACGAGAAGCCCTTCCTCGTGGTCCGTCATCCCGTACGGTCGTACGGCCGACCCGGAAATCATGGCCGTCCGTGCTGGAACGGGAACGGAGGATGAGTAAACCCGGTGAGGCGCGAGGAAATGGCCTGCTGTCGTCCCCGGAAATTCATTGCGATGATCCCGCAGCCGATCCCCCTTCTCCTCTTTTTCGAAAATCACCTCGCTCGGATTCGTCGGCGACTCGCCGCATGTGATGTGGCCTCCCCGGCAATGATTCCGCCCCGCGTTGCGCCACGGTTCCACCGCCGCAGCGGTCGCCCGCGCCGGCGCCCTGCTGGACGACACGGCCACGCCTGAACGCATCGCGCAGCTGACCGGCATCGCGCCTGTCGCCGTTCGGCAGGATGTGGCCGGCCTGTATGCCGCGGGTCTGCTGGGCGGCACCGGTGTCCCGCGCCCCGCCGTGCGGGCCGTGATCCTCGGCGCCCTGTCCACTGCCCCGCCCGTCCCCGGCGGGTCGGGCGCCGCCCCTGCGCCGGCCGGCATCGGTCGGCCCCGGTAGCGGCAGGCGGTACGCCGACGAGGAGGACGACGGCATCGCGGGGACAGCGCCGAACGGCCGGAGCCGACGGCAGGTTCGGCCGTTCGGCGACGGATCGGTGGCGGTGCGGTGGGGCGTGGAGGCCGCGCCGGCCGTGGGCCGGACGGCGCCGTCCCTCACGCCGCGAACAGGTCGAACGTCGATCCGTGGCGGGGCCCTGCCAGCATGTCCAGCTGCGGGTCCACGGCCAGCATGGCCTGGTGCATGCGCTGCAGCTGCGGGGAGGGTTCCACGCCCAGCTCGTCGATGAGCCGGATGCGCAGCCTGCGGTAGACCTCCAGCGCCGTGGCCTGCCGGCCCGAGCGGTACATCGCCACCATGGCCTGGGAGTGCAGGCCCTCGTGGTGCGGATGGCGGGCGGTCAGCTCGGTCAGTTCGGCGATCAGCTGTGAGTGGCGGCCGAGCCGCAGGTCGGCGTCGATGCGCCGCTCGACGGTGACCAGCCTGCTCTCCTGCAGCCGCATCACCTCGATCTCGAGGACGGGACCGAGTTTCACGTCGACCAGCGGTGCGCCGGTCCACAGGTCGAGTGCCGCGCGGAACCGCGCCGCGGACACCTCGTCGTCCCCTTCCGTGAACGCGGACTGACCCTGGCGGATCAGTTCCTCGTAGGCGTGCACATCGACACAGCTCTTGTCGATCTGCAGCAGGTACCCGCCGTGCCGCGTGGCGAGAACGTCCTTCGCGCCGCCCGGCGCGCCCGGGCCCATGGCCGTGCCGAGCCTCCTGCGCAGTTGGAGTATGTATGTCTGAAGGGTCGTCAGTGCGCTCGCCGGAGGCTCGGTTGCCCAGAGTTCCTCCATGAGCGTGGGAACAGGCATGACCCGTCCCGGATGGAGCGCCAGCAGCGACAGGATCTGTCGCGGTTTGCTGGCCGTCGGAACGATCGATCCCCCGTTGACCTCGGCACTCAACGGACCCAGAACCTGAATCTCCATGGTGGCCTCCCCACCTCGTCGAGTTCCTTGTCCAGTTCCTTTTGGTGGCCGGAAATCTCCGCCGCCAGGCACGCTAGCCGTGTCCGTGCCCCGCGAGCGTTTCCTGTAGCGGTCCTCCAGCGGTGCTCCACGTGGGGTGTTGCGCTGAGCGCGCGGCGCTCGAGAACATGCCCATACCGGAAATCAACGCTGGATTCCGGTCCGGTTTCCGAGGCGGCGGCCGTTCTCCGGCCGCATGCACCCTTTTTCTTTTTCCGCTCGCCGGCGCGGACAGGGCGCGGCCGGTTCGCACCGTGTTTTCGTGCGGACCGGTCCCCTCGCGCGCGTCGGCAGGCCGGATCAGACCTGTGCGGCGATCACCCCGGAAACATGGCCGTGCGGTGCGCCCACGGGCTCCGGCAGGGCGATGGTGTGCGGGGCGGCCCGGTCCCAGGGGAATCCTTGGAGCAGTTCCAGGTGGGGGGCGGGGTTGTCGTCCGCGGGTACGGCCACCGCGGCCAGCACCTCGGGCACCGGTTCCAGTTCCAGGAATCGCCAGCGTCCGGTCAGGTCGTCTGCGGGGGGCTGGAAGGCGAGGACTCCCCGGTCGTCGTCCAGGGTGAAGGCGAATTCGTCGAAGGGCAGGCCGAGTCCGAGTCCGCGGGCCTTGGAGTAGGCCTCCTTCAGCGTCCAGAGCCTGAGCACCCGGCGGTCCCGCCGCCGTCCTTTGGGCACTTCGGCCGCCCAGCGCTGTTCCTGGGGGGTGAAGGTGGTCAGGATGGTCTCCAGCGCGCCCGTCTCCCGGCCGAGGCTCTCGACGTCGACGCCGACGCGCTGACTGCGGACGATGCCGAGCAGGCTGTAGCCACCTGAGTGGGAGAGGTTGAAGTCGAGGTGGCCGCCGCCTCTGGGCAGGCCGCCGGGAAGGGGCTGCAGGAAGGGCCGCCCGCGTGAGGAGCGCCAGATGACCAGTTCGGCCTCGGCGAGTCCGGCCTCGAGCGCCAGCGCGCGGCGCACCAGGGTGTGGGCGACGAGGTACTGCCGGCGATCGCGTTCGAAGAGGAACCGGGCCGCGGTCTCGTTCTCGCGCTCGTCGAGCCAGTGCGAGGCCAGGATGGCGGCGATGGCGGGCGGAAGGGCGTCGTTGGGGCAGAGCCACAGTTTCACCGGGGGCACCGTCTCGTGGTGCGGGGCGGGTCCGGTGCCCGGCGGCTGCGGTGCGGTGATGGTCATGTCGTTCCAGTCCGTCTCGGTTCGCCGTCCCGCTGCGGACGGAGCGACGTCGCGGTGCGGGGACGCCGGGGCGAAAACGGGCGGAGAGCTGCCGGTGCCCCGCAGGTGGTGGCTGCCGTTCAGGCCGGACGGTTCGCCAGGAGTGCGGCGGCCTCGCCGACGCCGATCCGGTCGCCGCGCACCGCGTCGAGGAGCGCGACCACCTCCTCCGGGGACAGCGTGGGCCGCTGTGCCGTGGTGGCAGGCGGTTGCTGCGGGGCGGGCGCCGCGGCCGGTGCGTCGCTGCGGGTGTCCGGTGCCGTGGAGGCCGGTGTGTCCCGGGTGCGGGAGGCGATGTAGGCGGCCATCGCGGCGAGGCTGGGATGCTCGTGGACGGTGACCGGACGTTCGCTCAGGCCGTAGGCGCGGTTGACGCCGGCGGCGAAGTCCGCCGCCAGAATGGAGTCGATGCCCAGCTCCGCGAAGGCGGCGCCGCCCTCGATCTCCCACGGGTCGCAGTGCAGGATCCGGGCCAGCTGGTGGCGCAGCACCTCCAGCACCGCCGCTGCGGCACCGGGGTCCTGAACCGCGGGGGCGTCGTCCGCGCCATGGCGCAGAGCCGCCAGATGGCGGGCGAGGAGGGCGGGTGTGGCGTACGCGTAGAGGTCCGCCCCGGCGATCCGGACGCCGAAGTGCTGGGCGAGGGCCGAGACGAACTCGACGGTGAGCAGGGAGTCCAGGCCGAGGACGGAAAAGGGCTGTTCGGGGTCGACCCGGTCGGGGTCGGCGTGCACGACACCGGCCAGCACGGCCGTGAGTTCGGCGAGGATGTCTCCGCGGCCGTCGGGAGATGCTGTCGGCTCGCTGGTCATCAGGTCGTCCCTTTCGTGGATACCCCGGCTTTCGGCCGGGGCGGGGGTGCCTCCCGCTTGCGGGGGAGAGACGAAGCTCCTGCGGAGCAGGGCGGGAATGTCCGCATCGCCGTCGGAGCGATCAGGGGTACGCCGGTTACCGGCCGACGGCCTGGGGTCCGGCGTCCGGGTGGCGCACGGCGCGGGTCGGCGCCGACGGGGTCTCGGGTTCGGCCATCAGGATCGAGTGCTGGAGCCGGCGCAGCCGCGGGGAGGGTTCCAGGCCCAGGTCGCGGCCGAGGGTGGTGCGCAGGTGCAGGTAGGCGTTGAGCGCCTCGCCTCGCCGCCCCGAGCGGTGCAGGGCGATCATGAACTGGGCGTGCAGGTTCTCGTGGGTGCGGTAGCGGCTCGTCAGGACCGTGAGTTCGGCGAGGACCTCGCGGTGCCGGCCGAGCCGCAGGTCCGCCTCGATGCGCTGGTCGAGTGCGCACAGCCGGCTCTCGTCGAGGCGTCTGGCCTCCATGGCGAGCTGGACCCCGGTCTGCACGTCCGCGAAGGCGGATCCCGACCACAGGTCCAGGGCGGCGCCGAGGGTGCGGGAGGCGGCCGCGAAGTCACCGGCGTCCATGGCTCGATAGCCCAGTCCCGCCAGGCGGTCGAACTCACGGACGTCGCTGGTACCGCCGCCGGCGGCGAGCAGGTACCCGCCCGGCAGGGTGATCAGGACGTCCTTGGCGGTGCGGTGTTCCGGCCCTGCACCGGCCTGCTGTCCGGCGCCGCGGGCCAGCGCCGCCCCGATGAGTTCGCGCAGTTGCAGCACATAGGTCTGCAGGGTGGTGCGTGCGCTGCGCGGTGGCCGGCCCGACCACAGTTCCTCCACGAGCGAGGCGACCGGCACCACACGGTCCGCGTGCACCGCGAGCAGCGCCAGAACCTGGCGGGGTTTCGGCGCCGTCGGAGCGACGGACACCCCGTTCTCCCTCACGTCCAGTGCACCCAGTACGTCGATGTCCACGCCGTCTCCTCAGTCCATGTGTGCTCCTGGCACTTCACGAGTTAAAAACAGCACGAACGGTATGTCAATACGAAACCGCACGTCCTGTTTTTCTTGCCCTCGAGCAGAAGTGTGGCAGATCTCGAAAACGACCGCCCACCTGCCAACTTTCGCATTCTGCCGCCACCTTGACACCCCTCCCGCCCGCACGGAGGCGTGTGCGCATCTCGCATACAGGGAGGAATCTCCCGCCAGAGAACAGGCCGATGACCTCCGTCAAGGCCTCTCAAACAGACCACAAGGTCTTGTTCTTTCGCCTGCTGGGAAGACCGGGGGCGGTGTTCGTCACCTACCGCCGGCTGCGCGCTTCCTCGTGGTCCCCTGGCCGCTGCCACCAGCGCGGAACGGCCGCACGCCGCGGCTGTACGCTCCCGGCCGCCCCCCGGCCGCACCGGGCCAGCAGCACGAGGACGAGTGCGGCCAGTTCCTCGCCGGTCGCCGTGCCGCGCTCGACACGCAGAACCGGTTCCGCGCGGTCCGTGCCGCCCATGGCGCCTCCTCCGTCCCGGTCACCGTCGGCCATGGCGCTCAAGGGGTGCTCTCGGCCCGCTGGAGGCGATGCGGCCCAGCAGAGGCGCGGGAGCGGAGCCACCGGTCAGACGCTGCGCGCCCGCACCGCCCGCAGGGCACGGGACAACGCCTTCGCGCTCTCGGCGGCGCCACCGACCCCGGTCATGACCACGGCCGGGGCGGCACCCGTCCGCGCCGCCGTACGACGGGCGATCTCATGGGCGGTCCGGCCGGCCGGACCGGCCCCGCACAGAATCAACCGCCGCCCGCCATGGAGCAGTTCGCTCCGGGAGCCGGACAGCACCTGACGGCCCGTCGTACCGAGCAGCACCACGCGTTCCGGTCCGTCGTACCCGCGCGCGAACGTCTCGTAGGCACCGGGCGTGACACCGGGAACGGAGACCAGGCACACGACGTCCGCCCCGGGCTCCCCGGCCCGAAGGACCGTGAGCGCCGACCCGGTGCCGACGGGTTCGGGCGGTGCCATCAGGGGCACGTCGAAGGTGCCCAGCAGGCTCAGCGCGTCGCCGACGGTGAACCCCTCGTCCGGGTGTCCGGGCAGACTGCGCAGCAGGTGCAGGACTTGCGCGAGCATGCCGGAAACGGCGGTGCCGGTGAACCTGGCCCTGTCGTAGAGAGCGCTCAGCGCGAGGGCTCCGTCGGCGTCGCAGTGCGCGACGAGGGTGACCGGCGGACTCGTGTCACCTCCGGCGCTGTGCGGCGCGCCCGCCCCTATGCCCTGCGCCGTCAGCTCGGCCCGCAGGTTCTGCGGCAGTTCGGGGTGGCGGTCGAAGCGGACGGTGGTCTCGGTGAGGCCGGATCCGGTGGGGTGCCCGCTCCATTCCCGGATCCGGCTGCCGCAGACCCAGGCGTAGGGGGTGAGGTCGAGCGCGGTGTCCCGCACCCGCAGCAGCAGTTCCGTCAGCGGCGCGGCGGGGTCCACGGTGACCGTCATCGGCAGCGGGCCGCCCAGCAGTCCGGGCATGTCGGCCGCGGCCCGCAGCGCCATGTCCCGCCCGGACAGATGCACGCCGAAGGCCACCGGCAGCGGCCCCTCGGCCCCGGCCGCCCGGTACAGCAACAGGGCCCACACCACGTGCAGGACGCCGCTCTCCCCCGCGCCGCGGACCGCGGCCCACGAGCGCAGCCGGGCGGTGTGGGGCGGTTCGAGCCTGAACCTGATCCTGTCCGGCCCCCCGGTGTTGCGCGGCGGCCCGCCGAAACGGCCCACACGGACGGCGGCGCCGACGGGCGGTGCGGCGGCCGCCCAGTACTCCCGGGCCCCGGCCGGGTCCTGGCGGCCGAGCCACTGGGCGTAGTCCCGGATGTCGGGCCGCCGGTCCCCGCCGGGCAGCACGCCCCCGGCGAGGTAGGAACGGTAGAACTGCCGGGCCAGCAGACGTGCCCCGCGCTCATCGAGCAGGGCCCGGTGATACGTCATCAGCACCCGGGTGGGCGGCCGCTGGGCGCCGCCCGTGTCCCGCTTCCCCTCGAGCAGGCAGACACGCAGCAGACCCGGCCGGTACGGCTCGAAGCCGCGGGCCCGCTCCTGGCGGAGCAGTCCGCTCCAGCCGATGTCGGCGTGCCCATGGCGTACGACCTCCACGGCCGCGTGGTCGTGGAGCACCAGGCGGGCGGCGCCGGCCCAGTCGAAGGACGCGCGCAGCACCGCCTCGCGCTCGGCGACGGACTGCCAGGCGGCGGCGAACCGGCCGGGATCCAGCGGCCCCGACCAGTCCCAGAAGATCTGCTCCACATACCGGCCGGGGCCTGCCGGGCTGCTCAGCGCCGCCGTGAGCAGCGCCCGCTGATGTCCGCTCACGGCGACCGTGTCCGCCGCGGGCGGCGCCAGCAGGTCGGCCAGCAGGTCGTCGGTGAGCGGCCCGTCCGCCCGGGCCGGGGCACGGGACACGAGCCGCAGGAGATGCCTGCCAAACCGCTCGGTGTCCGGTACCGCGGCCAGTTCGACGTCGTACGCGCGATGGCGCTCGGCGACGCGGGCGGCGACCGCCTCGGCATGCGTGCGGGTGAGTCCGCACAGCTCGAAGACGAGCGGCGACCAGGCCTGGGTGCCGGGCGGTTCGTGCACCACGGCGGGGACGACGCCGTCGGGCGAGTAATGACTCCTCATCCGCTCCCCGGGGTAGCCGGCACGTCTGCCTCAGCAGCCGTGTCCGGCACCCCGACCCCCCTTTTCGAATCGTTTCTGCACGGCTCTTGCGGCCGCACCCCGACAGTTCCGGCGGACGCGTGCGCTCACCACGGCCCGCAGCCCTGCCGCCGCCCGGGAAAACCGATGACCCGGGCACCTTGCGGCGGCTTCGCCGAAGGCGGCCGCGCCGGCCCGTCCGCGGGCGGTGGAGCCCCTGTCCCCTGCGGCGTCTCCGGCGCGGCGTCCCGCCGGTGTGCCTCGCTCACCAGGAAGCGCCCCTCGACGAGATGGGTGGCGAAGGACCACTGCCCGGACGTGTCCCCGGTGAGCCGGACGGTTCCTGTCGCGTCCCGCTCGAAGCCGACCGCCGAGAACCGGCGCCGCATTCCGTGGCCGAGCGCCTTGGTGTACGCCTCCTTCAGCGTCCACAGCCGCAGGAACCCTTCGGTGCGCTCCTCCTCGGGCAGGGCTGCGAGCAGTTCGGCCTCCCGGGCGGTGCACACGTGGTCGCGCATCGCCTCGAAGGAGATCCGGCGCCCGGCGGGCTCGGCGTCCACACCGACCGGACCGGTGCGGCCGACACCGACCACGATCAGCTCGCCGGTGTGACTGAGGCTCACCTGCAGGTCCTCGCCGAGCCCACGCAGCACGGGCCGTCCGCCGGGCAGGGAGGCGAGGTCGAGCCGTTCGGCGGGGACCTGGAGAGCCGCGGCGGCCGTGTGCTTGAGCACCGTCCGGGAGACGGCGATGCCCAGCCGCCCGTCCGGGGCCGGATGCTGCCGGTAGCGGGGCCAGTCGCGGCCCAGCAGCGTGCGCAGCCCGGGATCGAGCAGGACCGGTGTCAGCCACTGGCCCCAGGTGGTGTGCACCACCGCCCGGCCCGTCCGCTCGATCCGCTCCTGGACCTCTTCCCACGGCCCGTCCGGCCCGGGAACGTGGTACGGCGGGGGGAACAGCGCCTGCGGGGTCCGGCCGTGCGCCGCGCCGGCTCCGCTCACCACGGCAGGCTCGTCGCGTACAGGTCGCAGTCCACGCCGTGCGCCGCGCGCCGGGCCAGTTCCTCCCACACGCCCGGCTGCGGGTCCGGCGAACGGTCGGGCACGGGCAGTGCGAGCCGCGCGATGATCCGCCCGAGTGCCAGCAGCGCCCAGTCGGTTCCGCCGAGGAAGGCCGTACGCTCCCCGGCCGCCGTCCTGCGTACGGCAGATTCATCACATGACCGGCGTGGAGGCCGACCGCTCCCCCCGGCCGCGCTCTCGCGCCCGCCTGCCGTGGTCTTCGGCCCCCCGGCCGCCGCCTCCCGCACGCCCAGCGTCGCCGCGGCCAGCGTCAGCCAGGCCTGCCGGTCCGCCAGAGCACGCGCCGCCGGGTCCGCGGGGTCGTGCACGGCGGTGGCCGCGCAGGCGGCCCGCAGCGCCCGCTGCTCGGCGAGCAGTCTGCGGGCGGCGCGGGCGAGGGCTCCGGTGCCGCCTTCGCCCACCGGACGGCCGGCGGCGTCGGCGAGTGCCGCCGCGACGAACCGCAGGCCGCCGGTGCCCGATGTCCCGGCGGGGGCCTCCTCGGTGATCCGGAACAGCGCCGCGCGTTGCGGGCCGTCGTCCGGCCGGGAGCCGCCCGCCGCGCTGAGCCCCTGCACGATCCGGGTCCGGGCGGCACCGGCGGCCGTCCGGTCGGTCCGGGCGAAGCCACGGTCCCGCAGGATCCTGGCCAGCGTGCGCCGTTCGAGGCTGTCGCCGTTGAAACCGCACTCGGTCAGCACCAGTTCGAGATCGCCCAGCAGTTCCCCCACCAGTTCGGGCACGAGGTACCCCACGACGGCGGCGAGCGGCCGCTCGGCCTCCCGCTCCGGCGTCGCCGGGCCGGCGGTGTCCGGGCCGGGGCAGGAGCGCAGGGCCACGGCGGTCAGGCTCTCGCAGGCCAGCAGGTCCGCGAAGACCGAGGCCAGGACCGGCTGCCACTGTCTGGCAGCGGGTTCGTGCCTGCCGAGGCCGTCCACGATGCGGGTCGTGCTGCGCAGGACGCCGCCTGTCACCGCGAGGAGCGCCGCCGGCCCGAGCAGCGCGGCGGCCGGGTGCGGCACCGGTGTGCTCAGCAGCGGGCTGATGCTCCAGGCGTGGGCAAGGGCGAGATCCCGGCAAAAGAGCGGGCGCAGGACCCGGGCGAGCCGGTCGGCGGCCGGCACGTCCACGACACCGGGCAGGCCGGCGGGCGGGGCGGGCGGGTCCGCCCGCCCCGTGGCCCACAGGGCCTGCCGGCCGTAGGGGTTGCGGGGGTCCCGGAAGTCGCCGAGCAGCGCTTCGAGGCGCGCCGCGCACGGTGCCGCGCCGGCCGCCTCACCCGCGGCGCCCGGGGTGTCGCGCGTGGTCCGGGGCTGCCCGGCGGGCGGGAGCGGCCGGGTCAGGGACATCACCGATCTCCTCGTCGTCGTGATACCGGTCGCCGTGACGGTCTTTGCCAGGCGGACTCTCATCGCAGCCGGCGTACGGCGCTCTCGGCGTGCCACCGGGCCAGGACCAGTGCCTGCGTGCTCGACCTGCCCAGCCATTCGCGCGTGTGCCTGCGGGCATCCACGAGGAGAGCTCCCGCGCCGAGGACCGCCTCCACGGCGCTCTCGCGGAGCATCACCTGATGGGTGGAGACGACCCGTACTCCGGTCGCGTCGGGCTCCAGGTACCACTCCCCGTAGTGTGCGGCGAGGAGGTCGGGCGTCACGGTCTCCTTGTGGACGATCCGCCCCGCGGCCGGGAAGCACAGCCGTACGGCTTGGGACACGAGCGTCTCCCCCGTCTCCGGGGCACAGGTGTGCAGGACCGCCGTCTGTACTCCCGGCTGGTCCTCGGTGACCTGTGCCCACTCCACGTCGGGAACCAGTTCGGCCCAGTCCTCGATGCGGTAGAGGAAGTCGTAGACGAGTTCCGGGGCCCCGCAGACGTACACGCTCTCCTCGAAGGACAGCAGCAGTTCGTCCAGCCGGTCCCAGCGCTCGGCCGCCTCGCGCAGTGCCGCCAGCTCGGCTCTCACACCGCTCGCGAGTGCTTCGCAGGTCCGCCGGGGTTCGGCCGGCCGCTCGTGGCGCAGGGTCAGCAGACACCGGTCGGCGCCGTCGGATGCCACGCTCCAGGTTCCGGACGTCGGTGCACCGGGCAGAAGGGCGTCCTGCAGTTCGAACTCGATACGGCGCTCCCGCGGCCGCAGCACGCGACGGGCGAGCGCGGAGCACACCTGGCCGTGGCGCAGCTGCCACAGCCTCAGTCTCTCCTCGGTGCCGTCGAAGTCGACACGCTCGACGTGGACGAAGCCGGGCAGCAGGACCGGCCAGCGCGGGGCGTCGGCGAGCAGCCCGTAGACAACCCCGGCGGGCGCCGTGACCGAGACCGTGTGCTGGGCGGAGTGCACTCGCTGCGACGCCATGCGCGACCCCTCCTCCCGATGTGATCAACGCTGCACGGCCGGGCCTGAGCGGCGCTCGATTCCTGATGGAGAGGGCGCGGGGGGGCGGCGTGGCGTCAGCCCGCGCGAGCCACGGACGGGCTCGTCGCGGGGCGGGCCGGGAGGGGGTCGGGGCCGGACACCAGGATGGACCGCTGCAGCTTGGCGAGCGCGGACGACGGTTCGAGGCCCATGGTGCGCACCAGGGTGGCCCGCAGCCGCTGGTAGGCGCCCAGCGCTTCGCCGCGGCGGCCGGACCGGTACAGCGCGAGCATGTACTGACCGCACAGGCTCTCGTGGGTGGGGTACTGGTTGACCAGCACGGTCAGTTCGGCGAGCAGTTCCCGGTGCCGGCCGAGCCGCAGGTCCGCCTCGACGCGCTGGTCCATGGCGCACAGCCGGCTCTCCTCCAGCTGCTTGGCGTGCGGCCGCAGATGGGGACCGCAGTGCACGTCGGCGAGGGCGGGACCGGTCCACAGACCGAGTGCCTCGCGCAGCAGCCGGGCGGCCCGGGGGTGGTCCTCGGCGTCCATGGCCCGGTATCCGGTGCCGGCGAGCCGGCCGAACTCCCTTGCGTCGCTGATGCCGTCGTCGCCCTTGAGCAGATAGCCGCCGGGTACGGTCAGCAGCAGGTCCTTGGCCGTGCGGCGGGGCCCGGTGCCGTCCCGGGTGTCCTCCCCGGTGCCGTCCCGGGCGCCGTCCTGCAGGGCGGCGGTGATGAGTTCGCGCAGTTGCAGGATGTAGGTCTGCAGGGTGGCGCGGGCGCTGCGCGGGGGCTCGGCCCCCCATAACTCCTCGGTCAGGACGCCCACCGGGACGACCTGGCCGGCGTGCAGTGCCAGCAGGGCGAGCACCTGGCGCGGCTTGGGTGCCGTCGGCGTGATGGACACGCCGTTGTGCCGTACGGCGAGTGTGCCGAGTACATCGATGTCCACGCCGTCTCCCCCTGCTCCCTGTGCGGTGTCCGGCCCCGCCCAGTAAAAAACAGCACACACAGTCTGTCAATATCAAACCGCTTGAGCTGTTTTATTTTCTCCTTCCGGGTTGATCCTCAGGCCCAGGTCAATCAGCCCGACCAGGGAAAACAGCCGAACTCCCGTCACGGGTGCCGCGGCAGAAGGGTCGGCCTCGACGGCGGGACCCCTGGAGATTCCACCGCGAGTCAAGCGATCGAGGGTTCACTGACAGACCTTCCGTGCTGTTTATGCTCGGCCGGACGCGGTGACGGGTGTGCCGCCGGACACCAGCCGGCCGAGACCGTCGGCCGCCGCCAGCCGGGGCAGCAGCAGGTCCCAGAACTGCATGATCGTGGCCGGGGACATCCACGTGCGGTCGTCCGCGCCGAGCAGTTCGAAGCCCACCGTCGCCGCCACCACGGCGACCGACGCGTCGGCCGCGGACACGCCCTCGGCGAGCACGCCCTCGCGCTCCGCGTCCCTGAGCACCTCCTCGACCCAGCCCTGCCACACCCCCCGCAGGTCCACGGCGCCGTCCCGGCGCGGCAGGTCGTTGCCCAGCTCGAAACCGGCCCGGACCACGACGTCCCGGTCCAGCCGCCCCATCAGGGCATGGGTGGCGTCGATGAGCCGCTGCAGCGGATTCGGCCCGTCGGCCGGGGCCGGCCCGGCGACGGTGCGCACGACCGCGGCCGCCTCGTCCTCCACGGCGCGGGCCAGGGCCTGCTTGCTCTCGAAGTGGAAGTGCAGCGCGCCGTTGCTCACCCCGGCCTTCCTGCTGATGGAGTTGAGCGACGCCAGAGCGAAGCCGTCCTGCGCGAACACCTCGGCGGCCGCTTGCACCAAAGCCTGCCGCGTGCGCGCGGCACGCTCCTGCTTCACCATGACGGTTCTCCTGACTGGGGCGGGCCGGTGACGCCACCGGCCCGCCCTCGGGTCGTTCCTGATACGGCGGCTTGCTGTGCGCGCGGGGGGATCGCCGGGGGACGGACCGGCACGGGGCGTCGCGGGGCAACGGCCGGTCCCCCGGCCCCGTCGCGCGAGCGGCGCCCGGGCGCCTTCGGGTACTCGCCGCCGCCGGCGACGGCGGGCACCGGGTCCGGCGGGACGTCGCCGCGCCGGTCCGCGCGGTCACCGCCGGGCGCCGCCGGCAGGGCCTGCCGGCCGTTCCCGTGGAAGCGGGGACGAAGCGGGGGCGCCGACGCCGCCCGCATCGCTGCGGGTGCCCTCCTCACAGGTCACCGCCCCGGCGGCGGCCGGGCCGGGGACACCGGCCGTGACGGCCGCGTCCGCGTCCGTCCGCGTCCGGCCTCCCGGTCCCCGGGCCCGGCCCGGGGGCCGGGGGCGGCCCGGGGGCCGGGGGCGGCTGCCCGGCCCTCGGGAAAGACCCCAGGACCGTACGCGGTGCGGCCCCCCGGCCCCGCACGCCGGTCAGCCCCGGCTCGACCGGTGCCGTCGCCATCGCCATGTCAGGTCCCTTCCTGGGACACGACCGAGGACGTCCGGCCCGACCCATGGACGAACATCATAACAAACCGCTTAGGCGGTTTATGTAAAGACCTGCGAGGACCCCTGCCGCCGATCCGGGAACCGGGAGCGATGCGGGGCGCCCGCTCCCCGCCCCACCGGGTTCCGGCCGGCCGGCGGTTCCGTTTCGACGGGCCGCCCGGCCCCGCTCCCTCCAGCCGCCGGCCTTCGCCCCGGGCCCGCAGGAGCGGTCGGCCGGGCCGCCCGGGAACGGCTCCGGGATCACCGGGAACACGGAACGGACCGCGCGCCCCGCCCGCCGCCGGACGGCGGCCGCCACGCGGTCCGATGCCGCACGGGACCCCCCGGGGCCCGTCCCGGCCCCGGGCCGGGACGGGCGATCCGGGCCGGGAACGCGTCCTTCCCCTTGTCGTGAGGCCCGACTGCCGACTCCTTCTGGAAATTAAACCGGATGGTATGTATCTTTGCCCTGCCGAGGAGGTTCCCTCGGCACCAGGCCCATGGGGTTCAGGGGGAAACCATGTCTGTGAGCACGTTCCGCATCGATCACGCGATACCCGGCACGACAGGCGCGCAGAGCGACCCGGCCACGCCTTCCGGGACGCGGGCCCTGCTCGTCCGGCCCTTGACCACCACCGTGCCGAAGGAACTCGTCCACCGCGCGAGCGTCGCCGAGGTGATGCTCACCGGCTGGGAGCGGGTGGACGACCACCACTTCGCCGTGACCGCCCAGTGGCCCCGCGGGCACAGCTTCTTCGCCGCGGACGGCTGCTACAACCCGCTCATCGCCGCCGAGACGATCCGTCAGGCCGGGATCCTGCTGGCCCACGCCGAGTACGGCGTTCCACTCGACCGGCAGCTGCTGGTGGGGGACATCGGCGTGAGCGCCCGTCCCGAGCACTTCGGCATCGGCTGGACGCCCGCCACGCTCGAACTCCGCGTCGCCGTCCGGTCGGCGGAGCGGCACGACGGCACCCTGACAGGGCTCCGCGTCGAGGTGGAGATCCACCGCGACGGTCACCTGGCGGCGACGGGCGGCGGCGCGCTCACCTGCCTCACCCCGCCGGCGGACCGGCGGATACGCTCCCACCACCTGCCCGAAAAGGACCGGCCCCAGGTCACCGCGCCGACGGCCCCGGTCCCCCCGCAGACCGCCGGACGCCGCTCGCCCATGGACGCCGTCCTGTCCGCCATGGGACAACCGGGCCGGTGGCTGCTGCGCGTGGACATCGGGCACCCCGTGTTCTTCGACCGCCAGATCGACCACGTGCCGGACATGATGCTGCTCGAAGCCGCCCGCCAGGCCACGGCCGTGACGCTGGGGCGCTCCTGCGTGCTGCTGGACATCACGACCGAGTTCGGACGTGCCACCGAACTGGCCGGTCACTGTGTGATCGAGGCGTGCCGCGTCCCCGGCACCGGCGCGGATGCCACGGAATCGGTGCTCGTGACGGGCCATCAGGACGGAGAGGCCGTGTTCCGCTCCACGGTGACGGTGGCGGCGGCGAGCTGACCGGGCGGGCGACCCGGCCGGTCAGCTCGCCGCCGCCACCGCTTCCCCGGCCGGCGCTCCCTCGTCCGCCGCCTCGTCGTCCGCCGGATCGTCGGCCAGCGCCTCCCGTGCCCGCGCCTCGCTCCTGGCGCCGAGTTCCATCGCCCGCCCGGTGGTGATCTCAAGGCTCGTCAGGACGCCCGGAACCGCGATGCCGGGCAGCAGGTGCCCGAAAAGCGACACCACCCGCGCCTCGAGGTCCTCCCGCTGCGACAGGATCTGCGAATAGACCTGCACGCCGGTCCAGGCGGCCGAGAACAGCCAGGCGGTCTCCGACGGCACGACGTGCGGAAGGAGCTCGCCCTGCTTCTTGGCCTCGGTCAGCAGATAGGCGCTCGCGTCGATCCACTGGGTGATGGCCGCGGTGCCGAACTGGGCCCGTACGTCCTGCTCCAGGCTCAGTCTCGCCACCGCGCTCACCAGCGGATCCCTGCGCATGTGATAGGCCACCGTGAGCCCGGTGTCCACCAGTTCCTGCAGCTTGGAGGCGCTCGGCTCCACCGTGATCAGACTGAACTGCTGGCTGAGCACGCCCTCGGCCAGGGCCGCCTTGGACGGGAAGTGGAAGTAGAGCGCTCCCTTGGTCACCCCGGCTCTGGCCAGGATCTCGCCGATGGTGGCGCGCTCGTATCCGTACTCGTCGAAGACCGAAGCAGCTGCCGTCACGATCGCCAGTCTCGTCCGGATCGCGCGCTCCTGCCGTGCCATGAAGGCCCTCCCTGGTTGTTGCTGGGTACGGCACCAGGTGCCCGCTCGCTACTAGAACAAAACCAGGTAGTCCGTATTTTCACAAGCCGATGATGATCACTTGACGTATTTCGTTATGCCCTCGCCCCCGCCGGACGCCCCGAGGAGCCTCACATGTCGAAGAACGTACTGGTCACCGGGGCGAACGGCTTCGTCGGCCGTCATGTGGTCCGCGCCGCCCTTACAAAACCGCCCGCGCGGGTTCGGCTGGTATACCGCGGTCCAAACGCTCCTGACGGACAGGAGGGCGCCGAGGCCGTGCGCGCGGACCTCACGGACCCCGCGTCGCTGAAGGGCCTGTGCGAGGGGATCGACGCCGTCGTGCACTGCGCGTCCCTCGTGGACGGCGACGCGCAGAGTCTGCAAAGGGTCAACGACCTGGGCACCCGGGCGCTGGTCGACGAGGCGCTGCGCCACAAAGTGCGCCGCATCGTGTACGTCAGCACCGCCGCGGTGTACGGACGCGGCCCGTTCCGCGACGCCGAGCCCGCCGGCCTGGTACGGGCCCCGGCGTCCGCCACCAGCCGCACCCGTGCCGCCGCCGAGCGGCACGTACTGGCCGCCGGCGGCACGGTACTGCGCCCGCACCTCGTCTACGGCACGGGCGACCGATGGGTGCTTCCCGGGCTGGCGGAGCTCGTACGGTTCCTGGGCGCGGGCGTGGCGTGCCCCTCGGTGCACTCCGCCGTCGACGTCGCCGTGCTGGCCGAGGCCGCCGTCGCGGCCGCCCTGCGGGAACACGGCCTGCCGGGGGCCGTCCACGTCAACCACCCGCGCCCGGTGCCCGCTTCGGCTCTGATCGACCTGGTGACGGAGCAACTGGGCCTGCCGGAGCGCGAGTTGCTGCCGCTGGGGCGGGCCGGGGAACTGGCCGAGGGCTTCCCCGCGGCCCTGCACCACCTCGGGATGCTCGCCACCGACCACTGGTTCGCCAGCGATCGTGTCTGGCGGGAGCTGGGCTGCGATCCCGGCCCGGCCCCCGCCGACGGCCTCGCCGCGCACCTCGGGTGGTACGGCCCGCTGCTGCGCGAGACCGCCACGACCCGTTCCGGGCCGCGATCGCGGCGGGCGGGAGCGCCCCCGGCCGCCCCCGCCCGGCCCGGGGCCTGCGCCTGACCGGGCACGACCGTCCTCCGGCGGTGACCGTACCGCCGCGCCGCGCCCGTCCCGGCCCGGGGCACGCCCGGCGCCCGTCCCGGCCCGGGCGCGCCCGGCGCACGACCGGGCGCCGGGGCACGTCCTAGGGGTGCGCGAGGACCGCGGCCTGCCCCAGCTCCCCCGCCGCGGCGGACGGCCCGAGCAGCACGGGCAGTTCACGGTGCCCGTTGGAGATGAACGACTCCAGCGGACGCAGGCTCCGCGCGGGCACGGCCAGTGCCAGCGCGGGGAACCGCGTGAACAGGCCGCTCAGCGCGAGCGTCGCTTCGAGCCGTGCCAGCTGGGCGCCGAGGCAGAAGTGCGGTCCGTGGCCGAAGGAAAGGTGGTCACGGCGGCTGTCCCGGGTGACCTCGAACCGGTCGGCGTGCGCCCCGTGCACCGAAGGGTCGCGCCCCGCGGCGACGTAGGAGATGACCAGCGGGTCGCCCCTGGGGATCACCACCCCGCCGATCTCCACGTCCTGCACCGCGTAGCGCAGGATCCCGTTCGCGCCGGGGGCGTCCATCCGCAGGGTCTCCTCGACGACGTCCTCCCAGGTCGCCTGCCCGCACCGGACGAGCGCGAGCTGCCCGGGGTGGGCCAGCAGCAGGGCGATCGCGTTGTCGAGCAGGTTCACCGTGGTCTCGTAGCCCGCCGTGTACAGCAGGATGAGGTTGTCGACGAGTTCCTTCTCCGTCAGCCGGGTCCCGTCCTCGTCGCGTAACGCGATCAGCGCGCTGGTCAGGTCCTCGGCGGGGGTGCCGCGTTTGAGGGCGAGCAGTTCGTTCATCGTCAGGTACAGATCGACGCCGTTCTGCCGGGCCTCCTCCGGCGAGGCGGAGGTGCGGAAGAAACCGGCGATGATCCGGCGCAGCCTCGCGCGGTGCTCCTCGGGGATGCCGAACAGCTCGGCGAGCACCTGCGCGGGCAGGAGGTGGGCGAACTCCTGCCGCAGGTCCACCGGCCGGTCCGACGGCAGCCGGGCGAGCCGGTCGAGCAGGTCCTGGACGATCTGCCCGACGCGGGGCGCCAGCCGGACGACCCTACGGGCGGTGAAGGCGGCGGCGACGAGCCCGCGCAGGCGCTTGTGGTCGTCCCCGTAGGCGGTGACCATGTTCTGCACCGATATCCAGATCGCCAGCGGCCACGTCTGCGCGATCTCCCCGTCGACCCACGCGGGCCAGTGCCGGTAGGCGTCCTTGGAGATCCGGGGGTCGACCAGCAGGGCCTTGATCTCCTGGTGACCGGTCACCGCCCACGCTTCGACACCACCGGGCAGGGTCACCCGGGCGACGGGCCCCCGCTCCCTCAGCCGGGCGGCCTCACCGTGGAGATCCCGTCCTGACGGATCGAATGTGTACGGGCACCGTTGCTGACGAGACATCGACCCTCCGGTCGGCGAGGCGGGCCCAGACGTCCAGGACCACGCGATCAACAAAACCGTACGTGCGGTATTCGTCTGAAAGACCCGACGGGCCCGCGCCGGGGACCGCCCCTTTAGCGGAAGGCCTTCCACCGCTTGCGCCGGGGGCGGGGCGCGCGAGCTCTGGTCACAGTATGCCGAATTGGGGTTGAAAATAAAACCGGTTAGTCCGTATCTTATTTGGCCTACCAGTTCTTCCCCCATCTGCTTGACTTCTGTGGAGAGAGGCGGAGAGCGCGTGACTGCTCTGACGACCCGTACGACAGCTCTCGTCACCCCGTCACCAGAGCCGGAAGCACCGCCCGTGACGGGCCTGACCGACTGGACAGACCTGGCCGGCCCGACCGGCCTGCCGGCCATGCTGACGACCACGGTTCCCCGGGAGTACGTGCACCGGGCCTGCCACGCGGAGGTCTTCCTGACCGGCTGCGAGAAGCTCGGCGACGACCGGTTCGCCCTCACCGGCGAGTGGCCGCGCATGCACCCGTTCTTCACCAGCGCGGACGGCAGGCACCACGACGCCCTGCAGGCGGCCGAGACCATCCGCCAGACCGGGCTCTTCCTCGCGCACGCCGAGTTCGACGTACCTCTGGGCCACCACTTCCTGCTGTCGGAGCTGTACCTGACCACCTCCGCCGAGAACATGGTGATCGGACGGGGCCCAAGCGAACTGTCCCTGACAGCCACCTGCTCCGATGTGGTCCGCAGGGGCAAACGGCTCGCGGGCTTCGAGATGGCCATCACCATCGAGCGCGGCGGCCGGCCGTGCGCCGTCGGCGGCGGCCGCTTCACCTGCATCTCGCAGGGAACCTACCGCCGGCTGCGCGGCACCGCCACGACGGCCGGACTGTACACCCGGACGCGGCCCCGGCACACCCTGCCCGCGGCCGCCGTCGGCAAGTCCGCGCCCGCCGACGTGGTCCTCGCCACCGGCGACCGGCCCGGCCACTGGCTCCTCGACCCCGATCCGCGGCACGCGGTCCTCTTCGACCACGCCGGCGACCACTACCCCGGCATGGTCCTGCTGGAGGCGGCCTGGCAGGCAGCCACCGCGCTCGGCGGACCGAAAGGATTCACCCCCTCCTCGGTGCACGCACAATTCCGGCAGTACGCGGAGTTCACCTCGCCGGTATGGATCGAGGCGACGCACCGCGAGGAACCCACCGGCGGTTCGAGCATACGGATCACCGGCGTACAGCAGGAATACACCGTCTTCACCGCCACCGTCTCAGGCACACCCGACGCCCCGAACTGAACGACCACCGACCACCGACCGGACCGGGAAAACACCCCCCAC